>JBCBKQ010000183.1:0-11718 GCA_038521595.1 Cyanobacteria bacterium J06627_28 | reverse complement strand
TGTACCTTTTGACGCCTATCTAGTTACCTTCAGTAGTCAGAAAATGCGGGAATCATTCCTTTTGTCGTTGGTTTTATAGTTTCTTTTAAGGTTTGTCAATGAAGCTCACAACCCGTGGTCACTATAGTGTGAAAGCCCTTTTAGACCTTAGTTTGCAGCCGGTAGATGCGCTGTCTTCGGTGCGCGTGATCGCACAGCGTCAGCAGCTGCCAGCCCCCTACTTAGAAAAGCTCTTGATTGAGCTGCGACGGGCGAGCTTAGTGGTGTCTGTGCGCGGGGCCCATGGAGGGTATCGACTAGCCAAGCCTCCCAGCCAAATTTCACTGGGGCAAATTTTAGAAGCAGTGGGCGAACCAGCCAGCGAGCTATCGTTTGACCTTGTTAGTAGTGAGCGCACAGTCTCGACAGGCCGCTCACCGACGCCCCAGGCCGAAGACTGGGTCACTTCAATGCTGTGGCAACGGCTGCACCAAAAGCTCAAAGAAGCATTTCATAGCATTACCCTAGAAGATCTTTACTACGATGCTCGCAGCTGGCAGGCCGCTCAAGGCGAGGGCGCTAGCTTTGTGGTGTAGCTGACGGGATCAAGGGTAATGGTTTTAATGAGCAGCCTTTCGCATCACCATTGTCTGTATAGAACTGCTCTGTATAGAACTGCTCTGTCTGGAACTGCTCTGTCTGGAACTGTTGTCTTTGTACTGCGTTTTTGTGAGGGAGCGTTGACTGACCATTCCTTTAATTTTATTTCGCTTGACCGTATTTTGCTTAACTGTATTTCGCTGTGTGGACAGTCGCTCCTAAAACCACACCCCTGGCCAACGGTCAGTGCCCTGATGCTGGCTGCGCTCATAGATTTTATCGTTGGTGATCCTTGGGGTTGGCCGCATCCGGTACAAGCCATGGGCAGCGTGATTTCACGCTATCGTCAGCCTTTGATTAGTCGCGATTTGCCGCCGCCGGTGATGAAAATAGCGGGCATTGGCTTAACGCTGCTACTGGTGGGGGGGACGGCTGCTTTGAGTGCTTGGAGTTTGGCTTGGTTAAACACGATGTCTCCGCTACTGGCATGGTTGCTGTCTGTGGTGTGGCTGGCGAGTTGCTTTGCGGGACGCAGCTTGCGGCGGGCCGCAGAAGAAGTATTAGGTCTTTTGAATCAGCCGGAGCATGGGTTACAGGCCGCTAGAAAGCAGCTCGCGATGTACGTTGGCCGAGATACACAGTCGCTATCGAAGCTAGAAATTCGTCGGGCAGTCTTGGAAACGGTGAGTGAAAATGCCGTTGATGGTGTGCTGGCTCCGCTGTTTTATGCGCTGATGGGCGGCCTGTTTGGGTTGGCTGCGCCGATGGCACTGGCCTACAAGGCCGCAAGCACGCTGGACTCTATGGTGGGCTATAGAGAAGCGCCGTACACTGATTTAGGCTGGTGTAGTGCCAAGTTTGAGGATGGGTTGACTTGGCTACCTTGTCGCCTAAGCGTGCTGACGATTGCGATGCTGTCTGGTCGGCCGGGCTCTGTGTTGCGCCTATGCTGGCGAGATGCCAGGGCCGATCCGAGTCCCAATGCTGGCTGGAGTGAGTGTGTTTATGCCGCTGCCCTTGGCGTACAGCTTGGCGGTGCTAATACCTATCAGGGAAAATTGAAAGTTAAACCGACTTTAGGAGAGGCCGCTCGGCCCATTACGGATACGGTGATTGCGCAGGCGCTGAGCCTGACTCGCTGGAGTTTTGTGCTGGGATTAGGGCTGGGAAGTACTGGACTCTTTTGGTTCGCGTCTCTTTGGTCGGTGTCTCTTTAATCGGTGTCTCTTTAGCTATTGAGGCAGCTATTGGGCTCAGTTAGAAACCCATTTTGGTGTCTTTCTCACTCTGCTTTCTACTCTGTAGAACAGGCCCAAAGCCATTAGGTAAAACGTTAACTAATCCGTTGGTTACTGACTGCTATTTTTCTTACTTTTCTTACTTTTAAAAAATGCCTTCTTCAATAACTAGACTACAATAAAAAACGCGGATAAAGCCTTTTTCAAAAATTTTGAGAGTGGTTGACAAGTCGCGCTTGCAAATCTTGAGCTTTGCTTTGGGGTTCGCTTTTGGGCTTTTCTTCAGAGCGGTTGCTAAGCTTTGGAAGCGCGGCTTGAATGGTTGAGCTGGCGGAGCGTTATGTGAGAGTTGACTAATGGGTCAAAGGGTCATTGATATTTTATCTGCTGAAGATATCCGCCGGACGATCAACCGACTAGCGTCGGAAATTGTGGAGCGGGCGGGCGATCTGCAAAATTTGGTTCTGTTGGGGATTCATACCCGAGGCGTGCCGCTGGCCCACTATTTGACAGAGCAAATTCATCGGTTGGAAGGGGTGTCGGTGCCGGTAGGGGCATTGGATATTACTTTTTACCGAGACGATCTTGACCAGATTGGCGTGCGGACGCCTGCAAAAACGGAGATTTCGTTTGATCTGTCGGGTAAGGCGGTGGTGCTGGTAGATGATGTGATTTACAGTGGGCGAACGGTGCGAGCAGCGCTGAATGCGGTGCATGACTATGGTCGGCCAGAGGTGGTGCGGTTGGCAGTGCTGATAGATCGTGGGCATCGGCAGGTGCCGATTCATCCTGATTTTGTGGGTAAGCAGCTGCCGACGGCTAGTGAGGAGACGGTGAAGGTGTTTTTGCAGCCGACGGATGAGCGCGATGGTGTGGAGCTGACTCGCCCTTAGGGGTGTTCGGCCTGAGGCGTTTGAACAGTTGAGTGATTTTACGATATGTGCGATCGCGCCAAAAGCGTGCCTGAGAGTACGGTAGTTTAGCCATACCGCGATAGTTTCAACGGTATGCTGCCTACTCTTGAAACTATCGAAAGCCGTGTCGTGAGAAAAACTACCGTGAGTCCCTTGCCTACATCATCGCCGACCAATCTCAGTCAGACCAGCGCTGCGGTAGATGCTGCCCTTGACGTAAAAAACCTGGAAAACCAGGCGCTAGAAACCCAGGTCAGAAAGGCCGATCACCTACGCATTTGCCTAGACGAAGATGTTCAAAGTCACCGTATTACCAACGGACTGGAGCGCTATCGCTTTACGCACTGCTGCTTGCCTGAGCTAAACCGAGACGATATTGACATCAGCACGACGTTTTTGGGCAAGACGGTGGCGACGCCGCTGCTGATCTCTTCGATGACCGGCGGTACTGAGCAGGCTAGAGTGATCAATCAGCGGCTCGCTAAAGCGGCTCAGCGCTACGGACTGGCGATGGGGGTGGGCTCTCAGCGTGTGGCGGTCGAGAATCCTGACTTGACCCATACTTTTTCGGTACGGCAGTACGCGCCAGATGCGCTGCTCTTTGCAAACCTGGGTGCGGTGCAGCTGAACTACGACTACGGCCTTAGCCAGTGCCAAAAAGCGGTGGATGCTTTGGAGGCCGATGCGCTGATCTTGCATTTGAATCCTTTGCAGGAGGCGGTGCAGTCAGAAGGGGATGTGAACTTCAAGGGGCTATTTGCCAAAATTGAGCAGCTGGTAAAGGTGCTGCCCGTGCCGATTGTGGCTAAAGAGGTGGGCAATGGCATTTCGGCAAAGATGGCGCAGCGCCTGTTAGATATCGGGATTTCGGCGATTGATGTGGCGGGCGCGGGGGGGACCTCTTGGGCCAGGGTCGAAAGTGAGCGGGCTCAAGATGCCAAGCAGCGGCGGCTGGGCAATACGTTTGCTGACTGGGGGATCCCGACGGCGGAGTGCATTGCTAGCATTCGGGCGATGGGAGACGTGCGGGGGCAATCGGTGCCTTTGATTGCTTCGGGTGGGCTGCGCAATGGGCTTCATGCGGCGAAGGCGATCGCACTGGGGGCTGATTTGGCTGGGCTGGCACTTCCTTTTTTGCAGGCGGCGAGTCAGTCAGAGGCTGCGCTGGCCGAGGTGAGTGAGGCTTTGATTGCTGAGATTGTTACTGTTTTGTTTTGTACAGGGTGCGCTCAGCTCAAAGATCTGCGGCAGTTGGGGGTCATGGCGGCTATTCGATAATGACTCGCTGTAATAAATCACTTCAATGAATTTAGTTTCGTTAGTATGGGATTACTGAAGGGAGAGAGATTTTTCTGCCTTTAGAAGACGACATATCGGTACACCGGACTTAATTATCAATGCGAGATTTTTTCAAAATTGCAACGGCTAGTGCGGTAGGCACACTTGTCGGCTTACTGACGCTCATAGTGCTAGCGGGTATTGGTGCGTTTGGTCTCATTGGAATATTGGTGGCGTCAGGCTCTTCTGAACCGGAGCTTGAGCTAGAGGACAATTCGGTGCTGGTGTTTGATCTCTCGACAGATATTGTCGATGGGGCAGTGTCTTCTTCTGGATTTGAGGAGGCGCTGTATGGTGCTAGTCGTTCGGTCTCTTTGTACGACACGCTGCAAGCGATTGAAGCCGCCGCCGCAGATGACAAAATTTCTGGAATTTATCTCAAGGGTGCGCCGATAGAGGGCTTCTCCACGCTCAAAGAGGTGCGAGAGGTCCTCAGCACCTTTAAGGAGTCGGGCAAGCCGATTTGGGCGTACAGCACGGGCCTAAATGAGCGGGACTATTATTTGACCTCGGTGGCGGATAATCTGGTCTTAGCGCCGGTGGGCCTCATGGAAGTTAATGGCTTTCGCGCTGAAACGCAGTTTTTGGGCAATGCGCTGAAAAAGTATGGCATTGGTGTACAGGTTTTAAGAGTGGGCCGCTACAAGTCGGCGGTGGAGCCTTTTACCCGCTCGGAGAGCAGCCCAGAAGAGAAGCAGCAAACTGAGGCGCTGATTGGCGATCTGTGGAAGGACTTTGTGCAGACAGTGTCTGCAGATAGAGAAATCAGTGCTGAGCGAGTGCAGGCGCTAGCAGATGAAGTGGGGTTAATTCAGCCAGAGCAGGCCCTAGAAGAAGGCTTGGTAGATCGCCTCGGTTTTTACGATGATGTTTTGTTGGGTTTGAAGGAGCTGACTGGGCTAGAACCCGATGAAGACGATGTTGATTTGTTTATGGAAAATGATGATTTTCCGCAGACGTCTTTGGATCAGTACGCGCAAATGGTGGCTCGCGATCAGGCTAACAACTTTGGCCGTCCGGATGACACGGTGGCGATTGTTTATGCAGAGGGCAATATTGTTGTTGGTTCGGAGGTTGTTCCGGGGGCGATTACATCTCAGGGGCTGGCTTCTACGCTGCGAGAAATGCGCCGAGATGACGACGTGAAGGCGGTGGTCCTAAGGGTCAATAGTCCAGGGGGAAGCGCGATCGCCTCTGAAGTCATCACCGATGAAGTAAAGCTGCTGGCCGACGAGAAGCCTTTGATTGTCTCGATGGGAGACTATGCCGCGTCGGGTGGCTATATGATTGCTGCGCCGGGTGCCAAAATTATGGCGTCGCCAACGACGATCACGGGCTCCATTGGCGTGTATGGACTGTTGCTAAACTTTCAAGAGATTGCCAATAAAAATGGCATCACTTGGGACACGGTGAAAACCGCACAGCTAGCAGAGCTGGAAACTACGTCAAGGCCTAAGACAGAGCAGGAGATGGCGATCCAGCAAGAATATGTGGATACGCTGTATGACCGCTTTACCACCATCGTGGCAGAAGGGCGCGACATTACTAAAGAGAGAGTGGGTCAGGTGGCCCAGGGCCGCGTGTGGACTGGGGAAGATGCGATCGCAGCGAACCTTGTCGATGAGCTGGGTGGATTGAATGATGCGATCGCGCTAGCAGCTGAAACCGCAGAGCTAGAAGAGTATCGCGTGGGTGAATATCCGCGACTGCCCAGCTTTGAAGAGCAGCTGTTGAACAGTTTGTTTGGTACGACCTCCATTGCGATTAGTCAGCTGCCTTGGAACAAAGATCCGCTGACGGATGAACTGTTGAAACTGCGAGAAGAGTTCACACTGTTGGAGACATTGAACGATCCGCATAATGTGTATATGCGAATGCCGTTTACAACAGAAATTGAGTAGCGATATTGTTCTATTCTTTACTCTTTGCTAATGTCACAAGCTGAGCAATGGTTTCGCCCGACGATTTGGTCTATGCAGGGCTATGCACCGGGCGAGTGGCCGCCGCTAGATGCGGGTGTCTTAAAGTTAAACTCTAACGAAAATCCGTATCCGCCTTCACCCAAAGTGCTATCAGCGCTAGGAGACATCAGTGGTGAACTGTTGCGGCGTTACCCTGACCCGCTGGCCAGAGACTTTTGCCAGGTGGTCAGTGAGACGTTTGAGATTCCTGCTGATTGGGTGATTGCGGGCAATGGTAGTGATGATTTGCTGACGCTGCTGGTGCGAGCCTGTGCGGAAGGAGCCGTCCGCACGCTTGCCTATCCGATGCCGACGTATGTGCTGTACAGGACGCTAGCGGCGATTCAACCTGCGCAGGTTGTTGAAGTTCCCTATGGACAAAATGGCTATGATTGGCAGCTGCCTGTGGATGAACTGTTGGCGGTGGATGCAGCAGTGACGCTGATTGCCACGCCAAATAGCCCAACGGGGCATGTGGTTGCGATGGATGATTTGCGGCGGCTGGCAGAAGGCTTATCGGGTGTACTGGTGATTGATGAGGCCTATGTGGACTTTGCCAGTGAGGGTGCTGATAAAGCTTCGCTGGCGCTGGTGCGTGAGTTTGAGAATGTGTTGGTGCTCAGAACGCTATCTAAGGGGTACGGGTTGGCCGGACTGCGGCTGGGGTTTGGCTGCGGGCAACCGAGTTTGTTGAAGGGATTGTTGAAGATTAAGGATAGCTATAATGTGGACGCGATCGCACTGAAGCTGGGTGAGGCGGCTTTGAGAGATCAGGGTTACAAGAATGCGATCGCACAAAAAATAATCGCGGCTAGAGAACAGCTAACAACAGATTTACGGGCGCTCTCTTTTCAGGTATGGCCATCAAAAACAAACTTTTTGCTAGTACAGCCGCCAGCAAATGTGGCACAGAAAATATATCAGGCGCTGAAGGCCCAAGGCATTATGATTCGATACTTTGCTCAGCCCGGTCTAGATGACAAGTTACGAATTACTGTGGGCACACCAGAACAGAATGTGCGGATGGTGAGTGCGATCGCTCAGATACTCGCTGCGTGATAAATGGATGAACCAGCTACCCCACGAAGGCTTCAGCCTCAACCTCAATAAGCATATCTGGACTGATTAATCTCTTTACTTCTACCATTGCAGTGACAGGAGGATGCTCACCAAAAAACTGTTGATGTGCTTTGCCGAAGGCTTCCCACTGGCTAATATCGGTCACGTACATACGAGTACGCACCACCTGATGCAATCCTGAGTCCATTGTGTTCAATGTGTTGCCGATAATTTCAAAGCATCGGCAGGCTTGGGCATAAGCATCGTTGGGTGCAAACGTATTGCTAGTATCGTCTATTGGAGCCGTGCCAGAGAGGTAAATGGTCGACCCTGCACGGAGTGCCCGGCAGTAGCCAACTTGAGGTTCCCATTTGGTTTGAGTAAAGTAACGCTGCATAGTTATTGTTGTACTAGAGAGGCAGATTTTCCAAAGCTGGTAAATTCTTTGACCCAGAGAGATAGAGAGACTTTTCTTAGAGGGACGATACGATTATTGTTAACCCCTTTGTTAATCGGTAGGCAGCTTCAAAAACAGCTTTGTTTATGGAGCGTTCTCCTTTTAGTGGATCTAATACTGTCACAAAGTTGCTGTTTATTTTTTCTACAACCAGTGCGTGGATTCCCCAGATTTGATCAATTGGCATTAATTCGACGTACACAATTGGATTAATGCTTGTTTCTACCAAGCTATGCAGCTGTAAGAGCGTCAGATTAGTTTTGCTTGTCTCAACAAAGCCCAGCTGCCTGGCTGCTTCCACTGCTTGTAAGGCTTCTGTCCCAAAGATAGTACAGTCACACATTTGACGTAGCTTTTCTTCAGAAATCGATAGCCCGAACCCTGCTAACACCATGCGTAGGCAAGCGGGAACACAAGAATCAGGCGTTTCCTGTCGATAAAAAGGCAGCCTCGATTTCATGTTTGTGTGCCTGGAAGTGCTCTACCCCTACTGCTTTCATTGTTTCTATGTCTGTGGCTGAAATGATACCTCGTGAAAAGGCACTGACTAAGACTTCTCCAGTTTCGCCAATAATGCCGATGTTTGGATAAGCTAATCCGACTGAAACCGACCAAATATCGCCGCCTGCTATTAAATGAGGCGTGATCGCAGTAAATCTATCACCCAATACGCTTAGCAGCCAATCGTTTACTACTGTTTGGGCGGTATCCTTGGAAATCCGTTTTGTCTCGTTTTCAGCTTTGGCAAGCCAGCCTGTAAGCAGTCCCTGAATGGCCTCTAGCTTCTCTGGAGGTAAAGTCTCTAGCTGTTTTTGCGCGAGGTCAATAGGCTGCATTTATATCGCGATTCTTATGGTCTCTCATGGAAATAATAGGATCTTTCCACTTGGTCTTGCAACTGCGCTTTGTTCTTCAATCATTGGAGCCAGTCATTGGAACAAGGAGTACAGCCTAAGCTGCCAGTGCTTTTATGTAGGCTTTGACTGCGTTGGCGTAGCCCATTTCTAAAGCATCTGCCGTTAATGCGTGGCCGATAGAGACTTCTAGTAGGTTGGGAATTGTTTTGAACAGCGGCAGGTTGTCTAAATTCAAATCGTGGCCGCCATTGACGCCGAGGCCGATGGATTGGGCGTAGTCTGCGGCGGCTTTGTAGAGGGCGAAGCTTTCTTGGCCTTTGCCTTCGCGGTGTGCGGTGGCGTAGGGTTCGGTGTATAGCTCTATGCGGCTACATCCCAATGGGGGGACAAGCTTGATTTGTTCAATGTCTGGATCCATAAACAGGCTGACTCGGCAGCCCAGCGCGTTTAGCTCGTCGATAATGGGCTTGAGCTTATCGGCATCTTTTGCGACGTTCCAGCCGTGGTCTGAGGTGTTTTGGGTGGGATCGTCAGGTACCAGTGTGCACTGGTCGGGCTTGATCTCTCGGATGATGTCCATGAAGGGCGACTCTAGCGGGTTGCCTTCAATGTTGTACTCAATGGTGGGATGGCTTTTGAGCAGGTTGGCCAGGTCGTAAACGTCTGTGCGGCGGATGTGACGTTCGTCTGGACGGGGGTGAACGGTAAGGCCATGGGCTCCGGCGGCGATGCTGATTTCACCCATTTTTACCACGCTGGGAATGGCAAGAGGGCGAGCATTGCGTAGCATAGCGTCATTGTTGAGGTTCACGCTGAGGTTGGTCATAGGTGAAGCGTTTTGAATGATTTAGAAAGGTCGTTTAGGATGCCTTTTTAGGATTCCTTGAGTCGTGGAATGATGACGCAGGTGGTGACAAAATAGAGCTTAACAAAAAACAAGACGATGTACTCCTTGGCTAGCCAGGGAAGCTCTGTGCCAGAGACCTGTGAAAACAAAACGAAGCTGGCCAATACCAGTAGCATTGTTTTCGCTGAGATTTTCGGCTTTTTTTTGAGCTTGTTCATAGCGCTAGAGGAGCCTTGGCAGGTGGACTATCGTTGCTTTTTGAAACCAAACAATGAAAGGTAGATGCTGTCATCCTAGAAGAGACGGACGGTAAGCGCAAACGCAAAAACGCTGAGGCTGCTAGTGTTGCGGTCGCTTAATGTTTGAGAGCCTATTTTGGGGCCTGTTTTAGCGCTTATATCAAATCCCTATACTGCCAAAAGGAGATGCCGGTTCTGCGCTTGATATCCATAGCAGAGCGATAGTCTCCGTTGGTTTCTCTTTCGGCCACAATTTTATTGGCAGTGTCGGCGTTAATGCCTTCGGCAGTCATTTCCCTGGGTGATAGAACGTTTATGCGTCGCCAGGAGCTAATGCCGTCTTGCTTTTCGTCATAGCTAAAGATGAGCTGGTGTCTTATGCGCTCAACCTGCTCTTCGGGCAGGCCGGCAATTTCGGATAGCTCTTCGGCATGGGTAAATATAAAGCCCTCGGCCCTAGCTAAGTCAATGTCATTGGCATAGACGATGGGTAGATCGAGGATGCGAACAAGGTCATTTTTGGAGCAGCTGTTGAAGTTGACCTTTTGGGGTGGTGTTGGTAGTGGGATGAGGTGTTGCGATCGCAGCCAAAGCGCCAAGCCTATCTGCACAATCCATACCAGAAGAAACCACTCTCCCCAACCCAAAATAAGTGACAACCCAAATACAATCCAGCCAGCTCGGGCAATGGTGATGTCTCTGACCCGATTGCTCTCTCGTATGACAAATAAATTGCCAACAATCGGTACAAAAGTAAGCCAGAAAGTCTCTGACAGGTGAGACTCGCCGGTAAGCAATCGGGAGAGGGATCGGTTTGTCTCTGACATGCTCAGATAGAGTCAAGAATCTTGCGGCGCTTTTCTTCGTATTCTTCAGCGGTAATGACGCCGGAGTCATATAGCTTTTTCATTTCACCAAGGGTAGCCGCTTTTTCTCGGCTAGATTCTAAGGCGGGCATGGGCTGTGACATCATAGGCCGCCCGGACTGATGACGGTTGTACTTAGCATTGAACTGTGCATCTGACATGGTGAGATAGATGATGAATTCAATGAAGGCAATGAAGTACGGGATGCCTGTACAGGCAAAAATGAGATAGATGATGCCCGCCCCTGTTTCACCCAGGTAAAACTTGTGAATACCTATCCCTCCCAAGACAATGGCGAGGATAGCCGCTGTTGTTTTATCTTTCATACCTTGGGCTCCGGATGCGGCAGCTGACTCTATAGCCAGCCTAATGAATTTGAGGGTAAATGACTATGTAATCCATAGACTTGATAAGCTGTCACAGTCATTTGTCGTCGATTATAGAAATGTATTTATGGCAAAGCGCGGAAAGCCATATAAAGATAGCAATCTCGTCAGATGACAATGTAAAGCGAAGCTCTGTGTCGTATCAATATATTTCCCGATGAGTATGGTTTGATGCATGTGTATTTAGCTGAGTGTGTTTTGTCCAGATGCAAAGTGGCTAGGTGCAAAGTGGCTAGGCGCAAAGTGGCTAAGTGCAAAGTGATTAGATGCAGAGTTTATGCGATTTCGTTATTAGCTAGCACCCTTCGCTGACATTAGATTCTGACCGCAGTAGGCGCAAAATCTATCGCTTGGATGAATGGCATTGCCGCACTGCGTACAGAAACGTTTAACAGCACGTGGTTTGCGGGTCGAGTTTTCCGGTTTGGCTGTAGGGCGTGGTGGCGGAGGTGGCGGACTCGGGATGCGGTCGGTGAGTTGCAGCGTGCGTGGGGCAGCTATCTTGAGCTGAGCGATAGCATCAGCGTTTTTGAGCTGGCGCTGCATCTGAATTTGGGTGCCTTGAATTTGGAAGAAAGAATGGGTAGAACCTGTCATCACAATCACGATGACTAGATTGGTGGATAGGGGATACATCAGCGGTGGATCTGTCCATTCACCCGTCTCAAACTGGATGCTGTTCTGAGGGTAGCCTGACTGCTGGCTAACTACGGCGACGGTGGTAATTGTGCCTTGGTTACTGAGGTATAGGCTTTGGTAGGGGCTAATGGCTCCTGTGTATGTCTTTGTAGACGAGCTTACTAGCGTGGTGGTGTCAGCCATAGAAATTGGTTAGCGCAAAGCTTGGCAAGTGGAAGTCAATAATTTTTGGCGCTGCTGATATAGCCAGCTGCTCAATGCATTGAGCAGCTGGCTAAGCACTAAGCTTTGTAGAACGAGGGCTGTAGCTGTACTAGGTGCAACAAGCTTAGTGCAGA
>JBCBKQ010000182.1:0-11765 GCA_038521595.1 Cyanobacteria bacterium J06627_28 | reverse complement strand
ATTACTGTTGACCCTCAGTCCTTAGCTGAGTTTCGAGTCGATTGGCAACCTTCCAAGGACTTGCCGAAGTGGGCAATTACCATACAACCCACTTAGCGGGAGAGTTATTTTTCTGCTTCTCCCCTAGCAAGTGTTGTTGCGATAGGGTTGGATGGCAGGACTAGATGGGTGAGGTGAGAGCGAAGGCTATGGATGGTTTGCTGACGGGAGAGGATGGTTGTTGTCGGTGCTGGTGGCCTGGAGATAAGGCTGACTATCTTGCGTACCATGATGATGAGTGGGGCGTGCCAGTTGCCGATGATATTCGGCTGTTTGAAAAGCTGTGCTTAGAGGGATTTCAGTCGGGGCTGAGCTGGCTGACAATTTTGCGCAAGCGTGAGAACTTTCGCCAGGCGTTTTTGGGCTTTGACTATGAGCAGGTGGCAAAGTACACCCAGGCAGATGTAGAACGCCTGCTGCAAGACAAGGGCATCGTGCGTCATCGCAAAAAAATTGAGTCGGTCATTAATAATGCAAAGCGGGCCTGTGAACTGGCTGAAGCGTTTGGTTCGCTGGCGGCTTACTTTTGGCAATATGAGCCAGATGACTCAGCTCGGCCTGAGCGGTGTGACTATGCAACGCTGATAACGATTACAAAGACGGCTGAGTCTACGGCAATGAGCAAAGACCTAAAGAAACGAGGCTGGTCTTTTGTGGGGCCGACGACGGCCTATGCCTTTATGCAGTCTATGGGAATGGTGAATGACCACGTTGAGGGGTGTGAGTGGCGATCGCACACAGAAAAACTCAGACAAAATTTCTCTCGTCCGCTACTTTGATGGTTTCTTTTTCCCGAAGGCAAATTTGGCAAATGCACCTACTGTCAGCAGTCCAAGTATGCCGGTGGGTTCAGGAACAGCTACTGGCTCTGGAAATTCAGGTGTGGGCGTAATTGGCTCTGTGGTCGGTTCATCTGGTGCGCTGGGCTCCGTGGGCTCCGTGGGCGTTGGCATGACGACTTCGCTCACCGGGTCTAGCAGATCGCCAGGCAGCTCTGTATTAAAGGTAATGTCATCAATGAGAAAGTCGTAAGCGCCGGGCTCAAAGTTTGGGGCGAGGGCACTGGCAGACGTATCTGGGGTGATGGTGACCATTTTGCCTGCGGCGGGAAAGCCTATCTTTTGGAAGCCGCCTTGATTGCTGCCGCTGAGCGCAAAGGTGGAGGCGTTGCCCATGTCGTCGGCCACGGTGTAGTTGAGGTTTGGTACCGGCAGGCCGTTGAACACACTCAAGAAAAAGTTGGTAACGGGTTCCTTAAACTTGATGGTGAGGCTTTTTTTACGGGTGGAATTGTTGTCTATGTTGGTGACGTTATTGGCTGTGCCATAGACAGCGCTGCTGTTGGCGGGTAAAAATGTGACGTCCTGTAAGATGACGCCGCCTGAGATGGTGACTTCACCTGCGTCAGTGTCGATGCTGAGCGTTCTTGCATTCCCAGCGAGGTTAAAGGTTTTAGGACCAGAGAGGCCTTGGTCGTCGAAGTTGATTATGGCGGCAATCGAAGCCGTACTGGCCACAGCCGTCATAGAAGCTGCAGAAATTGCGCCAAGAATGTAAACCTTATTCATAACTCATCAACTTTTCTCTGTTAATCAATTTGTCTGCGTTTTTAAGTGCCTTCCGGAAAAAAGCGTAATTTCCAACACATACTTTCTATAGAGAGCCCCAAATGCTTCATGAAAACTTGATTCTTCTAGATCTCTATCACGCCTGCAGGTAGAGGCTTGTGACCTCGGACAGCACATGTAGACTTATTTACGGACACTCTGTGTGAAAAGGCACTTATCGGGTTTTATCGGTAGGAAAAAGGTTAGATGATTGAGACAATGCTTTTTGATTTGGATGGCACCTTGTTAGACCGTGATGCTTCTGTTGTGATGTTTGCTCAGCAGCAGCACAGACGTTACGAAGAACTGCACGCAATTTCAAGAGGCGACTACGTTCGCTCATTTGTTGAAATTGACGACAATGGGTATGTTTGGAAGGATCAGGTCTATCAGCAGCTGATTGCCCGGTATGACTTGTGTGGTGTGACTTGGGAGAGGCTGTTGCAGGATTATGTTGATAGTTTTGCGGCGGCTTGCGTTGGCTTTGCCGGTTTGAAAGAGATGCTTGAGGCGTTAACCTGCCGTGGGTATTCGCTGGGGATAATTACTAATGGGCGATCGCCTTTTCAAGAAGGAAACATTTGGGCTTTGGGCATTGAGTCTTTTTTCTCTGTGATTTTGGTTTCTGGCGCGGTGGGCGTAAAAAAGCCAGATGTGCGTATTTTTGAGCAGGCGCTGAAAGCTCTAAATGCTCGACCTGAGACGTCTGTTTTCATTGGCGATAGTCCGCTGGCGGATATCAAAGGCGCTCAGCAAGCAGGGATGAAAGCAATCTGGAAAGTGAGTCCGCGTTGGGAAAGGTGTGACTATGCTGATGCCACATGTGAAAATCTGCTAGAGCTTCCGGATATTATCGATGCTCTTTAAGATGCTGACTTTAGATGTTCTTATGTCAGCCATAGCCCCTACGTCACAGGCTTAGAGGGCCCAAGAGCTACTAGGTATTTGGTATTGTGAGGCACAAATTTTTCCTGGCCCCTTAACCCTGGCGGCATGATCAGGGAGAATAGAACTATTAAATTTTTCTAAGCTAATCGAAGACAGTGCTCTATGAGTTTTCTGACTTAATTAAGCTTTGAAATATACAGACATTCAAGTAGGACGTAGCTCATGACAGCAACCCAAGCTAAGCCCCAAGCCACTTTCCCTATCGACCTGAGTGCTTATCAGCGCATCTCCCTAGATCCCTCAAACAATAAGCTGACGGATGACCAGCGAGACGCGCTCAAGGCGAATATTCAGCTCTGTCGTGAGGCGATTGTATTTTTTACCGCAACTGGCGGCGCACGCGGCGTTGGCGGTCATACGGGTGGTCCCTATGACACTGTGCCAGAAGTGATGATTTTGGACGCGCTGTTTCGCGGCAATCCTGGTAAGTTTGTGGAGACTTTCTTCGATGAAGCGGGTCACCGGGTAGGGACTCAGTATTTGATGAGTACGCTGAATGGTGATCTGCCAGCTGAGCAGCTAATGCAGTACCGCGCAGCGGACTCCAAGCTGCCGGGTCACCCTGAGCTGGGTTTAACGCCGGGTGTGAAGTTTAGCTCGGGTCGCTTGGGTCACATGTGGCCGTTTGTAAACGGTGTGGCCCTGGCTAACCCTGGCAAGACGACTTTTCTTTTGGGCTCTGATGGTGCGCAGCAGGAAGGCGATGATGCTGAGGCGGCTCGTTTGGCGGCGGCTCAGGGCATTAACGTAAAGCTGATCATTGATGACAATGACGTGACGATTGCCGGTCACCCGTCTGAGTATTTGGGTGGTTACAGCGTGCAGAAGACCTTGGAAGGTCACGGCATTAAGACGCTGGTGAACGATGGTGAAGATATTGATGCGCTGTACGCGAATATCTGTGAGGCGATCGCCACCGATGGCCCCATTGCCATTATCTGTAAGCGCCCTATGACCGTTGGTATCGACGGCCTCGAAGGCAGCTGTCACGGCCACGATGTCATCCCCACTGACCTCGCAATTAAGTATCTAGAGAAGCACGGTCGCCAAGCAGCGGCTGACTACCTCAAGAATATTGAGAAGCCCAAGCACAGCTACGAGTATCTAGGCTCTAGCGACGAAGTGGGTTCTAACCGCAACGTCTTTGGTCAGGCGGCGGTAGAAGTCATGGGCAAAATGAGCGACGCCGAGCGCAAAGAAAAAGTGCTGGTTGTTGACTGTGACTTAGAAGGCTCTTGCGGTCTGAACCACATTCACAAGGCGTATCCTGAAATCTTTGTCAGTGGCGGCATCATGGAGCGGGGTAACCTCTCTGCGGCTGCGGGCTTTGGCATGGAGAAAGGGAAGCAGGGCATTTTTGCGACCTTTAGTGCGTTTTTAGAAATGTGTATTTCTGAAATCACCATGGCGCGGCTGAACAAGGCAAACTTGCTCTGTCACTTCTCCCACTCCGGTATCGATGACATGGCAGACAATACCTGCCACTTCGGCATTAACAACATGTTTGCCGATAACGGCTTGGATGATGGCTACGAAACTCGCCTTTACTTCCCTGCTGACGCGCATCAAATGAAGGCCTGCGTTGAAAAGATTTTCCATGACCCCGGTCTGCGATTTATTTTCTCTACCCGTGCGAAGGTGCCCATGCTCAATGGTGACGATGGCAAAACCCTCTACGCTGATGGCTATGAGTTCATTCCTGGAAAGGATGACGTCGTTCGTGAAGGCACCGATGGCTACATCGTTAGTTTTGGTGATGGCCTGTACCGTGCTTTGGATGCGGTTGAGCGATTGAAGAAAGAAGGCTTGAACATTGGCCTGATCAACAAGTCCACGCTTAATGTGGTTGATGAGCAGATGATGGAAAAAGTGGGTAAGTCACCGCTCGTGATGGTGGTTGAGTCCTTCAATGAGAAGACTGGCCTCGGTGCTCGCTATGGCACTTGGCTGCTGGAGCGGGGCTATACGCCTAAGTTTGCTCATGCGGGCACCCATGAAGAAGGGGGCGGCGGCCTCTGGGAGCAGTTCTATCACCAAGGTTTGGATCCTGAGAGCATCATGCAGAAGGTGAAGAAGCTGGCGGGTAAGTAATCAACTCGACAGATACCTCTGATTTAGGCTGAAATCGCAAAGGCTCTCTTGGTTTGACTGGGGGAGCTTTTGTTTTGAGTGTGATTTATGGTGTTTGTCATTTGGTTGTTTTGCTTATCTACGGAAGGCGGCGGTGATGATTTGTATTTTTAGAGTGGATTGAGAGGTTGTTTACTCAGCGCTAAGGAAGTTTGGATATGCCGATTTGCTCAGTGTGTAAAGCTGGCTACGAAGAAAATTCTGGACGTGTTTGTCCTCACTGTGGGGCAGAGCAAGCTTCTCAGAAAGTGTTTCGGCGACTGAACGGCTTGACTGAGTTTGTGAAAAGTTGGTGGGTGCCGTTGGTATTGGGTGGTGGCGTGCTGGCTATAGTGACTCAGCTGGTTCGAGTGGGGCTCAAGCCCTGTCACTGGCTGGATACGACTTTGAACAGGAGTGGCTGCGTTGCCAAGGTGACTCTAGAGGCAGATGAGTTGGATACAGCGGTGGAGGCTGTATTTTCCTCATCCTACGTCCGTCCACTTGTCTTTTCACCAGATGGTCAAACGATTGCGGTGCCACGCGAAGCCAGGTTGATCACAGATGATGGAAGACGAGCCACCGAAACGATCATTCCTTTGGTGAATTTGGACAGCGGCGAGGTGCTGCATACGCTGAGGGTAGATGAAACGATCTATCTACAATTTGCACCGACGCTGCCTGCGACAACTGGAGATGTTGTCTTTTCGCCTGATGGTGAGCTACTGGTGGCGAGCTTTTTAGACAGGAATAGCGACGTACACCGGGATAGCTATGTTGTGTATGCGTGGCGGGTAGAGACGGGAGAGCGTGAGTGGAAAACGCAAATGCAGCGCTGTCCGGCGTTTGCGTTTTCTGAGGATGGACAGTTTGTGCTGTGTGAGGATCGTCGAATTGCGATCGCAGACGGTACCGTCAAAGCGCTTGACTCTGGTTCGCCAGCTCTGACACAGACAGCTCTGGTGCAGACAACTCTGGTGCTGCCAATATCTCAGGCTGAACAGACTGCGCCAGATCAAAGCATTAAGGCTGAGATAGCAGGAAATGATATTCGACTCTCTTATGACTGGGAGGGTGAGGAAAGAACACTCGCTACTTTGGTGCCTGGTGGAGAGCTATCTGAAAGCTTGTTCTTTTCTCCCGATAGTCAGCAGTTAATGGCTGTGGGCCGTGACGAAGAGGTTGTCTATCTTTGGCGTCAGGGGACCAAGAAGATAGAGGCGCTTTCTTTTGACGTAGGGGCAGGCTATTCGTTGGTTTGGTCGCTAGAGGGTAATCGCGTTGGGATGGCTGTGAGAGATGAACCTAACCACACGCTGTTGATTTTTGAGCTGGATCAGATGACTCGGTTGTGAGGGTGAGCTGTGTCTGTACGGTATGATTCTAAGCAGGTTTACTTAATGATTTGTTTATACTTTTTGGAGCGATCGCACCATGGCCGCAGAATACATTGCAGACGAAGCCGCCTTTGACACCCTGGTAAAAGACGAGTCTGTCGTCGTTGTAGACTGCACAGCTAGCTGGTGTGGCCCCTGCAAGCTCGTCGCTCCACTAATGGATCAGCTCGCAGAAGAATTTGAAGGCAAAGCAACGGTGTCTAAGCTGGACTTGGACGATAATAAGGCCGTGGCCAAGCGATTTGGCATTAAGAGCATTCCAGCCGTGATGGTCTTTAAAAATGGCGAACTGATGGATACGCTGGTGGGTGTAAAGCCCTATTCCACGTTTAGTGAAGCGGTGACCAGCTACTTGGGCTAGTGCTTTGGGCCGATGACTGAGGCCCATTGTTTGAAGCCGTTCACCGTTGGTCGTTTAATTGTCGGTCGGTTTAATTGTCGGTCGTTTATTGTTGGTCGTTCACTTTTATAAAAGCGATGCCCCAAACCATGAAAGAACAGTCTGAAATTGGATTGATTGAAGGGCGGCCAGTACTGCTGGTGATCGACATTCAGCAAAGTGCTTTTGAGCCAGCGATGCCGGGCATTCCTGGAATGCCTGAGTATTCGTCTCGGATGCAGTCGGCCGCAAACTTTGTGAAAGCAGCGCGGGACTTTGATATCCCGATTGTGTTTGTTCAAGAGGCACATCGCCCCGATTTGGTTGATTTTGGTCGGGAGCTGGATGGCCAAGAGAGCCTTCACTGCATAGAGACGGATGCCAGTACTCAAATTGCCAAAGAAGTAGAGATGCGGCCAGATGATTACTTTATTCGCAAGCGCCGATACTCTTGCTTTTTTGGTACAGATTTAGAGATTTTGCTGAAGGGGCTGAAGGCAAGCACGCTAATTTTGATAGGTGGGCTGACAGATGTGTGTGTGCATTACACATTTGTGGATGGTCATCAGCATGACTATTACTGCCGAGTTGTCGAAGACTGCGTGGCGGGCTCTAGCGAAATGGCCCATGAGGCGTCGCTGCGGGCAATGGAATATTTGCAGTCTCGGGCACGCTGCACTGCTGCTGACGTGTTAGCCACGCTAGCAAAGATTAAGCAAGCTGCGCCAACAGCCGTAAAACAAACAAGAGGTTAAGGATGCGAGACCCCAATAAGCCCGATCCAAATTTGATCAAGACGCCGCCTGAGACGCTCTTTGCGATCCTTGTCGCTGCGCTGTTAATTCCTCTGCTGCTGACAGGATTTATTTCTCAGTAGCAGTGGCTCACGAAACCTAGCTCATAAGGCCTAGCTTGTAAGACCTAGCTTGTAAGACCTAGGTCACAAGATTACGTACTCCATCAAAATTGTCCACTGATTTCATCAGCAAAATCGTTTTGTGCGGTAGCCTATGCAAAACTTCCCTTTTTGGTCTGCTCTTTTGTAGGCTTTAACCCCGATTGCACTGGTTTGACGATTAGATTTTGAGGAGTATCTGTTATGTGTGGAATTGTTGGCTATATCGGCACACGTGCCGCCAGCGGTATTTTGATAGAAGGCTTAAAAACCCTAGAATACCGGGGCTATGATTCAGCTGGGGTCGCCACCATTTCAGAAGGTAAGCTTCAAAGAACTCGTGCCAAGGGCAAGCTAGTCAATTTGCAAACGAAGCTAGAAGGGCTAGAAGATCCCGCGCGTTTGGGCATTGGCCATACTCGCTGGGCAACCCATGGCAAGCCAGAAGAGCACAACGCGCACCCTCACACCGATGAAAAAGAGCGGCTGGCCGTGGTGCAAAACGGCATCATTGAAAACTACCGTGAGCTACGCGAAGAGCTGAAGGAAAAGGGCTACAAATTTTGCTCTGACACCGATACAGAAGTGATACCGCACTTGATTGATGAGTATCTGAAAAATCCGAGTGAGAACGTTTTATCTAGTCAGTCGGCGCTGCTAGAGGCGACGCGGCAGGCCGTGAACCGTTTGCATGGTGCATTTGCCTTGGCGATTGTGTCTGTTGATTTTCCAGATGAATTGATCGTCGTGCGGCAGCAGGCACCGCTGGCGATTGGCTTTGGGCAGGGTGAGTTTTTCTGTGCGTCAGATACGCCTGCGATTATGCCGTACACCCAGGCGGTGCTGACCCTAGAGAATGGTGAGATTGCTCGGCTCACGCCAATGGGCGTAGAGGTGTACGAGTTTAGCGGGCACAAGCTGAAGAAATATCCGCGTACGCTGAACTGGAACCCCATCATGGTGGAAAAGCAAGGCTTTAAGCACTTCATGCTCAAGGAGATTTATGAGCAGCCAGGTGTGGTGCGTACTTGCCTCGAAACCTATCTAGATACGGATTGGGATATGCAGTCTGGTCAGTCACCGATTAAGCTCGATTTGCCGGATGTGTTGCTGGATGATTTGCAGCATATTCAGGTGTTGGCCTGTGGTACGAGCTGGCACGCGAGCCTGGTCGGTAAGTACTTGCTAGAGCAGGTGGCGGGCATTCCTACTTTTGTGCAGTATGCCTCGGAGTTTCGCTATGCGCCTGCGCCCATGATGCCGTATACGCTCACCATTGGAGTGACTCAATCTGGTGAGACGGCGGATACCCTAGCCGCGCTAGAGATGGAACAAACGCGCCGGGCTGAGCGGTCAAAGCGTGAGGGCAATGATGACTACATGCCTCGGATGCTGGGCATTACCAACCGGGTGGATAGCTCTTTGGGTCGGTTGATTCCCCATGTGGTGGGAACGATGGCAGGCATTGAGATTGGCGTGGCCGCGACGAAGACGTTTGTAGCGCAGCTGATGGCGTTTTACTTTTTGTCTTTGGAGCTGGCGTATCGGCGTAAGGCAATTTCTCTAGAGCGCTTGGCCGAAATTATTGAAGGGATGCGTCAGCTACCGGCGCAGCTGGAGCAGGTGCTAGAAGCCCAAGAGCGCTATGTAGAAGAGCTGTCCCATGATTTTTCGGAGACGCAGGACTTTATCTTTATTGGCCGGGGAATTAACTACCCGATTGCGCTAGAAGGTGCTCTGAAGCTGAAGGAAATTAGCTACATTCACGCGGAGGGGTATCCGGCGGGTGAGATGAAGCATGGGCCGATTGCGCTGCTGGATGAGAAGGTGCCGGTGGTGGCGATCGCAACCCGTGGAACAGTCTACGAAAAGGTCCTTTCTAATGCCCAAGAGGCAAAGGCCCGAGATGCTCGCCTCATTGGTGTGGTGCCGATGAATGATGCCGATGCAGAAGAGACGTTTGATGCGCTGTTGCCTGTGCCAGATGTAGATGAACTATTGTCACCAATGCTGACGGTGATTCCGGTGCAGCTGCTGTCGTATCACATTGCGGCAAGGAGGGGTTTGGATGTGGATCAGCCCCGAAACTTGGCGAAGTCTGTGACAGTAGAGTAATAGGCTGTTGTCTAAATCCTGAGAAATAATGAGTGAGAAGGATTTTTCACTGTCTTCCAGCACATATCAGTCTTTTTTGAGCGATTTGAAAAAGCGTATTCAGACTGCTCAGAGCAAGGCTGTGCGTAGTGTTAATCGAGAATTGGTTTTACTTTACTGGCAAATTGGCTCTGATATTTTGCAGCGCCAAGAAACGGCGGGTTGGGGCAGTAAGGTTATTGGTAAGCTGTCTGAAGATTTGAGGCAGGCCTTTCCCGATATGAAGGGTTTTTCTCCCAGAAATCTCAAGTACATGCGGACATTTGCTGAATCGTGGCCAGACCAAAAATTTGTGCAAGAAGTGCTTGCACAAATTCCGTGGTATCACAACATAACGCTATTAGAAAAGATAAAAGACCATGAGCGACTTATTTGGTATGTCCAAAAAACGGTTGAAAACGGCTGGAGTCGCAATGTATTGGTGCATCAAATAGAGAGCCGTTTGTGGGAACGGCAGGGAAAAGCAGTTTCTAATTTTGCTGAGACGCTGCCTTCTCCTCAGTCTGATTTGGCGCAGCAAACGCTAAAAGATCCTTATGTGTTTGATTTTTTGACTTTGACGGATGACTATAACGAGCGTGAACTAGAAAACGGTCTTGTTGAGCACGTTACTCAGTTTCTATTGGAGCTAGGCGCAGGATTTGCCTATGTAGGTCGGCAGGTTCTCCTTCAGGTCGGCGATCAAGATTTTTTCGTGGATTTGTTGTTCTACCACACGCATTTGCATTGCTATGTTGTGATTGAGCTGAAGGTGGGCGATTTTAAGCCAGAGTATGCGGGGAAGCTGAATTTTTATTTGAAAGCAGTGGATGAGCTAATGCGAAAGTCGGGTGATGCGCAGACGATTGGACTATTGCTGTGCAAGAAACGTGATCGCTTAGTAGCGGAGTGGGCGCTGAGTGATGTGAACAAGCCGATTGGGATTTCGGAGTACGAGATTACGCGAGATCTGCCAGAGGAAATTAAGGGAAGTTTGCCAAGTATTGAAGAGATTGAGGCAGAGCTTATGAAGGGTGAGTGATTTAATTGGCGCTTGAACGGAGAGTGAAAACCCAGCACAATGTCTGACGCGGGCACACCTTTATAGACTAATACTTGTGCGACGCTATATGTTTCGACTGAAACTTTTCTGACTATGACCTCGGGCATTGCCGACTGGTTCGACGAGTCGGGCGACTGGGAAAAGACCTGGCGCACATTCATCCGCAACAATCCGATCTATCTGTTGCGGCGTAATGAGGACTACTTGCCACTATTCGCAAACAGTCCGCCAGTAGCACCTGTCGGTGAGAAGCATCGCTACAACAACGCGAGCTATATCCTGCTTGGCCTGCTGATTGAGCGAGTTTCGGGAATGTCCTATTTTGACTACATCAGGCAACATATCTTCGAACCAGCGCAAATGACACGCTCGGATTTTGTGCCGCTAGAGAGTGTTGAAAGTGAGATTGCAGAAGGCTACGTTCCTGTGATGGATGAACAAGGCGCGCAGACCTGCTGGAAAAAGAATATCTACTTAGTGACGCCAGAAGCGGCTGCGGATGGTGGTGCGACTTCGACGGCTCATGATCTATATCGTTTTGCGATCGCACTTCGAGAAGGGCGACTTTTATCTGCTGAGATGACGCAAGCGATGTTAACGCCCAAAGTGCTTGAAGATAATGAACCCTACCGTGGGTACACCTGGAAATATGGCTATGGCAACTTTTTCCTGACAGACCAAGCGGTGGAGGGTCAATATGCGCCGATTGTGCGCTGGGGACATACAGGTGAAGAGGACGGCATCAGCTGCCGATTGTATTGTTACCCGCAGCAAGATGTAGATGTTGTTGTCTTAGGGAATCAAAGTGGGTGCGCAGGTGAGCTAGCGTGGGATTTACACGATCTGGTTGTAAAAAATGTCTAGCAAAATGCTATGGACTCTTGAGGCTCTATTCAGAATTGCTTCACGTATTCTCAGCCAACCTTTCTGAAAGGCTTATTTTCGGCTCATCTTTGGCTTGGGCAGGGCTGTCATTCTTGTAGGCATAGGAGCTTCGGGGTACGTCCAAGCTTCCGCAGTACATCAATAGCAGCATTTTGCTGGAGGATATAAATCGATGAAACGACTCACACTTTCCGTATTAGCACTGGTACTGGCAACGGCTGCTTTTGCACCAACGGCTCATGCATCACGCCACTCTCAAGCTTCAACGCCGCAGGAGTTAGGCGAAGGCACAAGCCTAGTTGACTTTATT
>JBCBKQ010000181.1:0-11774 GCA_038521595.1 Cyanobacteria bacterium J06627_28 | reverse complement strand
GGCCGCTTTTCAGACACACTATCGGCTGACGGCAGTGTATCAGGTGTCGGTGGTGTTGATTGAGAGCGATCGCCCAGCCCGATCAGCCCTACCGGTGCGAGAACGTCGGGTATTCGTAGAGCCGTTTAAGCGTCCAGTGATTAACACAGTAGAACCGCAGCTGGTCACACTTCAGAACTCGCTGCGCATTCAGGGATATAACTTACGCGCTGACAACATGACTGTGCGCATCAATGGCGACCCGCCTTCAGAGGTTGTTCCAACAAGCGTTACAGATAGCGACATCTTGTTCGAGCCGCCCAACACTTTGTCTGCAGGTGTAAAGACGCTACAGATTGTTCATTACAGAGATGTCGATCCAGACGAAACTGTTCAAGATTTGCGTACGGGGCCTGAATCTAACACGGTTGCTTTTATTTTAAGACCGACGATTGTGGCGATCGCCCCGGATCCAGTCGCAATCAACACGACCCTAACGCTATCTGTCGACACGCCGGTTGATGAAGGACAACGCGCTACGCTGCTGCTCAATGATCAGGCTATTTCTGCATCTGCATTTGTAGGCCCCCTGCCGACAACAACCATTGAGTTCAATATTCCAGCTGAGATTGCACCGGGCAGCTATCTGGTTCGCCTGCGAATCGATGGTGCTGAGAGTGAGTTAGAACCCGCAACTGGCCCTTACACGGGTCCGACCGTTACGGTAACCGCATGACAACAGCCGCTTCCCAAGACTGGCAAATCTTTAATCAGCGCTGCTTGGCAACGGCGCTGGCGAATATTCGTCATCACTTGCAGCGCTACATCGCACAGCAGAAAGCACCTTCGAAAGAGAAAATCGCTGAGGGTGATACTGTTGAGCAACCATCAGACGCTGTAGATAGAGAGTCACCAGATAGGGAGTCACCATCGGCACTCGCTTATCTAAGCAGTGCCTTTGCCCTGACCAGCTTTGAACAACAAGTGCTGCTACTGTGCGCAGGGGTAGAACTCAGCGCTGAGGTGACTCAGCTATGCGCTGCCGCTCAGGGCAATGAGCGATTCACCTATCCGACCTTTAGTCTGGCCCTGGCCGCTTTTCCCACTGCGCAGTGGGATGCACTTGCGCCGGTTGCGCCATTACGCCGCTGGCGACTGATTGAAGTTGTAGACAGCGATAGCCTCACACAAAGTCGCTTGCGAGTAGATGAGCGTGTTTTGCACTATCTTACAGGCGTTCCCTATCTGGACGACCGGCTTGACGGACTGCTTTTACCGCTTTCGGCACCCAGACATCTGTTGCCATCGCAGCAACAAACGGTTCAGCGGATGGTGGATATATGGACAACAGAGCGGCAGGACGTGTTGGCTCCGATGGTTCAGCTGTGTGGTGGTGACCGATATGCCGTTGAGGCGATCGCCGCCTCCGCCTGTCAAGCCATAGGCACTGGGCTGTATCGGCTCAGGGCTGAAGATATTCCCACCGCAGTTGCAGAACGAGAGGCCCTGGCCCGGCTCTGTGAGCGAGAGGCCATCCTCAGCAAAAGCTTTCTGCTTTTAGACTGCGCAGACGTTGGGCGTGGCTCAGCTAGCCTACTAAAACAGCGGGTGGTGCCTTTTGTAGAAAGCCTGCGGACTCAGCTGATTATTTCTAGCGTGGAACCTTTTGCTGTGGGCGATCGCACCTTAGTGCATTTAGAAGTGCCTCAGTCGAGCCTGGCAGAACAAAGAATGCTTTGGCAGCGTGCCTTAGAACCTTGTCAGCTGGACTTAAACGGACATCTAGACGGTCTGGTTTCTCAGTTTAATTTGAGTGCTGCAATGATTCACGCTGTCTGTGCGGAGGTCAATAGCCAAGTCCAGGCCCAGACCAAAGCCCAAATCAAAGCCCCAACCCAACCAGTGTCCGCCCATTTACTGACCGATCAACTGTGGGAGACCTGCCGATTGCAAACCCGCCCTAGGCTGAATGAACTGGCCCAGCGGATTGTGCCGCGAGCGACCTGGAATGAGCTGGTATTGCCTGAGCGCGAGCATCAGATGCTGCGGGAAGTTGTTGCGCAGGTGAGGCAACAGGCTAAGGTCTATGACACCTGGGCGTTTTCGACTCGGGGTGTCAACGGTCTGGGAATTAGCGCTTTATTTTCTGGCCCCAGTGGAACGGGGAAAACGCTGGCAGCCGAGGTGCTGGCCCACGAGCTGCGGCTGGATTTGTATCGAATCGATCTCTCTCAGGTGGTGAGTAAATATATTGGTGAGACGGAAAAGAACTTGCGTCAGGTATTTGATGCAGCGGAGTCTGGCGGGGCGATTTTGTTGTTTGATGAGGCGGATGCGCTGTTTGGCAAGCGGAGTGATGTTAAGGATGCGCGTGATCGCTATGCCAATATCGAAGTAAGCTACCTGCTACAGCGAATGGAAGGCTATCGCGGGCTGGCGATTCTCACCACCAACTTAAAGAAATCCATTGACTTTGCCTTTTTACGTCGGCTGCGCTTTGTCGTGCAGTTTCCCTTCCCTCAAGCAGATCAGCGCTTGGAAATTTGGCAACGCATTTTTCCACCTCAGTTACCGACCAAAAATTTGAATTTCGATCAGCTAGCCAGGCTTAACATTACAGGTGGCAATATTCGTAACATCGCTCTGAATGCAGCGTTTTTAGCAGCTGACGAGAATGCAGCCGTAGAGATGCGTCATTTACTACGGGCAGCGAAAACTGAATATTCTAAGCTAGAGAAAACACTGACAAATGCGGAAGTGGGAGACTGGAAATGACCGCCAAACCAAGTCAGACACCGCACAATCCTGTCGGCAAGCCACCCAAAAATGCCGTTGAGTTTTCTTCTGTGGCCACTGTCTCCCCCCATGCTAGCTCCCCAGCCCCGACGCTTTCACCAGCACCGCGAACAACTCCGACGGTTAACTTTCACGTTGATCGCCTAGTGCTTCACGGCTTTTCTACGGTGGCTCGTCATCAGATTAGCGCCGCCATGCAGGCCGAACTCTCACGATTGTTTCAAGTGCAGGGCATTCCACGATCACTCCAAAAAGATGCCGTAATCAACCAGTTCAATGGCGGCGATGTTGAAATTAGCCAGGGGCTTTCTCCCCACATCATTGGTACCCGCATCGCGCGATCGCTCTATCGAGAACTAAATCATGACTGAAAAAGCCGTGCCGACGCACCTTACCACCCCCAACATCACCCCTGCGCCCTCCCCGCACTTGCAGCGTCAATGTGGCTGCGAGCAATGTGCAACATGCCATGATTCCGCCACTGCTAAAGTCGTACCACCTGTCCTCCATGAAGCCCTCAATCGCCCCATCCCAACCATCCAACCCAAGCTGAAAATTGGCGCGCCTAACGACAAATACGAACAAGAAGCTGATCGCGTCGCGGATCAGGTTATGGACATGCCAGAACCGACGGTGCAGCGTCAGTTAGATATGCCCGAAAAAGACGACGAAACCTTAAAACGCAAAGAGATCGCGCCTCAAATCTCGCCATTAATTCAGCGACAAGCGGGGTCTGATGACGAGGAAGAAGATCTGCTGCAAACCAAGCGCTCTACCAACTCATCTCCGAGTCTATCTTCCCATCTTGGAACTGCTATTCAAGCCCTTCAGCACAGCGGCGGACAGCCTCTACCTACCTCCGTCCGTACCTTCATGGAACCCCGCTTTGGTCGAGATTTCTCAGGCGTCCGAGTACACAACACTCCACAAGCCGCCGAACTATCCAATCAGCTCAATGCCAAGGCTTTTACGGTTGGCAATAACATTGTCTTGGGCAAAGGTACGACAAGCGGTCAAACCACAGCGGAGAAACATCTCATCGCCCATGAGCTGACTCACGTTGTTCAACAATCGAGTACTCATGCGACACAGCTGATCCAGCGTGCGCCTGTTGATAGCAGCACAGCCAATGCCGTTTCCGGGAGCGAAAGCGGATCAACTTCGGGAACTCAGTGTAACGCCCCCCTCAATCCGACTAAGGTTGACCACATTGTTTTCAATGGCAACCAGCTGCGTGTGCACCACACAGATGGGACTTGTGCGGCTACCCAGGCACAATCCGGTAAGTATACAGTCAAGTCGCTTGAGAAAGCTGAGCAATACATCATCGATCAAGCCAAGGCACAAGGAAAAGATCTTCAAACTAAGGAAGAGATTGACGAACACTTTCGAGGCATGACATTTGCTGAGCGTTTGGAAGTTATGAATCTGTTGGAGGCTGCTTCCTCTGAACAGTTAAATGGTCCAATTCCAGATGGCAGTTTTGAAATCAATCCCTCCGTTTCAAACAAGGTTCTTGATAAAAGCCAAAGCGTAGGCCTTTCCTGTGGGGATGTCAGACCAATTAAAAAGGGTTCTCAAAGAGTTGTTCGACTAGAAAACCAAGCATGTTGGGGAGAGTTACGAATTAAAATCACCAGGCCTGGTGGAGGTGGAACGCTGGATGTGAATCCAAAAGAGAAAGCTGGAGGAAAAAAACAACGATTTGGGTTCTATGTTCATGGAGGTGCAAGTCCTGACCCAGTATCAAGTGGTTGCGTAAAAGTGCTCAATGATAGTTTTCTACAACAGCTATCTAAAATCCCAAAAGCGATTCCCCTAGTTGTGAAAAAGGAAGAAGCTTCTTTTGTTCAAGTACACAAAGAACGAATCGCTCGTGAGTTTTTAGGTTTTCTGAGTTCTGGTGGGCTTAGAGACTGGAAAGGAAAGATTTATTCTATGTCTGGGAATGTATATGACTTAACTGGGTTGATGCAAGTAGAAAACTTTGATTTTGATGACGACACCGCTGACCCAGCAGCTGCCACCGTGAAATTTAGCTATAGCTACCGGCTTAAAAGTGGCACGCTTATCACCGGTCTGGGCACTGGCACTGTCCAAGGAGATGGATTCGTCATGAAAACGGCTGAGAAATTTGGCAAAGAGGAAGTGGATGGTGACGCAGATTTCTACTACATCGGTGAAAAGATGCTTTTTGGAGAATGGAAGGACGAAAAGAACAGCCAGGGAATCTGGGATGTAACCCATCCATAATCATGAGGTTCATCACGATGGAAAGGCAATCTCGACAGCGCAAGTGTAGCTGCGACAAACCAATACAGACAGCAGGTAAATGCAACGATTGTCAGCGCAAGTCGCTGGTGACGCAGCGCTCTTTCAACGATCGGACAGCCTCTCATCCAAAACCACCGATTTTGCATGAGACATTGGCGAAGCCTCTCCCGAGGAGAATCGCGACTTCTAACCATTCAGAACTCTCGTTACAGGGCAGTCCGGCAGCGACTCAATCAGGCAACTCGACAGAACAAGGAGACCCTGAAAAACGACCTAAATCATTTGATGCCCCTGGTGTCAGCGCAAAAGAGATGGGAGTTCGATTTGCGAAAAACAAAGCCGCTTGCGTTTTACCCAATAGTTTTGCCATCACGATGGCTACTCACCAGAATGACGAAACAGCTGCGACAGGACTGCTACAGATTGAGTTCAAAGGGCGCGGTAAAACAAGATACCCCAGCGGCATGCAAGAACTGTTCTCTTTTGGGAAGCGACAGTTTAACGCAGATGAAAAGGTGTGTGACTGTGACTGTATGATGTACCGTCAATACCTCCGTGGGATTGCGGCTAAACGTCTTCCAGGACAGTCACAATACACGCCTATCGGCCAGATTACATCAGGCAACAAAGTTATCCCCGCCGATCAGCAATGGCATTCAGAAGACACCTCAACAATACAGGGATTATCGCCGACTGGTTGCGATCTCGACTATGAGGATCATCCAGGTGTATACAAAGGGGCCGAGGCGGGTATAGGCGTTCTACTGCGCTACAACTTCTTGCTGCAAATCTGGGACAGCTGTCAGCAAAAAGCTGTCAAAGAGTCTCACCAAACTTTGACCATTGCAGGAGATACGCCGCCACGATGGATTCATTGGGATTTTGGGTTAAAGCCTTTGAACATTAATAATATTCAGCAAGAGTTAAATGCACAAACCCAGGCACCTGGGATGATTACGGGAGGTGAAGCGTCTGCTGTAGAAAATGAAAAATCAGTTTGAGCATTGTTTCGATAATGATTTTTGCGGAATTGCGACCACCTAGTTAGGATTGCTCTACCGTGAGTCATTGATGAATTACCGAAAACAGTTCGAGGAAGGCGGAAATGAGATCGCCCATTCCAACTAAATCACAACCTCAACAATCCTTCACCCCAACGTATTCAGGACTGCTGAGGTGTAAGTATGCCAACGATAAATCTGCTGATTTGGCAAAGCGACCCTTGACGCCACCAATTATGCATGAGGTGCTGCGATCGCCCACTCCAAAAATTCAGCACAAGTTAAAAATTGGTGCACCCAACGATAAATACGAACAAGAGGCAGATCGCGTTGCGAATGAAGTGGTGAAAATGCCCGATAGTGGGGTAGTGAAAGCCTTATCATCAGCGTTGCCGACTAGAACTGCCCTATCGTCTGTTCAGAGGGTATGTGAAAAATGTAAAGAGGAAGAAGAAAGTCTTCAGACTAAACGTGCGACCGGCATCACGTCAAAGCTAACGCCAGACATTGAGACTGAAATTCAATCTATAAGAGGCGGTGGACAGCCTCTTTCTCTATCCGAACGCGGTTTTTTTGAGCCGCGCTTCGGCCATGACTTTGGGCAGGTTCGAATCCATCGTGACGCGCGAGCTGCAGCACTGGTAGATTCGTTGAAGGCAAAGGCTTTTGCCGTAGGGCCAGATATTGTGTTAGGCATAGGACAATATAAGCCACAGACAACAGATGGAAGGCGATTGCTAGCCCATGAGCTAACACATGTTGTGCAACAGCAAGGGGCTACAGTTGCTGAGCCGGTTATACAGAAATTTTCTCCCAGAGACTACATTCCTGAGGGCCTTACTAGCGCCTCAGAAACAGCTGTTCAGTATGCTATAGAAGCGCTTGGTGTCTTGGAAGAGGCGACTATCATAAGCAGCATCGAAGCAGCTTTGCGTATGCCTGTTATTGGTTCATCCATTCTCGACCATCCGGCCTTAGCAGGGCATCGACAAACGATTGAATTTATTCAGGCGACACCAGGTGCATTAGAGGTCATCTGGGATTTCATCCAAAATCCTGAACCGTATACAAAACACATCAAAGAGAGTTTAGAACCATACATAAAAGAAAGCCAACAGCTTGCGGTACACCAAGGAGGTAAGCTACTAGAAGACCTCGGGATCCCTGCCGAGTATCAAGCTTCTGTTTGGCAGACTCTAAAATACATTTCGGGTTTTGCGCGCAGTGCCTTCGACTTTGTAATAGATGACGTCATTCTAGATACCGTTCTCTTCTGGCAGCTTCGATCAGAACAAAAGATATATGATGGCGCCTGGAGTAACTACAAGACAGGGAAGATTGACGCTTACGATCTCATTGCTGAACATCTTTCTATCGTCTTTAACGTTATTGGTCGTGTTGGAGACCTAATGCCATTGGTCTTGTCTGCGGCTGGTCTAGTTTCAGGCGGTGCGATAGGTGGCACGGCTGGTTCGGTCGTGCCTGGTGCTGGTACGGCTGCGGGGGCCGGTAGCGCAAGCAGCGCGGGAGGAGCCAGTGGGTTGGCCGTTTCAGAAGTTATTGGGCTAGTGGCATTACTTGGACCTGCTGGCCTCGAATTTCATAAAGCTCTGAAAGCTGCTCTTGAGCTTGCGCTCAAGGAACAGAATGAAAAACAGAGGCAACAGGACTTTGGTCAGATTGCAACCAGCGCCTTTAGTTTGATCATCATGGCGATGTTAGCCTTTCTGCCAGGATTGGCAATGCGGCTAGGCAGAAAGCTCGCTCGCAAGCTAGCGACGCTTATTCCTGATACCCATCATTTGTTGCCATCAGTCGAGGTTAAGGCACTAGAGGGAAGTCGCACTATAGAAACCACTCCTGTGGAAGTGAATGAGATAAACAGGGTATCTACAAATTCAACAAATATAGAGGACTCTGTTGCCCGCAGTTCGCGTAGGGAAAATACCCAAATCACTGAGCAAGAAGCCATTAAGGAAGTAGCATACATAAATGCTCATCCTGAGTTAATAACAGGAACGCCCCCAAATCGCAAGGCAAAAATTGGGGAGCACGAGATTTCTAGGTTGCCCAATGGTGGATGTGTCCGACGATCAAAGGGTAAAAAGGACGTCCCTTGTCCTGAGTTGTTAGAAGCCCAGAGCCTGCCGAGCACACGCCAGCTGCCAACAGTAGAACTAAAAGAACAGCTCAGCGCGAGTGGGTTTGAATCTTCGTTAGCCGCTTCTGGAGGAGGCGTTTATATCGCGACCTCACAACATCATGACTTGCCAAAACGATTTGCGCTCAAGGTGTATCCGGCATCCGATGAGCGCTTGCAGCAAATGTTCTTACGAGAAATGGCTGCTGCGCAAGCAGTCTCGCGTATCCCTGGCGGGCCGCAGTTCTACGGTCAGGTCAATGTCCCAGATGGCAGACTGGGCTTTGCTATGGAGATTGTCCCAGGCGGTTTTCCTGATGTCATAGATACACCCAAAAACCCAGTAAAAGCCAATAAAGAGGCCGTATCTGCCCAATCAGCAATTTCAGATCAAACGCTGCGGGACATCGCTGACTACGGCGAGGCACTGCTCGAAGCAGGCTTTTATTATCGGGGTGAAATGCAGGGTTTGATCGATGCTCGCGGAAGATATCGTCCTATTGATTTTCAGGGTATAGAGAAGCTTCCTGACGATCCTATCGAGCAGACCAAAGCAATTCATCGCCATTTAGAATGGATTCGGGATGAAGTTGGCAGACATCGAAAATATCTAAAAAAATAGATATGACGTTGAGTTATGTAAAAAGATATCTAAGTGCAGTCATCAACCCAAAACTCAACCTTCTTCTCAGTCTTCTTCCCGATCTCTGCCCATTTGGCACGACCTCAGCCACAGCGTTGCAACAAATCAGCTGGTTTCATAGGGAAACCTAAAAAGAGAGTGACTGAGTTTTCAAAGAAGTGTAATGAAGTAACACTGCGTTACGAGTTGGTTCGATAGATTACAGTTTTGGGCAAACGTGAGCTGCTTTTTCCATTCATAGTGAAAATCTTATTGATGTGTGCTTTCGTAGATGTATGCCGTATGAGCGCAATTATTCCAACAGTTCTTTAGTGAACAATTGGGAGTAAGCCCATGATAACTTTTCCAGGCTCGCCCCGCCTGCTAAAAGGTGGACTAGTCTTGGTCGATCCTGACAACGGTCAACCACAACAGGTGATTAATTTTCAAATTAACCCTGAAACCGTCAGCCGCTCACTACAAGTGCAGCGAGTTGAAACAGGTGGTGGCAACAATCCCCAGGCGCTGCGCTTAAAAGGGCCTGCCGTTGAAACTATCAACCTGGAAGTGCAAATCGATGCTGCCGACCAGCTGGAATTTCCTGAGCAAAATCCTACGACCGCTGAGCTAGGCATTTACCCACAGCTAGCAGCCCTCGAAGCCATTGTTTACCCCACTAGCACCCGGCTTCAAGCCAATGAGGCCCTTGCCCAGGCTGGGACGTTAGAGATTGTTCCTATGATGGCTCCACTAACGTTGTTTGTGTGGAGCAAGCAACGCATTTTGCCAGTAAACATCACAGAACTGAGCTTTACCGAAGAAATACATGATCCTTTTCTCAATCCGCTGCGAGCAAAAGTCAGCCTGGGAATGCAGGTGCTTAGTACAGACGATCTCTCTTTTAGCAGCTATGGCGGCGGTCTCTATATGAGCTATCTCACTCAAAAAGAACAGTTAGCGAAAAAGAGTCCTCCTGGCACCTTAAACACGTTTGGTATTGGAGGCTTACCGTAATGAGCGATCCCTTTCCCCCCAACAGCCGCTACCACGGTCTTGAAAAAGCTATCTTTCATCCACCGACAGGCGATCCCATCGTCTATATCCGTCGCCGTTTTGTGCCACCGCCCGAGCGGTTTGCGCTGCTGCAAGAGCACACAGTAAAAGAGGGCGATCGCCTAGACACAATCACCGCTCACTACCTGGGCGATCCCGAACAGTTCTGGCGACTCTGCGATGCCAATGCCGCCATTCGCCCTAATGACCTCATCGAGCCAATTGGCCGCAAGCTAAGAATCACACTACCCGAAGGTATTCCGGGGGTGCCCGATGCTTGAAGGTATTTACCTCACCGTCATGGCTGGGCCGGTAGCGCCTGTGCCTATTCCCAAAGTTGTTTTAGATGCACTGACAGAAGTCTCTATTACGGTGGCAGCTCGCGGGGCCAGTGGCTTTCGACTCAGCTTTGAAATTGACAATCAATCACCCTTGCAAACTATTTTCTTGCTGTCTGGCGGGGCCTCGATTCCAATATTGCGCGTGGTGATTGTGGTGACGGTCAATGGCGCGCCAGAGGTGCTGATGGATGGGGTAATGACCGACCACAGCATTTCGCCAGGCACGGGTGGTAACCCAGCCATGCTAACCATTATGGGCAGCGATTTGACCGAGGTCATGAACTACTCACTGTTCAGTAACCCACCTGGTACGCCCTTCCCAGCGATGCCACCCTCGGCTCGCGTGTTGGCCATTTTAGGCAAATATGCCGCCCTTGGCATTATTCCAGAGGTGATACCCAGCGTTTTGTTAGATGTGCCTCTACCGATTGATCGCATTCCCCAGCAGCAGGGCACCGATCTTGAATACATCACTCAGCTCGCCGAGGAGGTTGGCTATGTCTTTTATCTCAAACCGGGCCCCGCCCCTCTCACTAGCCGAGCCTACTGGGGACCCGAAATTAAAGTTGGGCAGCCGCAGCCCGCCCTAAATGCAGATATGGATGCCTACACCAATGTGGAGTCTCTAAGTTTTGACTATCAACCCACGACCAAAAAGATTCCCGTTGTCACCATTCAAAACCAACAAACCAAAGTCCCCATCGCCATTCCTATTCCAGATATCACGCCGCTCAACCCACCGCTAGGACTGGTTCCTGCTACCTCCTATGAGCTGGAATACTTGCCCAATGCGGCTAAGCTTTCGCCCGTGCGAGCAGCGGCCATTGGGCTGGCAAAAGCGGCCCGATATTCAGATGTGGTGACCGGCTCTGGCACCCTAGATGTGCTGCGCTATGGTCGCATATTAAAATCACGATCTTTGGTGGGGGTTCGGGGTGCAGGGTTTGCCTTTAATGGGCTGTACTACGTGACTAGTGTTACTCACAACATTACCCGCGAATCTTATAAACAAAACTTTCAGCTCAGCAGAAATGGGCTAGTGTCGACTGTTTCAAAGGTACCTGCATGACCGAAGGAGAGAACGTTCATAACAAATATGGCCGGAAGTTTTATGGAAAATATCGCGGCACCGTAGTTAACAATGTTGACCCGGAGCGGCGAGGACGTCTACAGGTCTCGGTGACTGATTTTTCTAGTCTCATTCCCATGGCGACTTGGGCTTTGCCCTGCTTCCCCTGGGCTGGGCCTCAAATGGGAACGTATCTTATCCCACCTATCGGAGCGGGGGTGTGGGTAGAGTTTGAACAGGGCGATCCAGATTACCCGGTCTGGGTTGGCTGTTGGTGGGGGTCTACGCCAGAAGTGCCAGCGACTGCCTCAGGACTAACGACCCCTGGGAGCCCAGTTGCAGTCACACAAAGCATCACCCAGGGGGCTCTGGTAATTGCCGATGCACCTGTTCCCCCGATGCAGGCACCCGGCGTTATGGTCAACAGCGGCCCGACTTCGTTTATTACGGTAGATGCTGGCGGAATTACGATTACAGCGCCGACGATTACACTGAAGGC
>JBCBKQ010000180.1:0-11807 GCA_038521595.1 Cyanobacteria bacterium J06627_28 | reverse complement strand
CTCAGTGTCTTCAGACACTGAGCAATTCATTATGGACTTACCTGCTGGATTGAGGGCACGATACGTTGGATTGTCAGATTTGCTGTTAGAGTTCGGGTCTAATCTTGGAATGCCTCACACTCGCGCAATGTCCGGAGGTCTGTTTGAACTCAGATTAAAGAGTAAGAAAGGTGCTGCCAGAATTTTCTACTGCACGCTTATCGGAAAGCGCATTATTATGTTGCATGGATTCGTGAAAAAATCTCAAAAGACTCCAAAGCAAGAATTACGTATTGCAAGAAAGCGCTTATTGGAGGTTTAAGGCGATGAAACATAGTGAATTGAGAGCTAAACTTCTTTCAGATCCGGCGACAAAAGCCGCTTATGAAGCACTAGCACCTGAGTTTAATTTATTGCGACAGATGCTAAAGGCTCGTCAGCAAGCTGGACTTACCTAAGCTGAAGTCGCTCAAAAGATGGGTACAAAAGCACCTGCTGTCACTCGATTAGAGTCATCTTTAGGCAGTGGAAAGCACTCTCCTTCTATTGCAACACTACAAAAGTACACACAGGCAGTGGGCTGCGAACTGCAAATCAAGCTAGTTCAAGAGCCTAAGTCAGAATAAAATTAGATACCACTGTAGCAAAGTTAAATACCACTTCTGAATAAATCGCTTTAAGAGGAAGATTAAAGCTGTTGGTTTTTGACAGAAGACGTACGTCATCCGGCTGCGTGAACTTAATCAATAGCGATGTCAAAATGAAGAACTTCTTCGCGCTTGCCGAGTTTGGAGTACAGCGCGATCGCAGCCTCATCTTCAACCCCTGTATTTGCCTGAACAAATATGACATAGGCTCCGCGCTCTGCTGCGATCACCTTAAGTTTTTCAATTAAAGCTGTCGCAATCCCTTGACGCCTGTGTGCTTGTGCAACCGCAAGATCGTAAATATAAATCTCACTACGCGCCTGCTCAAACTTTTTCAGTTCATAGGCTGCAATACCCCCTACGATGTCATCGTTTTTCACGGCTGCCAATGCAATGAACGTATCGCTGCGCAATAAGTCAGACAGGTACGCTTCGCTCGGGCGCTTCGACGAGTAGCTTTCTACATCGTCAAAGGCTTCACCAAACATTGTTAGCAGACCCTCCATCAGTAGGACATCATTCGGTGTTAGCAGAACAATCTCTAGTGACATAGGCTGAACTTAGGAGACATTATTGGTTTCACTATATAAACAGTGCTGAGTAAAAATAAGAGACCCTATTATCTCTGGCCGTTTTCTGGATATGTGCTTAGCTCATCGACTGATTTCTTATGAATATTCATTTTATCTTGGCAACGCTTGCCGAGCTTGAAACGCTGATGGAATACATGGAGGCATTTCATGACTTTGATCATACTGAACCTTTTGACAGACTACGCGCTCAAGCTGCGATGGAAAAAGTGGTCGCAGATAAATCTGTAGGTAGAGTGTGGCTGATTCAACAAAATGATCAGACCGTTGGCTACATGGTCCTCACGCTGGGCTATCGCCTAGAGTATCGAGGCTACTATGCCTTTTTAGATGAGCTATACATTCGCGAAGATAGGCGAGGTCAAGGCATAGGTGCTAAGGCACTAGAATTTTTATCGCAGGCCTGCAAAACGTTAGACGTATTATGTCTTCAGCTAGAAGTAAAGCAAGACAATCTGGCGGCAAAGACGTTTTATGAGCGCTCAGGGTTTGTCGCCCAGACACGTGCGGTGTTCCTTAAGCCTATTCTCTAGTACAAAAGAATACTTCAGACCTCTGGCCCAAAGTATTGCGCCGTGAAGCTACCGTGCAATCCATAGGGAATATGATGCGTGAGCTTGAGCGTAGCAATAGGGCCGGGGGTGATGTTTTGCGCGTTAAAGATGGTGAGTTCTGTGCGATCGCCCTCAGCATTATAAATCCACAACAGTACCCAACCATCATCCTCAGCCTCACTGCCTGGACGCGCCACAAACAGCGGTTCACCACCAAATCCACGTGGCGCAGCACTCCAAAACTGTTCTTCACCAGTCTCCATATCCCGCTTAATCAGCGCCTGCAGCGGTGCATTCTTTATCTCGCCGTGAGTGGCACCTAAGTACAGATATCGATACGACCTACCCACATTGTTCGGGTGCATCGTTGGAAACTCACAGGGCCGCGTTATCAGCTTTTCGACAGACACCTTTTCAGTCTCTAGCGTTATGGTAAATCGCCACAGCTGGCTCGCCGGCACATGGTCAAAATCTACCGTGCTGTAATCTTCCGCATCATCCAGCGTCGGAAACTCGTCATAGCAGACAGAATCCAAAATCAACTGGCCATCCTGCTCAAACGCATTGGCATGATGAAATACAAAACAAGGATCCGTCTCAAAAATGCGAACCTCCCCCTGCCCACCACGGGGAATCAAAACAATCTTCGTTGGCTTCTTTGGATTAAACTCAATGCATTCTGCCGCCCCCTTAAAGCCAGCAACAAACGGCAACGGATTAAAGCTCACCGGATTCTGCACAAAGATGCAGTAGTTTGGCGTAATGGCAAAATCATGCAAAAAAGCAAAGCCTGCCACGCTGTGCTTATACTGACTCGCTAGCTTGCCATCCGGCGTAAATTCGTACAGGCTAATCGTGCTAGATAGGCCCGCCTTCACACCAAAGTTGACCATGCGCGCAGTGCCCTCACAGTCCGGGTCAAACTTTGGATGCGCCGCAAAGGCATCGCCCTTATCCAGCAGACCATCTAAATACTCCAAGCCCATCGTCTCTAGAGTATTGGGGTCTAGCCGATGAGGTTCTGCCGCCTCCCAAAGGGCCAGCAGTTTGCCCCCCCAATAGACGATATGAGTATTGGCAATATTTTTGAGCTTGATATCAAACGCATTAGCCAAAACGCCACCAGGTTTTTGCGTTCCAAATACGCCTCGATATTCTGGCTTGCCGCTCTTCTGTTCTTTTAGATAGCCCTCTGTTTTTACAAACTTGTTTTGGTAGTAAGCCTTGCCATCTTTAAAGGCAATGGAATTAATCATGCCATCGCCATCAAAAGGATGCTTCAGCCTGTATCCATTGACATCTGTCAGTCCTGGCCCGTTCCGAAAGATGGTTCCAACGAGCGCTGTTGGAATCTCACCCTCTACATCGTCTATCCAATAGGAAAATTCTTTTGGCTGAGAAAGATAGCCCCGAGTCCAGTCTTCACGGGTATAGGAGAGATTTTGATTCTGACGTTCGAGAGTCTGCATGAAAGTAGAAAAGAGAGAACAAAAAATTACGAGAAAATCTGAAAAGAAAAGCCAAATCTAAAGCGTCACATCCAACCGCACAGCAGCATCCTCCGTTATTTCAGGCACCGCTAATACCAGCTCAGACTCAGGCGCCGACGCATCTCCCGGCTGCACTGCCGACGCCGCAGGCAACATTCCGAGCAATGGCAACGGCAGCAGCGTTGTCGAATTTGTAATCAGCACGAGTAGCCACAGGTTACTAAAATTTGTCTCCGTCACCCCCAGCTGATGCGTCAACAGCGCGCCCAGCTCATGGGATAGTAACCCCGACAGATTTACCACAGACATTAGCAGCGCAAAGAGCGTCGCTTCTACCCCCGGAGGGCAGAGTCTAGCCGATAGTACCAGCACGGGCATAAACGCGATTTGCCCAGCGACCGTCAGCACCAAACTATCACCCAAGCTAAACCACTGATCGTCAATGCCTAGCGACCGATTTAGGTGCGTCACCAAAATCAACGTCGTCATGCCCAGCAGCGCTGAGCTTACCGTCGCCCAGCCAAAAATCTTCCGAAAGGAGACTTCCTTGAGAAACCGCTGAAAAATCCAAATGCCAATCAGTGAGGCCAAACTGGTAACCAGCCTCACCCGACCGAGAAACTCGGGTGCAAACCCTAGCTCGTTCGTTGAAAAAAAGAAAAATGCCGAATCCGCTGTGGGCGTTGCTTGCCACAAAAACAAAAACAAAGCAGGCATCCAAATCACCTTTTGAGACACGGCCTCTTTTAGCAATTTGACCTGACCAACAACAACTTTAAAGTTCGACTTTTCTGCAACCGGATCTTCTGCAATCAGCCATGCAACGCCGCAGACAATTAGTGGAAACGTTGCGGTAATTGCAAATATCACCTGTGTGCTTGTGCGCTCTAGCAACAGACCACCTAGGTAGGCCGTGAGCAGGCCACCAATTGCAGAAGCCCCCCAAGCCAAAGACTGCAAAGTGCCTGCACTACCCTGCCCTTCTTCCCGGGCGCGTTCTACTACCAATGAGTCAACGATGACGTCTGAGATGGCAACAGAAACAGAGGTTAGCAGAATCGCAATGGTTGCAGCTATGGGGGTATGGACGATGGTTGCTAAGGCGAGCCATGCGATCGCACCCAAAATCCCAGACAAGATCAAATAAGGCCGCCGCCGATACCGAAAAATTGGCAGCCCATCGGACATAAAACCAAACACCGGCTTGACCGTCCAGGGCAACATCGCTACCCCCATCAGTGCCGACACCTCCGCCGGAGACAGCGCAATATCATCCTTGAGGAAAAAGCTCACCGCCAACCTCGCCAGGCCCAAAATGCCCTGGACGAAGTACACAATCAAAATAGCGCTCAGCTCCAGCGTCAACGACTGACCCAGCAGCAGGCGCTTTTCGACAAAGCCTTTAATTCGCTGCTTACCAGATAGCTCAGAAGAAGACACCGCCATAAAAGCCGCTATATAAAGAAATGTAATTTCACCTTTATGATAGCGGGATTTTTAGCTTTGTTAAGAAAAGTATCTAGTCCCAACGCGTTCGAGGCTGCAAACCGCTGCACAAATCCGCCGCACATAACCGCCACACAAAGCCGCCACACAAAGCCGCCACACATTTGAGATGATGCACATAACTGCCGCACATTTGAGATGATGCACTTATCCTTCACTTTACCGATTCAGTAGAAACATGCCGCTCATCAAAGTTCAAACCTCCGTAGACGCCCCCGCCAAAACCACCGTCGAAGACTTACTAAAACAGCTCTCTGCCAGCCTATCTAAGCACCTTGGCAAACCAGAATCCTACGTGATGACTGCCTTTGAGCCCAGCACTGCCATGACCTTTGGCGGCACCACCGACCCTACCTGCTACATCCAGATCAAAAGCGTCGGCACCATGGGCGGCGACAGAACTCAAACTATGAGCCAAGACTTCTGCGCCAAAGTCCAAGCCGCCCTCGGCGTCCCCCCAAACCGCACCTACATCGAATTCGCCGATAGCAAAGGCGCCATGTGGGGCTGGAACGGCACCACCTTCGGCTAAACGCAAGTTAAACAACCCACCGATCTCAGCCCTCCCCAGTCTTACAACCAGAAGCAGCTCTCCTCCTCGGCTACCCTGTGCACATAAGTACGAGATTTTCGAGATTGATCGGTGGATTAGCAACGTATTACTCCGCCACAGGTTTTTCACCCTCAGCCGCTTTCTCCGGCTCCACCCCAAAATACTGATCCAATACCTGCTTTACCATCGGCGCAGCAAACGAACCGCCACCTCCACCCGAGTGCTCACCAAACGCCAGCACCACAATCTCTGGATCCTCATAGGGGCCATACGCACCAAACCAGGTGTGATTTTCCCGAGGCGGCGCTTCGGCTGTACCGCTCTTACCGGCAATGGGCGGCAGCTTCGGATCATTGACCGCACCGCCCGTACCGTCCGTAATTACCTGTCGCAAGCCCTCCTGCAAAACCTGAATTGTGCTGGGCTGCATCCCTAGCGACACCCGCTGCTGGCTCCTATCCTCCCCGTCCATGACAAAATAAGGCGTCACCAGATCGCCACCATTGGCGACCACGGCAAACATCACCGTAATTTGCAGCGGCGTCGCCAGCACATTCCCCTGACCAATCGAGGCATTAATCGTATCTCCCAGATACCAGGGCTCACCTAAAACCTCCCGTTTCCACTCGGCATCTGGCACCAGACCTGGATCTTCGTCAACCCCCACCTGGATGCCTGTCTTAGAGCCGAGTCCGTAGGCGCGCATCCAGTTTTGCAGCTCTACTTCACCCACGCCACGCCCAATCTGATAAAAAAAGGTATCGCTACTCCAAGCCATCGCACCGCGAAAGCCCAGCGGGCCAAATCCAGCATTATTCCAATCCCAAAACTGAATGCCGCCAATATTCAAAAATGGATAGGTTGGGAGCACTGCCTCCGGCGAATATTTCCCAGACTCTATGCCTGCCGTTGTTGTCACCACCTTAAAGGTACTCGCCGGTGCGTAGGAAGACTGTACTGCCCGATTTACCAGCGGATAGCCGTTCTTCGTAATCTGCTCCCACTGAGCCTGGGTAATCCGGGTCGAAAAAATATTCGGGTCAAACGTAGGCCGACTCACCATGGCTCGAATCGCACCATCGCGGGGATCCATCGCCACAATCGCACCAATGTTGTCACCCAGGGCCTGTTCTGCCACCCGCTGCAATTCTAAATCCAGCGTAATCTGCACATCTTGACCAGAGACAGAAGGCTTTTCGCCAATAACACTCAGCACGCGGCCACTACTGTCGACCTCAACCTGCTCGCCACCCCACTGACCGCGCAGGGTTTCTTCCATGGCCAGCTCTATGCCCATTTTGCCAATGACATCTCCGAGTCGATAGTCCTGCTCTTCTAGGGCCTCCAAATCATCGGTGTTAATTTCTCCGGTGTAGCCCAGCACATGCGCCCCCAAGTCTCCTCGGGGATAGTTGCGCACGGCCTCAGCCTCAACTCGCACGCCCGGTAGCTCATTGGCGTATTCAGCCAGCGCTGTCGTTTGTGCCGAACTCACACCGCGTGAAATGGGTACAGACTTATTGAGGTTATAGCTGCTTTGCTCTAGTCGCTCGTTAATCTCTCCTACGGGGACATCTAGTATCTGTGCCAACCGTTCAATCACTCGCGCTCTGTCAGTCTCTTCCTTGGGCAGAGCGATGGGCCAGATCGAAACAGAGTGAGACAGTCTAGAACTAACGAGCACCTCACCATTGCGATCTGTAATGGTGCCCCTTGCAGGTCTACGGGGCAGCAGCAAAATTCGATTATCTTCAGCCAGCTCACGGTTACGCTCACCTTCCACAATCTGTAGGTAGGCTAGGCGACTACCAATGCCGCCGAGCATGACTAGGCTCAGCAGCAGCATGATGACCACCGACTGATATTGGCGGCCTACCGTACGACCGCCCTTTTTTTCGCCAAAGCTACCAGAAAAACCGCCAGAAGACGCGCGTTGAGAGAAAGACATGGTCGCCAAACTGTAAAACAAGCTGTTCGTTTTCAGTTAGTCTAGCGCTTCGTTTCTGCCCTTACGCTTTTTCTAATGGATTAATTGTCTAGCACACTCGGGCGTGGTGGTGAAATTGGCGCCGGGGCTGGCGGCGGTGCTGCAGGAGCCGGTGGCGGCGGTGGCGGTGGCGGCGGTGGCGGTGCTGCAGGAGTCGGTGGCGGCGGTGGCGGTGGCGGCGGTGCTGGGGCGGGCGCCGGTGCCGGTGGCGGTGCTGGGGCCGGGGCAGAGGGCGTCGGGGCTGGGGCCGGATTAGAACTTCCTCCACCGCTAAAGATAGGATCTGGTGGGCTGGTATTCGAGTCCTCTTCACTGCTGCTGTCGCTGCTGCTACTGCTTTCGGATTCTGACTCGGTACTGTCGCTTGCAGCGTCTGACGAACGGCGGTTATCGCGGTCATTGTCGCGATCGCTCTCACCCGGCCGCTCAGCAATCACTCGCCCTGGATAAACCGGCTTAGCGCGCAGAGACCCCTCTCGATTGAGCGGTGGCACATCTGGAAATTCTTCAACGGGTAGATCGTCAATGAACTGATCCATGAACTTGTACCAGGCTAGGGCAGCTGTTCGACTTGCGCCACCTGTTGGGCTGCTGTCGTCATTGCCCATCCACACACCAGCTACCAGCTGAGGGGTAAAGCCAACAAACCATAAATCTCTATTTTTTTCCGACGTGCCAGTCTTACCCGCCACTTGTCGGCCAGGAATAGCCGCATTACCGCCGCTACCCCCGTTGACCACACCTTCCATCATCCACGTCATAATTGACGCAGTATCTGGATCCATCGCCTGCTTAGGCTTCTCGTCAAACTCATAGATAACGTCGCCTTGGCCATTGGTGATTTTAGAAATGCCGTGGGGGGCCACATGCTGTCCTTCGGCGGCAAACGCACCGTAGGCGCTGGTCAGCTCTAGTAGGTTTACCTCAGAAGATCCGAGCGCCAGCGAATAGGCGGGCAGCAGATCAGATTTGATACCCATGCGATGGGCCAGGGCAATGACGGGGTCAAAGCCCACATCGACGAGCAGCTTTACAGCCACGATGTTAATTGAGCTAGACAGGGCGCGGCGCAAATCGACGTAGCCGCTGTAGCCACCGCCATAGTTTTTAGGTTCGTAGCCATCGACAACGTAGCGGGCATCGGCGTAGCTTTTGTAGGGCGACATCCCAGTAGCGATCGCAGTTGCATACACAAAGGCCTTAAACGTAGAGCCCGGCTGCCGCTGAGCCTGAGTCACCCGGTTGAACTGACTGCCGTCAAAGTCGGTACCACCGACCATGGCTCTAATTTCGCCCGTCTGGGGCTCGATAGCCACCAGTGAGGCTTGCTCAAAGCTTTGCCACTGGCCGTAGTCTTCAATAATTTCCTCAATGGTTTTTTCAGCTGCTGCCTGCCACTCTGTGTTCAGCGTCGTTTCTACCACCAGGCCACCGGCATCGAGCTCTTCCGGCGTCAAAATTGTCTCTAGCTGCTTCTTGATATAAATCGTGAAGTAGGGAAACTGACTGTACAGATACTTGGGCTCTTGCTGCTCTAGGGTGACTTCCTGGCCATAGGCCTCACGGGCCTGCGAAGCCGTAATTACGCCGTTCGCTTCCATCCGGCTAATCACCTTATCGCGTTGCTCACGGGCCGCTACCGGATCGACAGAATACACGCCTGGCGCAGGTGCCATACCCGCAATCAAAGCGACATCTGCCACGCTTAGCTCATCGACACTCTTGCCAAAGTAAATCCAGGCCGCATCGGCAACACCATAGGCCCCCGCTCCCAGATACACCAGGTTTAGATAGCGCTCTAAGACCTTTTCTTTACCCAGCTCTTCTTCTATGCGCTGGGCCAAGATCGCTTCTCGAAACTTACGCTGAAAGCTCTGGTCTTGGTTGAGGAAGGTAATCCGCGCCAGCTGTTGAGTGATGGTACTGGCACCCTCTACCACGCCGCCACTGCTGACGTTGGCAACAGTTGCCCGGGCAATGGAGCGGTAGTCTATGCCGTTGTGCTCATAAAACCGTCGATCTTCAGCCGCGATAAACGCCTGCACTAGCACATCTGGAATCTCGTCAAAATCCAGCTTTTCCTGAGCGGTGGGCCCCACTTTTTGGAGAATTTTGCCGTCTTGGGCCTTCAGGGTGATAGTGCCGTTGCGCTCGTAGGTCAGTGCTTTTGCAACATCGGGCACCGTCTCTTGCAAATCGCTGTAAAGCTGATACAGACGAACGCTCGGCCCGGCCACGCCTGCGCCCAATAGCAGCAGCAACCAAAAAGTTACTCGCTTGTAGGGAGGCTTTGCGGGTCGGATATGGCGCGATCGCACCTCTCTACCACCCGCGCCCTTACCACCCGCGCCCTTACTGCTGGCGACGCTATTGCCGGCATCCCCCACCACAGGCACCGCGCCTGACGTACGGATTGACTCTTTAGCCGACGACCGTCTAATTCTGGTTCCAGCAGTACCTGCGCTTCTTCCACGGGCTGTGCGCCCTCTCACTCGCCGAGCAGAACTGGGCTTAGTGGCTGACGCCTTGAGGCGAGTAGACCACTGCTTCAGCTGTGAAAAAAGGTTGGCCACGTCAATACAGTCTCCAGGCGGCCTAACCGCCGATCTACAAATGAGGTTCCTGCGCTCACCAGTCGCTTTGACTAAAGGTATGGCAGGCTTACGATATCAAGCTAAAGCCTCAGGCGAAGGCATCAGACCCAAGCTCGATAGATAAAACAATTTAGATTCTCTTAATTAAAAATGCTACCACGGCAGACATGGCCACTTAAAACCACATAGGCCAGTTTTAGTAAATGAATCGAAGCCTCTGGCTCACTAAAGCATTTAACTTACCGAAGCATTCAACTTACCGAAGCATTCAACTTACCGAAGCATTCAACTTACCGAAGCATTCAACTTACCGAAGCATTCAACTTACCGAAGCATTCAACTCGCCAAAGCCTTTAACTCGCCAAAGCCTTTAACTTACTAAAGCACTGTGCCCCAGCGCGATCGCCATCACCAGCATTCCCAGCACCAAAAATGGCTGAGCACTGGCCTGATACTTGACATCGTTTTCTAGCGGATCTCGCAGGAAATACATGTCCTGAAACACAATCTGCGGAATAATCAGCAAAATCAAAAGCACCGCATACAGGTTTTTATCGATGCTCATTAGGTAGGCCGCCATGCCGCCCTGAAACACATCAATCATCAGCACACAAATCCACGCCGCCGTCTGCACACCAAACATCACCGGCAAAGACTTTAGCCCCAGCTGACGATCCCCTTCAACCGCCTTAAAATCATTGACCACCGCAATGCCTAGCCCGGCCATGCTGTAGATCAGCGTCAGCACCATAATCGTCGGGTTTAGCTCACCAAAGAGCGCGTGACCTGCCCACCAAGGTAAGGCAATGTAGCTCGCACCCAGGGCATAGTTTCCTAGCCAGCCATTTTGCTTCAGCTTCAGCGGCGGCGCAGAATATATATAGGAGACAAAAGAACCACCGACTGCCAGTGCAAACAACGTCGGAAACTCATGGCCAGCCCACAGGTCTAGTCCATAGGAAATTGCCAGACCGCCCAGCAGCAGCACCCAGATTTGCACCTGTACCTGCTTTAGAGAAATGGCCCCAGACGGAATCGGCCGATTGGGCTCATTAATCGCGTCAATCTCCCGGTCGTAATAGTCGTTAATCGTCTGGGTGTAGCCCGTCAGCAGCGGGCCAGACATCAGCATACAGGCCGCCGAAATCAGCACGTTTTCCACCGTCCAGGTAAACTTTCCTGACGACGCAGCACCACAAACCACCCCCCAAATCAAAGGAATCCAGGTAATCGCCTTCATTAGCTGGAGGCGAATTTTCCAAATAGAGGTTTCGCCAGCTCCGGCACCTTTCATGCCCAGCAGCTGACGGGCCTTACCACTGCTTTCAGCCTGTTGAGCGGCTTGAGCAACACTATCCGCTGATTCGGCGACAGACGATTGAGACTGCGTATCTTCAGACATATGACCTAACTACTAACCAAACGAAATAATCAAATAGCCCGACTGAAATTTAGCGCCCGTAACGGCTTTGCCCTTCAGTGCTGGCGGCAAAGATACATTATGCCGCTGATCGCCCGCTTCTACCGTAACTTCTGGCCCATACTGAGTCAGTTTTACCTGAGTTTTGTCAAATCCGGGCAAAAATAGCTTCACGCTGCTGGCCGCCACGTCAACCGTCATGGCGCTGGGCACGCCCACGGCATCAGTTAACGGTGGTAGCGCCGTCATTATGGGCTGCCAGAGATTATCTGCCGCACCATGGGGTAGCTCTGAAATTGGCAAAGGTTCAAAGGCAGCTTTAGCAGCCGTCGCATCTAACTGTGCAGCCTTGCCCGCGTTTACAAAAGCACCCGCCACGGTCAGGCCAATTTGCTGCGCAGCGCTCCAGAGATACTTGCCAGCGGCGATCGCAATCTCATCGTCACTGGTGACCACGTAGGCGCGTAGCTGCATCGGGTCGCGCACT
>JBCBKQ010000179.1:0-11860 GCA_038521595.1 Cyanobacteria bacterium J06627_28 | reverse complement strand
TGCTTCTTGAATACCAGTATCATTCGGGTTCAATCCTTTTTCTGATTGATTCCGGAATTCTAAAACTAGAATTGCATTTTCATAGTACTTTGCTATATGAGTTAGCCTTATAGAAGCAAGCGGAGTACTAGCTTCTATAATTCGGTCAGTGAACTCAATTTCCAGAGCTTTGATGTGTTCTAAAGCTTCTTTATGTGACTTCTCGTATTTTTCTATTTTATCAGGATAAAAAGAATCGGACTGCTCACGATTAACCCCCTGGACAGCTTTGTGCTGTCTCATGTTTGTGTAAGTCCACTCATGTGCAGACACTACTCTTTCGCATTGTGATTTAATAGATGGAGAACAGCTTTGTAGCGATAAAGTAGTAAGTATAAGACTTAACGATATAGCAGACTTACGCATAGATAGTTCAACCCCATGTAACTTTTCAGTAGATACTTTTGACTGCTTTATAAGAGGAACAATACAGAATAAATATAAGCAATGTCATACAAGTATGCCCAGCTAAAGTCCTCTTTATTAGATGCGATGTCAACAACGTATATAAGCAACGTAGTGGGACAAGACACGAATTCTTAAACATTTCACTAGACTAGGCTTAAGACTCGGCTCATGCAACATGCCTAGACGAACACTCAAAGGGTATGAGGCAATGAACACGATTCGAAAAGGGGATATAAAGGGTGCTGAGAGAGGAGAGATTGCAGGAAAGATCTCTTTCATCAACGAAATCTCTGGAGTGCATGCATAATCAGAAAGAGACTGAACATAGATTGTCCTCTTCAGGAAATTCTTTCAACGGAACCTTCCTGATGAATGGTTGTTTGCTATCGTATAGGTAATTTTTCTGACAGCCCCTTACATCAAAGGAGCCAGCGACATGCTTGCCTCGTTTTTCATTACCTGGATTGCCACGACGCTTTCTGTGATTGTGCTCACGAAGCTGCCTACAGGCATTGAGGCAGATACGGTAGGGCGAGCCGCCGTTGGCGCACTGGTATTGGGTCTACTGAATGCACCGACGAGCTGGCTGATTAACAATGGCTGGCTAAATTTATTTACGCTGGGGTTGCTGGGCCTGATTGGCAATACCATTTTGTTTGGGTTGGCGGCGCTACTGGTAAAAGGCTTTCGCCTAAAGTGGGGACTGGTAAGTGCAATGGTAGGTGCCATTGGAATTGCGCTGATGAATAGCTTATTTCTGGCGATTCTGCGGCCTGTTTTTGGCGTGGCTGTTTAGACAAATTCGAGAAAACGCTCTGGCACTCTTTGCTTTAACCCCCCAGAGGATATGCTCAGATAGAGTTCAGTCAAGTTTTTCCCGAATCTTGCTGTGTCAGATCTCTATCAACAGGTAGTGACAGCAATCACTGAAGGCGTTAGTCCGCCAAAAGCAATTCGATCAGTCATCTGATTTGCAAAGTCTCTGAACAGCCACTGAACTATGACCGCTGCTATCTTTAGTTTAGTGACGTGGTAATCACTTTCCTTTAGTGGTGATTTGAGTTTGTAGACCTCGACTGTCAGCGGAAACGTGATGCTGTCTATTAACGTGGATAAAAAGCGATTGGCAGTTGGTCAGGTGACCAAGAAGACGCGGGGCTCACCGTCACTTGGGTGTGGGGCTTTGCCGAAAAGCGAAACTTTTGCATGAGGTTCGCAAGCACAAGTTTGCTCTCAACCATGGCAAACATGGCCCCCATGCAGCGCCGGGCACCGTTACTAAAAGGAATAAATGCCCGCTCGTAAACTGGCTGAGGCGCCGTTGGCAAGAATCTTTCTGGCCGATAGGCTTCTGGATTTTGCCAGTGCTCCGGCGAGCGGTGAACGCCATAGAGTGAGAGCATCAGCAAAGAGCCTTTGGGAATGTGGTAGCCGCCGAGTTCTTCATCTTCGGGGTTGGTGCGCATAATGGTATGAAGCGGAGGGGCTAATCGTAAGGCTTCTTTTAAGGCACATTCAGTAAATGTCAGCTTTTCAAGATCGGCCCAGGTCGCCTGACGTTGCCCCAGCACGGTATCGATTTCAGCTCTGACTTTGGCTTCTACCGTTGGGTGCTGGCAAAGGTAGTAGAGCGTCCATGAAATAGCAGAAGACGTCGTATCGTATCCAGCGGCAAAAAGCGTCAGCATCTCATCGAGCATTCGCTCTAGAGAGATCGTCGGTTCAGTCTCTTGGGTGTGGGCTAGCAGCATAAGATCCAACAGATCGCCTTTTTTACCAATGCCAAAAGCACGGCGCTTTTCGATCTGTTCTGCAAAAAATGTGTCAATTAAACGACGGTTGGCGAGTAGCTTTCTATTTAGCGGTGTTGGCCAGGAGAAGGGTGTTTTGAAAAGGCTCCAATTTTTTCGCGGCAGTAACCGCAAAGACTCTGTGAGAATCTCTGCAAATTTAACGCTTTGCATTTCTGCCAGCGTCGTCCCCAACAGCGTTTCGCTAATGACCTGTTGCGTAATTACTTGACTTTCAGGAATAAAATCTCGATAGTCTTGTGGGTTTCGCTCCCATTTCTGAAAGGTTTGCTCACAGGCGGTATGAATCGTGTCGATCAGATGTGCGATCGCCTTTCGGTGAAACCCAGGCTGAATAATCTTACGCTCGTTAGCCCAGGTTTTCCCTTCGACGGTCACTAGCCCGTTGCCGATTACTACGCTGGTGTTGCGATACACCTCGCCCTTGACGTATTGTTTCTGCCGAGTCACCAAAATCTCATGGAGTAGGTCAGGATGTGCGATCGCATAAAAATCACGGTGGTAAATGCGAAACCGAGCAATTCCGCCTGACTGCCAGGCCGCCTTTGAATAAAACTGTGCTGGCCCGCTTAGCAGTTCTTGGTAATTACCCGCTAGCCCGCGACCGGGAATACGAGGGACTTGTTTAGTTTGGTTTAGTTGGGTTCGTCTTGGCAAGAGAATCATGATGGGGCTCCCACGATAAGCATTAAAGAATAAGTATTGAGTAAAAGACAATTAGCCTTTTGAGTGCTGGCTCTGTTGATACTGGGCAACCAAGTCTGCCGCAAATTGCTCGTCTAAGCCCTCTGCGGATTCGAGCGCATCGGTCAGCGTTTTTGCAAATCGCGTTAGAGGGGCACCATCAATGACCAGATGATTGGCCGCTAGCGTGCAGCAGAGATGCTTGCGAACGACAAACCCGCGCGGGTCTAGGTCATTTGGCACCAGCCGGTCGTAAGACGAGCCGATACAAATAGAGCTAGACATATTTGAAAGAAAGTGACCAAATCCAGCCGTTAGCCCATGAGAGAGAAAGTTGAGATTAGTCAGGCCAAACGTACCGCGAACCTGGCGGCGTCTGGTCGGGCTAGAATCGACCCAAGCCCAAAATAGCTGCCGCAGCCAGCCGGGCAATTGAGCGAGCCGATCCCGCCGAAAGCGACTATCAGCCGTTAGCTCGCTGTTGGTAATATTGCGTTTACTCGCCTGTCGCATTTCCAAGCAGATTTCTGCCAGTGATTTTGACTCGGCATTACGCACAACATAGGGTGCTGGGAATGGCGTGTTGTCAGGCAGTCGCTGTTCTACGATGGTATTGATATCAGCACCGTCAAATAGAGCCATTTTGCGCCGCCAGGGAACGCGAATTGTTTGCACCTCTGGGTATTTCTGAATTGTGCGGCCAATCAGAAAAATGAGGTAGGCATTGAAAGAGATGGCAATCCGAGTGCGCCGCTGAATCTGTCGAATGCGCTCATGTGCTTGCGTAATATCGATTTCCCAGGTTGCGGAAATTTGAGGCTGCCGCTTGGCATGCTGCAAGAAGTCGCTGACATTGTTACGAAGAACGGGCCAATCAATTTCATGAACAGAGTTAGAAGCAGACGTTTGCATTGGAGAGATAAACATGATCATGATGAATGCTTACTTTGCTTACAGATAGGTTTTCCTAGGTGTGTGCGTCTGGATTAAGCTTAGGGACGTGCGCTTAAATAACGTCCCGACGACTTTGGCTTTCCGAGCCCTCATCCCCAACCCTTCTCCCGAGGGGAGAAGGGAGACAGATCTGAAGTCCCTCTCCCCTCGGGAGAGGGATTTAGGGTGAGGGCGAAGCGGGACGTTATTTGTTTGCGGTTCCCTTAGCTTTGGCTATTCAATGCATAGCCTAGGCTGGAAAAAGCAAATTTCCAACGATCTTCGATTTTTCTTTGGGCTGTTGGAGAAAGCTCAAGCTTATTTTTTTGATAGCTTTTCTGAGCATCGATATATTGTCTAAAGGCGATCTGAGCGGTGTCGAATCCTGGTAAGTCCAAGCCTTTGTAAATGCGCTGCAGCTCTCCTAGAGGGTCTTGCTCCAATGTCTCGTAACGGACTTCAACTAAATTGCCCGCCGGAATTTGGGAGCGATCTTGAAAGTATTGCTGCATCATTGATTCGTATAGTTCAAAGCTGGCTTCCTCAGAGCGTTCAGGATCAATAGGATGCAGTGCTATTAAAGGCATCAGCGTTTTGCGGAAGTTCTGAAGTGATTTGAACACATCGTAGGGCGAACGGTGAATGTGAATAAATTTCGCCTCGGGAAAAAGTTCCAGCAATTTAGATACGCGGGCCGTATTGACAGGGTTCTTCAAAATCAAGGGCTTCCCCTGGGCGTGAACGGTAGCCACCTTCAATAGGTAATCGTATTTGCGGTTAAATTCAGCCGTTTTTCGCGGGGAGTTTTCCTCAAAGAGAACATGCTTACGGAAGAATTCTATAGACTTATTTGGAAATAGAAAATGATTGTAGAAGTTGTCGGGCATTATTTTTGCCAGGGCAATCTCTTCTTCCTGTGGGCTATCCATGGGCCAAGTCACGTTGTCCATAGGCCGTTTGAGCGGCAGAATTTTTGTCACTAGAGATTTGAAACCGTAGCGTCCAATTAGTGAACAGTCGGGCATTAACGCCTGATACATGGAGAGGTAGCCAAAGCTATCGTCCTGGCTCATTAAATTGTGCAGATAGGTGGTGCCGCTGCGCCAATGACCAATAATAAAAATAGGCGGCTGTTGCAGCTGAGTCTTGGCAATTTTTCGCCCGTAGAGCATTCGTTCACAGAGTGCAAACGGCAAGACTACAAAGCTAGATAACGCGACGATGAGAAATCGCCAGACGTAGCGTGGATGAACATAAGGCGCATGGCGCGCTAGTCTTAGAATGGTGGTGACTCTAGCAAAGCCGATTAAGCCAAGCTGGTATCTGATGGTGTTAGAGAGCGTCATCGTTATAGCCTCGGTTTAGGTAGATTGAATTTGGTCTAAGCAAGGATGAACAACTCTCCTAAATAAGCTAGGCACTAAGGAGAGGAAATACATCGCTGCATAGTTGTAGGGATATTGAGGGGCCGCAGCCTCGTTTTTTAGCGTGGGGTAGAGCTGTTGTGGCCGGGCGTGGTGCTCTCCATGGCGCATTAGGTTAATCAGTGCAAAATCTAGCAGAAAAAATTCGAGTGACCAGGCGTGCGTCGCCTTGACGGGTTCATAGTGACCATCGGCTGTTTGCTGTCGGGTCAGACCGTAGTGCTGCAGGTAGTTTGTCCAGTCCAGCTTGAGGATGCCAATCAACGCTTGCAAGATCCAAAACAGTCCACCTTGCCACTGACCCAACCCAATTGCCAGGCTGAGCCACAGCACGCTGAAAGCCGTCCATAGCAGCAGCTCACTTTGCCAGAAGGCGCGTTTTGTTCGCTTTAACTCAGCGCGATCGCACCGAATTGCCTCCGTCACATTGCCAACCAGATTTCGCCACCAAAACCCGTAGATTGTTTGCCCTCGCTGCGCCGTTGCAAAATCTAACGGGGTGGCTACGTAGCGGTGGTGAATTTTTAAATGAACACTCTTAAAGCTGCCAAAGCCGACGGTAGAAAGTAGAAGACCTCCTAATATGCGATCGCACCGCTGAGAGTGATGGATCAGCTCATGGCCAATCGTGATGGCAAACGCACCGCTATAAATGCCGACAGAGAGCAGGTAGGCAACGCTGCCCCAAACATTGAAAGTACCTGCCTGCCAATACTGCCGGGTAATAAACAACATACTCAGCTGCACAGGCAGGCTTAGCCACAGCAGCCCCCGGTAGTACAGCTGCCACCCCGGCATTTGTACGATCTCTTTGGGAATGGGGTCAATCCCTTTAGGTGCGATCGCGCTGACCAGCAGCGGTAAGCCGTAGGCAATCACCAGCGGCAAGCAGGCAAAGGCATTTGGATGTGAGGTACTTTGCCCCAGCCAACCACTCAACATAGGAATAGCAGGCAGCGCATAAATAGCCAGAAAACCCAGGCTTGTGAAATATCTTCGCAGCGGTTGAGAGCGTCTCAGTGATTGAGCGTACGTCATGATAGTGCGGGCTTCGGTAAACTGCTCTATACAGATCTAGTAAACCGAGCGAGAGGCTATCTTTAGGGCCAGGAATGGCTGACTTAGGGCTATCTTTTAGCCCATGACGTTACGTGTTTCTATGCTGAGCAATGATCAGATCTCATTGGCGATAACTTGCTCAAACAACTTGGTCAAACAACTTGGTCATACTCTATGGTTACCGCTTTTTTACGCTGAGCTTTCTTTGGTGGAGTGTTTCTAAAAACAGTTCTGTTGTGAGCGCCTGTTCGACTGGCCATACGCCTGGTTTTTGCAGCCGGTTTGAAAGGATAAGCTGTGCGATCGCACCCGTTCCACATCCTGCACAAAACGCCGTATCCTCATGGTCAAACGTCGCCACATAACCAGCATCTTGGCCGTCTTTTTTCCCATCGATTTGTATACGCATCGCAATACCAACCCCCGTTCTCGGGTCGGTGACCTGCGTCATTTTGTAGCTAATCTGCGAGACAGACTCTATAAGAGATTTGTTCTTTAGCACTGACTTTGGCAGGCGAGCCATCAGCCACGTCATGCGGTTGTAGTAGTCAGGCACCGAGCCAAACTTAGTGACAATAGTCTTGAGCTGAGGAAAAGTATCGGCAACAGTGAGCGCTTCGACGGTGTTAAACCAATACACGCCGCCCTTACCATAGCGAGGAAAGTCAAGCACTTCTCGCTCACTGTAGGGCTCAATGGCTCGCCAGCGACCCTTAATTTTTGACATAAAGGGCGTTTGCAGTTCAATAAAGGTCGTACGCATGACGGTGACGCCTGCTCCACCAGAGCCCGCAACCAAATAGCTGAGATGAACGCTTTCTGCCGAGTCCAATTGTTCGACGCCTTGGCGCACCATGCTGCCAGAGATACCTGGAAAAATGCCGGTGCTAATGACGGCTGTGACGCCCGCTGCCTTTGCTTGTTCGCAATATTTCAGCGCTTTGTTTACGTAGTCTGGGCTATCGGCAACATCTATGTAGGTCTTGCCTTGAGCGATGCAGCTGGTGAGTACGTGGTGGTTGCGGCTGCGGAAAGGGCCCGCACAGTGAACGATGAGATCGTGCTGGGCGATCGCGCGTTCCACTCCAGCTGCATCGGCAAGATCCAACGATAAATAACTTTGGTGAGGCAACAGGTCTTGAATCGTATTGGGCTGGCGTCCAGTCACTGTGACCGTTGCATCTGTGTAGGTAACAATGTCAGCCGCCGCACTCTTGCCAATGCGTCCGTTACCACCGATCACGAGAACTGTTTGAGCCATGCTGTTGTAATGCTAATGAGAAAACGATTGTTTCTCTTTTAGGATTGTTGTTGTTGGCAGTAGACTGCCCTCACGTTGCTGACTCACCCCACCCTATCGAGCACCCCTCCAGAGGAGTGGCGCGGAGCGACGGGTGAGTCAGCAACGTCAGCGGCTCAGCCAACGCCTCGTACTTGCACGTCTTTTATAAACCCAAATCAGACAGCACATCCGTCGCGTGGGTTTCTGTATTGATGCTGTCGTACACCTTAGTGATTGTGCCTTCACCATCAATCACAAACGTCACACGCTTTGCATAGCCGCCGCCTTCTACATCGAAGCCTTTAGCGATCGCACCATCGGTATCTACAATCAAAGGAAACGGTAGACTAAATTTCTCTTTAAAGGCTTTGTGAGAGGTTTCATCATCCATGCTCACACCCAAGACAACAATGTCCTTGCCCTGGTACTCGCTGTAGGAGTCACGGAAGCTACAGGCTTGTTTTGTGCAGCCAGGGGTATCATCTTTAGGGTAGAAGTAGATCACAACGGTCTTGCCCGAGAAGTCAGACAGAGACACGCTGTTGCCTTTGTCATCGGTAGAGCTGAAGTTAGGGGCTTTGGTGCCTGCTGAAAGTGCCATTGATTATTTCCTGATTATTTCTCGTGACTTTACGGGTGACCTGTCTTATCAGACAGTTCCCTATCCGCAAAGCCTCAGTGATTTTAACAAGACCACGCCCATAAGTGTCATAATTCTGGCCGGTTTGCCCGATTTTCTCTCGTAAAAAGAACATATCCACCTGTGTATTAATTAGAACTTACACCGCTATCTAGAGAGCCTTTTCCTTGTCCGACTGTTGATCACAGACCATTATTAAGGCCTTTATATAGGACGTTTCCTTCTTTCGCTTTCGTCATGCAGTTCGAAACCCAGCGACTACGCCTGAGACCTTGGCACCCTACGCAAGATGCTCGCCATGCGATGGATATTTTTGGTGCGCAGAAGGTGATGAACTGGGTAGAGCCCGCAGACATAGATACTAATCTTAGACAGGTACAAAACAGGCTACAGCGATACGCAGAGCAAACCCGCCAGGCAAAAAATGGAACGGGTAGCTGGGCCGTTGTCCAAAAGGATATTGGCCGAGTCATTGGCCACATCATACTGATGCCGCTGCCCGATATTAAAGAAGTGCGCAGCGATCATGTGATAGAGCCCATCGAGGACGGATTGCCCACTGACTATATTGAAATTGGCTGGCACTTTCGCCCGGCGAGCTGGGGGTTTGGCTATGCAAAGGAGGCTGCCTACTGCATCATGCAACACGCCTTTTCAGAGTTGATGCTGCCGATGTTGCTGGCGGTTGCCTATCCAGACAATCATCGCTCCATTGCGCTGATGGATCGGCTAGGAATGAAAGATGAGGGGGTCACTACACGGCTATACGGCGGACAAATTCTGCGGCTGTATGTAATGGGCGCAGAGTCTTTTTTAGAGAATGCCCAGAGCGCTCTGGGTGCTCTGAGCGCAAAAGGAAGCGTACAACCAAGCGTACAGGCAGAAACAACTCCGCTCCAAGCGGCACCAGAAGCAGCACCAGAAGAAACGCCAGAAGCGGCACTAGAAGCGGCACCAGAAGAAACGCCAGCGTAAGCGCCAATGTAACGGCTAGAATCCTTCAAGCCAAAAATATCCTAATGCTCAGTTGCTTTCGCACTGTGGTGAGATATCTTGACGGAAACCTTTATATCTGTGGGCTATGCGTGCGCGTTGCGATCTGATTGAGACGTTTTCATCGTTTTTGCAGTTCGAGGCTGACCGTGTCAGCGGCTGGACAAACGATAGACGCTTACAGCGGAGTATGCAGCGCTGCCTTGATCAATCTGCTACGAACCAGGGCGCTACGAACCAGGGCGCTGCGAACCAAGATGCTATGGAGACCGAGCCTGAAAAATATTGGGCGATCCATTGGCACAGGCACTGGCAGCCAGAAGCAACCGGACAATTGCAGCGCTTGGCGGGGGCTCATTTACTGGCGTATTTGCAGGAGCCTTGCTACTGGGTGGCGTACAAAGCGACAACTCGCTTTACCAGTGCGCAATATGGCCTGTCGGACTGTTTTCAAATTGCGATCGCACAGCTAAACAAAGTCCTCAAAGGCTTCAATAGCGATCAGGGCTACGATCTCAAAAATTATGCCAGCGCCACCTTCCGTAGCTTCATTCGTGACTATCTGCGTCAGCGCCGCGAGGTCGACATCTGTACAGACTGGTCACTACTGCGCAAAGTCAGCCAAAAGCGACTGACCGCCGCGCTCGCTACGCAGGGCTACACGCCTAGCGACATAGAGCCCTATGTGCTGGCATGGCAGGCCTATCAGCTGGTGTACGTGCCGACGAGGAGTACGGGCAGTCGGCGGTTAGAAGCGCCGGACGAAGAAGTTTGGAGCGCGATCGCACAGCAATACAACACCGAACGCCATGGTTTACAAAACCCGCAAACTGTCACCGCCAAAGAGATAGAAACCCGTATGGGCACAGCGGCCAAAGCCGTGCGTCGCTTTCTCTATCCTGACGCCGTGTCTGCCAACGCTGTGCGTCCGGGGCAAGACAGTGGTGAATTTATCGATAGCTTTACCGACGACGAACAGGCCTCACCCATGGGCACGCTCATGGCCGCAGAAGCCTACAGCCAGCGCCAGCAGCAATATGCTCAGCTGGGCGACGTACTGAGCGCAGCGATTGATCAGCTAGACGCTGACAATCAATCGCTCATTCAGCTGTATTACGGCGATACCCTGACGCAAAAAGAAATTGCGACTCAGCTGGGGATCAAACAATACGCCATCTCTCGCCGGCTAACGCGAATAAAAAAGGCGCTTGTGAAATCATTGGCCACTTGGAGTATCGAGACCCTGCATATCGAGCCATCTCCGGCCCTATTAACTCAAAGCAGCGCCGCATTAGAAGCGTGGTTGACGCGCCGTTACGGCACAGCCGCCAAATCGTAAGCGCCTGATCCCCATCGATCCTCTTAATAAAGACTTCCTCGATAAAGACTCCAGACCCAAGACACCCAAGACATCACCTGACGCACTCGCCATGGCTTCTCCCTCAGACTTCAATACATCAACGCTCGATCTTGACCTTGAACAGGTTTATATAGAGATTGATCCAACCCTTAGAGAAACGGTGTGGCAGCAGAGTCAAGGGCTGGCAACGGCGGCAAGTCGGTGGCGGGCATATGTAAACGGACTGGCACTGCGATCGCTCCTACCCTGGATTCAAGAAAATGTAACCGCTGCACGCTGCCTGCCTATGCTCAAAGCTGCGCTGTGGCCTACCGTCTGGGAATGGGTGACAGGAAGTGCCGTTGCAGTGGGCGAGCAACGCTGGATTCTAATGGCTACCGAAGCGCTGGATGCCGATGAGCTGCGCGTACCTCAAGAGTGGGTCGATAGCCCAGACTGGATGGGGGATTATTACCTGCTGGTGCAGGTAAATGCAGATGATGGCTGGGTAAAAATAGCTGGGTTTACGAGTCATGCGCAGCTAAAAGGGAGCGGTGAGTTTGATGGGCGCGATCGCACCTATAGTCTTCTGGCAAACGGTCTTCTGACAAACAGTCTTCTGGCAAACAGTCTTCTGGCAAACAGCCTCTTGTCAGAAACCCTCACCACAGACATCAACCTCATCGACTTGACAACCGCCCTCATTCCAAATACGGTCACTCGCGCTGCTGTACAACCTCTCCCTCTCCTGTCGTCAGCGCGAGCCCATCAGCTCATTGCCCGTCTCAGCAACCCAACGCTGCTCAATCCTCGCCTGGCAATAGACTTTGCCAGCTGGAGTGCTTTACTATCCCACGGCGGCTGGCGCAGAGAAATGAGCGCCCAGCGCCAAGGAAATGCATCCTCTTTTTCTGTGGGCGCATGGTTACAAAACGGCATTAGCCAAGTGGCACAGCAGCTTGGCTGGCAAACCATTAGCTTTCAGCCCGCTATGGCAGGTGCCCGAGGTGATGAAGAAAACAGTACAGCCCAAACCGCGCTCCTTCGCGCTATTATCATCAACGGCGCAGACTACACCCTCGAAGTTGCCCCCCTAAATGGCGAACAGCCAAATGCCTGGCGATTTACGCTACAAAAGCTAACAGGTCTCATCCCGGCGGGCGTTACTCTAAGCCTGCTGACCGAAGCGTTACAGCCCTTCGAAAACAATGCAGCAACCTCTAATGAGCCAACAGAGTCGCTCTACGT
>JBCBKQ010000178.1:0-12008 GCA_038521595.1 Cyanobacteria bacterium J06627_28 | reverse complement strand
TGAAAAGAACGAATTCTTCTTGCCAGAATTTCAGCGAGGCTATCGATGGACATCTGGTCAGGTCAAGAAATACTTTCAGTCGTTGTATCGCGGTTACCCATCAGGTGCATTCCTAATTTGGAAAGCCGAAGCACCCTCCAAGCTGAAAGGCTCTACGCCTTCTGGCGAGCAAGTTTTCACTCGACTCATTTTAGATGGGCAGCAACGCCTAACCACCCTATACACAATTCTTAAGGGCGTCCCACCCAATTGGATAGAAGGCAAACCACCTCGCACCGATCTGTACTTCAGCTTAGAGACTGAAGAATTTCAATACTATGCGGCTACCCTCATGAGTGGAAAGCCTGAATGGATCTCTGTTGTTGAGCTGCTACAGAAAGGCGTTGGCCCCTTTGTCGGGCAAGCCTCTCCAGAGGTGAGTGCGTACTTAATGACGCACTTTGAAAAGTTGACTCAGCTAGATGAGATTAAGAAGTACGAATACTACCTGCAAGAAATCGATCTCAAAGACCCTATCCAAGTTGTAGAAATCTTCAATCTTGTGAATAGCGCAGGGACACCTCTCTCCGATGCCGATCTCGCGCTTGCACTCATTACAGGTCGCTGGGAAGATTGCAAAGATAAAATGCGCTTTGCCATTGACCGCTACAGCCAGCACGGATTTCATTTCAGTATGGAGTTTTTCACCCGCTGTATTGCGGTCATTGCTACAGGGCGAGGTACCTTTAGAGATGTACATAAGCTCTCAACGCAAGACTATATTGACGCTTGGGTCAAAACTGAGCGATCGCTCGACTACCTCATCAACGTACTCCCCACCCACGCCTACATTGACGAAACCTCTTTCCTCAGCACACAGTACATCTTCTTTCCACTGGTTTACTTTCTGGCACACAACAATTTCAAATTCCCAGATGCAAAGACTAGGGATAAATCTCTTTATTGGCTCTACAACGCCCTAATGTGGGGTCGCTACAGCACTAGCTCAGAATCCAAACTAGACCAAGACATTCGAGCCCTCAGAGATACTAATTCAGTTGACGCCCTGATCAAACACATCGCGACTGCCCGAGGTGGGAACCTTGAAATTTCTGGCGCAGACCTAGAATTTCAAGGTGTAAGGAGCCGCTTCTACCAGATCTTCTACATCCTAATTCGTCAAAATGGAGCCGCAGACTGGGCCGATCCCAGCTTGCCTTTGTACAACAACGCAGCGGGCAATCGCTACGCGATAGAGCGCCATCACATTTTTCCTAAGAGCAAGCTGTACACACTCTTTAGTTCAAAATCTTCTTATGATAAAAGCTTGGTTAATGAGCTGGCCAACATAGCCCTGCTCACCTCCGAAACCAATCATTCCATTTTCAACAACGACCCAGAAATTTACCTAGCTGATATTAATTCATCCCTACTGAAACAACAGTTTGTCCCAACGCAGTTAGAACTTTGGGCACTGACCAAAGATGCTTACAATGCCTTCCTAAAAGAACGTAGACGTCGAATTGCTAAAGGGATTAACGTCTTTTTAGATAGTTTATATCAAGGTAGACCAACTGTTTCTGCCTCACAAGAAGCAGACCGATGCCGTCGCCAAGTAGAAGAAACAGAAGCCGCATTACGCAATTTGATTTTGTCAGTTGCCAAAGAGAACGAAGAGGATATCCATCCCAAGGCGTACATTCCTGGACATATAACGGCTAAGCTCGAAGGCCGTATTAAAAAGTATCTGAAAGACCATCCTGCTGACTTTGAAGAAAGTTGTTCGACGCTAGAAAAGCAGCTACAGTTTTTCGATGTTTCTGAATACTGCGAATTAATCAGCAGTAAGGACAACTGGCCCTATTTTGAGCCCTATTTCGGTCACAAAGGTAGTTTGCAAAATCGATTTAGCCAGCTGCAAAAACTACGTAACACGCTAGCGCACAACCGAGACCTCACTGAGGTTGTTATCAAAGATGGTGAGGCAGCTATGCTCTGGTTCTCTGGTGTTTTAAATAAGCTACAGCAAGCTGCGGAAAGCTAAAAATCGTCACAACTTACTGTGCTATGGATAACTTGTGGAAAACCCTTTCTGTAGATTTTCTCGCAGCGAAACAGGCGATTGTGATGCTTTCACTTCAGCGTGATCGCCTCGAAGTGAGTTTGAGAATCCCATGAGTCGCGTTCTTGCCGAATAACGTTAGCGAAGTTTCCTTTTGCTGCACCAAAGAAGCGAGCAAAGGCCTTAGGGTTAGTTCTTTGCGATGACATCTTGGGATTTGTTTCCCCGGTGGGTCTGGCTTTTTCGTTTTGGTTATTTGCTTCTAAGACAGTGACTTCTACGATGGCCTCTTCGGTTAGTTTGTCAGAGTGAACTTTAATCAGCCCGCCTGATTTTACAGTTGCTATGGTTCTAACGCCTAAAAACATAGGGTTTATCTGGATTGGATATAATAAAGACTGACTCTAGAGTCAGTTAAGGGACAGCTGATCCTTTACTTACTTTTTGCACCTTCGCTCACGACGCTTTTCTCCTTTTTATGTTAGCTCTTTTACTGTGTCAGGATATTTGCTCTCAAACTGCTGACGCAGTGTGTTGTAATCATCGATGGCGAAGTCAGGGGCTATTTTGTCTGAGAGCCGCAGTTCCCATTCGTAGGTTTTGGTAAGATTAAACAGCAAAGCACCGACACTAGAGTGAATGAAATGTTCTTTAATGTCAGTGCTGAAAAGGGTCTCTGAAGGGTGCTTTGTCGAAGCAGAGGACGCTAGCTAGAACTAGTCGCGCTGCTAGCGGCTCCTTTGAGTGCGGCGATGCCTTGTTCTACGCTTGCCCATAGACCCATGTCGGGCTCTGTTCCTGCTAGCTCACGGGTACCGACAAAGTACAAAATCCCCTTGAGCACTTCCTGATGGGCGCGGTTCTCAAAGTTTACTTTGTTTAAGGGTTCCATGGCGTCTTGCAGGTCGTCACTAAGCGACTGCCCCGTTTTGTGCAGGACTAGGCCTGTCATCGTTTGCTGGTGCTTTAGCAGCTCTAGCTGGAAAAATTTGTCGTAGGTCGTCAGTTCGGATCCGTTCATCATCTTTTCGACCTTTTGAGCATGCTGCTGGGTAATGTCGCGAGCGTTTGCCTGAGTGCCAAATTTTGCAGTGCCAAATTTTGCGATCGCACTATCAATATCAGACATATTCTCACGATCCTGCGTCAGCATTTTCTCCAAACGCTCACGAATCTTCGTATCGTCAGTGGCGCTCATTAGCGTCTGCTCTGCCTTGATGATGACATCTTGAAACAGCTTTAAGTCAGCGAGCTTAGTCGCCATCGTAGTCATATCAGTCATAGAATTTCCCCTTTTGTTGTTTGTTGCTTTTATTCAAGTGCCTTAATTGTTCCGTAGTAGATAGGAGATCCCCTCTGCCCTCTGACAGAATCGATAGAGATCCTAATCACCTAAAAGATCATCTTTTAGATTGCTGAGCACTTCTTTAGCCGTGTCTAGAGGCTCGTCTGCCTGTGCCTGTCTACGCTTCGCTACGTCTGAAAGCTTTTGAGCCTTCGCTTCCGCCCTTGTGGTGTTGCGGCGAGGATCTGTGTCGTCAAAGCCATTGATGCCACCGGCCTCAGATTGAATCTGATCGTAGCGTTCTGTTGCTTGAATGCTGCCGATCTCGTTTTCTTGATAGCCTGTTGAGGCAGCCTGCGCAGAACCGACAGAGAGCAGTCCCCATAGGCTGAAGCCAATGATACTAACGATGAGCGTTCGGCGAACGCCTCTAAATTTATTGAAGAGAGTTTGCATAGTGATCCTTTCCTAAAACTATCTAGATTGTGTTGTGGCAGCTCAGTGACAAGCTGCGATGTCAATTTTCAAGGCATTTTGGTATGTACGCCTTTGACTAAAGCTACCGCTGAATTCGTTTGTCTTACTTCTGTCAAAAGACCTTGTTTGGTCAGGATGAATGCTCTTTCTAAAGGGAGGCTATGAAAGAAGGGAGAAGATTGTCTATAGCTCTCCAAGCTTTGCTTAAGACACTTCTGAAAGGCTACAACCCGCAAGTAAGCAAAGCGTCTATGCAAGTGTCCTCATGCATCAGGACACTTGTTATACCTGTGACAGAGGCTTAAAAAGCTATGATTTTGTAACTTATAAGGAAACATTCCATTACTCTTGAGAAATGTCTCAGCTGGATTTACTCTCTTCATTGGGCCTTAAAGATGAGATGAAAGATGAGATGGCACCATCTGTCTCTGAGGAGGCGTTGTCTCAAAAAGCGCTGCTAATACATCAGAGACTTTGCAAAGTATTTAGCTGCCCGATTTCTTACTTTCATAATTTAGATCCGCTGAGTGAGCTGGTTTCAGCGTTGTTGTCCCATCGGACTAAAAATAAAGACTCGGGCAAGGCTTTTAAGCAGCTGAGAGCAGCGTTGCCTACCTGGGATGCCGTGAGAGATTCAGATGCTAAGACGGTGGAGAATGCGATCGCACCCTGTACTTGGCCAGAGCAAAAAGCGCCTCGGATACAACAAGTACTGCATCAAATAACAGCAGAAAGAGGCACGCTTTCACTCGACTGCCTAAAAGATATGCCCGTTATAGAGGCGAGAAAATGGCTGGAGTCTTTGACTGGCGTCGGGCCCAAGACAAGTGCTGCGGTACTCTCTTTTAGCACGCTTAGGCGACGGGCGTTGCCGGTCGATAGCCATCACCATCGGGTAGCGCAGCGTACGGGGCTCATCAGTCAGAAGGTTTCTGTGGGGCCTGCTCACGCGCTGCTAGAGGCTCAGCTGCCACAGCATTGGTCGGCGCAGCAGGTATATGACAATCATGAGATTATGATGCTTCACGGGCAGCAGTGTTGTCACTATCGTCAGCCAAATTGTTTGGGCGATCGCACTAAAAAAGATTCCCCTTGCGTACTGCTCGACCTCTGCCCCTTTGGTCAGCAGCTGACAAAACAACGCTAGAAAGAGACCGCTATGCTATGCAGGTCACAGCATGTTCAATTATCTCTGTGACAAAGGTCTTGTAGCCGACCGTCTCGAACAGCACATTTATTTTTTCTTGCTCGTAGCGCATGACTTGTCCTTTGCCAAAGCTGGTGTGGATGATGGTGCTGCCAATGGGGAAGGGCTGAGCGAAGACGCTGTTGTTTTTTTCGGCTGGGGATGATTGGTTGCAGCGATCGCATCCTGTACAGCCTTCTCCTGATGTCTCACCTCCTAATGTTTCACCGAAGTAGCTCAGCACAAAGTTGCGTCTACAGCTTTCTGTTTCGGCGTACTCGCGCATCATCTGTAAACGCGATCGCTCAAACTGTTTTCGTCTTGCCTGAGCCGTCATTGCCTGATCAACCGTCTGCTCAAGGCTATTGTCTATGGTCGCCTCTACAATCTCACCATTGCCTTTGCGAACAATCATGCCTGCTTTCTCCAGGCTGTCTAAGGCTTTTGTCAGCTTGGCCTGCGATAGCGCAAAATGCTCTTTGAGCTGCCTTTCTGTGGGTATTGTTGTTGTTGCTGCCAAAAAGTCAGCCAGCTCTGTCAATGTCTCTTCGTCTACCTTGGCGCTGCCGGTCAAAAAGCGCTGAAGTTTGAGATCGTCTGGCCAGTAAAACAACGCTGCGGTGGCCGGTTTTCCATCCCGCGCGGCTCTGCCAATCTCCTGATAGTAGGCATCGATAGAGCCCGGAATATGATAGTGATAGACAAATCTCACATTGCTTTTGTCTATGCCCATGCCAAAGGCTGTGGTGGCGATCATGACGTCTGTGTCATCGGTCATAAAGCTTTGCTGTACCGCGTCGCGATCGCAATCTTTCATCCCCGCATGATAGGCCCGCGCTCGAATATCTTTTGCCCGTAGCTGCTGCGATAGTGCTTCAGCAGCTTTGCGAGTCGCTACATAAACAATTCCAGGAAAGTCCCCTTTCTCTACTGCTGTTGTGACTGCTGCGAGCAGCTGTTCTTTTTTCTTGGCTTCGCTGTAAAACTGATAAGCCTGCAAAAAGATATTTGGGCGATTGAATCCTTTAACGACCTGCGCTGCGTCTTTCATGCCGAGCCGATCTACAATCTCCTTTCGTACCAATGGTGAGGCGGTTGCCGTTAGGGCTAGCACAACGGGATAATCTAACGCTTCAATGGTTGCGTTCAGCTGTAAGTATTCTGGCCGAAAATCATGACCCCATTCACTAACGCAGTGGGCCTCATCAATCACAAAGAGAGAAGGCTGCGCCAGTTGAATTTTGCTGAGAGTTTCTGGGTTAGAAAGTTGTTCTGGTGCCAAAAAGAGAAATTCTATTTTGTTGTTTTCTATCTGCTGAAAGACAGCTTCTCTTTCTGTGCCTGTCAGCGTAGAGTTTAAGACGGCTGCTTTAACGATTCCTTTCTCTTTGATGCTCTGTGCCTGATCTTGCTGTAACGCGATCAAAGGTGAAACAACAATTGTGATACCTGGAAGCCGTAAGCCTGCAATCTGATAGACAGCGGATTTGCCAGCGCCCGTTGGCATGATGCCGAGCGTATCGCGTCCATCTAGTACCGCGTCCAAGATGCCTGCTTGCCCGGACCTTAATCGCTCGTATCCAAAGACCTGCTGCGCGATTTGCTGTTCAATTTTCATACATCAAGGCTAGCTGATACTAAACCAGTCGGAAGCAGCCTGCTTATAATGAATGCTTGATGATATTGCTTTCCTCTTTCCGTAGGGATAGATTCAGCCGGTGACGGCTACCCTGCAAGGACGGTTCCGGTCAGGCACGTGCCGGTTAAATCTGTTCCGGTGGTAACCGCGCCTTCTAAATCGGCACAGAGTAAATTTGCCCGTGCTAGCGACGCGCCGGTAAAGTTTGCCTCTTGAAGGTTGGCTTCTTCTAAGTTGGCCTCTTTGAGAGAAGCGCCTTGTAAATCTGCCCGTGACAAATCAGCTGATTTTAGGTTGCAGTCGCTGAGGTTAGCGCCCCGCAAATCTGCCCCGCGAATGTCTGAGCCTTTAAGATTGCAGCCCATCAGCGTTGCGCCGCTTAAAAAAGCGCCCGTTAGGCTGGCCCCCATAAGGTTGGCTCCCATGAGATTAGCTCCCCGCAGGTTGGCACCGCGTAAATCTGCGCCTGTTAGGTTGCACTGCATGAGATTGGCCCCCCACAGGTTTGCCCGCAGGTCTGTCCCAGATAGATCCGCACCCACCAGGTTGCTGCCCTCTAAGTGGGCACGATTTAGATTAGCTCGGCTGAGGTTACTGCCTGCCAGTACTGCGCCAGCAAGCTGTACGCCTGATAAATCGCTCCCAGATAGCTCAGCATCGTCAATTTTTGCACCTGCCAGCTTTTTGAGGTCGCCTTTGCGGAGCGCATTTAGGTCAATGTCAGTACTCATGGTCGATTCTGTTGATAAATCCTTTGCGTAAACAATTAAACCAATTGTCTATCCACTACTTGCCCATCACCCCATTTCTGGAATGCGAGAGCGTTAGGACGAGACTTCTGACATCGAAAACTCTGGCCAAGTTTCGGCAACTTCTGGATTAATTAATCCAGTACTGAGTGTCATCTTGAGCGGAATGGTGGGCAGGCTTAGGCCCTGCTGGAGGCCTGCGACCAAAAAGCTAAGGACTTCCATGAGTTTGGGATCCCAGCGTTCCCCGGCCTGTTCTTTGCAGCTAGCAAAGGCTTCTGTGACGTGCTTCCATTCGTCTTCGGGGGTAGGCAATGCGCTACTGCCACTGGCATGGCGACGCTGGGCAGCTTCTTGTTGAAAGGCTGCCACTAAACCCAAAATCCTAGATTCAACGGGAATGCTGTCCCCTTTCAAGCCTGCGGGCTGGCCACTGCCATCCCAACACTCGTGCTGATGAGAAATAATTTCTGCGATCGCACGTAACCTAGGCAAGATTCTCAGGGTTTGCGCTCCCGGATTTAGCGGACAGCTATCGCCTTCTTCGTCTTTGGTATCTCTATCTAGCTCGGCAGGAGCAATTCTGTGGAGCAAGCTTGCCAAACGCAACCGCTGCATTTGCCAGACTGGCAAGTCCAAAAACTGGCCCATCATTTCGGCTAAGGAAGCAACTTCTGCCGCGCCCAGCGGATTGGTTGGGTCAGCTAGATCTGCTAGCTGTGCCATCCGCAGATAGGCCTGCAGCTCGTTTGAGACCAGATTTTGGCTAAGGGCATCGGCAAACTGAAACGTTTCAGTGTTGCTCACTTCGCGATCGCCGCCCTTGAGATAGTCCACTACTCGCATGACGACGCTGCCCACTTCGCCTGTTTTAGTGGCCGCCTCATCATCAATTTTGGCAAGTCTTTTCTGAAGATCTTTTTGTAAATCGGTGTCGTACTTACCAATGTGCTCTGCGGTAATGGCAACCGTTTCGCCCACAAGCGCTGGGTCAAATGTCCAAAATCCGTAGAACTTACGCTCCAGGTCATTTTCAGGCCGCCCCTGCGGACCATACTCCTCGTCGGTCAGCTCCTGGCACAGCACCATAGCACTGTAAGTAGAGCCCATAATCATCAGGTGCCACTCTTCCGAAACCGGGTCTTCTGCAGTCAGATCAACCAGTGAGACATTTTCCCGAGAGCCTGTAGGATGCTCACGAAATCCAGCACCGGGTCTGGCCATAATGACAATCTTGGCAGCCGTGTCAGCCAGGTCGCTGTAGCGGTCGGCTTCTTGTAAGTACCACTTGCCTTGCTGAAAGGCTGTCACCATCAAAGGCGACGTCTTAGTTGCTAGTACCGCGTCCTCAAGGGCATGGCAGAGGGCAACCAGCGTATTTTTGTAATACACCCCAAAATTTAGGGGCGTGCGGCCCGTTTTATCAGTGCCATCGTCATTTTTGCGCTCGTCAACAAGCTTTTGAAGAATGGAACCTGCCAACATGTTGGTTACAAGACCTTAGATAAAGAGAGGAGATGTCGAAGAAGAGATTAAAAACAAATAAGCGTATTTCAGATCATACCTCAGCTAGGACACGGCTTGGTGGTTTCACAGGGGCACTTAGGGCTTCTGTGAGCGGGGATTTTCCTAATCGCCTTTCCAAAATGGCCATCACCTCTCGGCCAAAGTCATTGGGGTTTTCGCGCATGGCTTCTAGACAAACATCTCCAAAAAAGCTGCCTAATTCACCAGGATTCCAGAGTAGTTTCAACGCGACCCACGGCAGATAAATCGCCAGTGGGTTGTAGCCGCGCTTCAAAATATTGTGCTCAAAGGCATACTCCTCTAGGTGTGTATGGGGCTGCAAGCCAATGAAGAAAATCGCGGGCTCCACCTTATCTACACCAAAGATATTTTCTAGCTCGCGGTGATAGGCAATGGTTTGACGAATGGTTTCGTCGCGCTCGTCGATGACGTTAAACGAGTAGTTAACAGAGACAAAATCATCAAAGCCTGCTGCTTTGAGATCGCGGCAGTTTTGTAAGACCGTTTTGAGGTTGTAGCCCATGCGCATTTTGCGCACCAGTTCTTGGGAGCCGCTGGTAATGCCGATCTCAAAATAGTTCATGCCAGTGGCTACCATCAGCTCACACAGTCTAGGGGTGAGGTTATCAGCGCGAATGTAGGCCGCCCAGTTGATGTCAGTCATGCCAGAGGCCTGAATTTTTTCCAGTAGCTCGATGGCATCATCTATGTAGCGCTTGGCTGGAATAAACTGCGCATCGGTAAACCAAAACTTGCGAATGCCTCGGTCGTACAGCTGACGCATTTCTTTGACGACTTCGTCGGCGGGGTTGATGCGTACCTGCTTGCCTTCTACAACGGTGTATACGCAATAGCAGCAGTTGTGCGGGCAGCCTCGCTTGGTCTGCACGCCAATGTAGAAGTCCTGCTCTTGTAGGTAGTATTCAAACTCGGGCCACATGGCCTGGATGTAGTCGTAGTTGCAGGCTGTTTTTTCAATGGGGGTGGGCCATTCGTGGATGAGGCGATCGCGCGGTTCTTCACCCACCACGTAGCATCGCTCCTGAGAAAAGTCCTCCCCTCTCAGCAGCTTTTCCAACAGGGTTTCTCCTTCCCCAACGGAGACAATAGCCCCCTCTGGAAGCATTTGAGGCATCTGCTCATAAAATACGCTCACCGCACCGCCGCCGACGACAACCTGCGCCTCAGGGCAATGTTTACGAGCCCGCTTTAGACCTCGGCGTACCAGCTTCTCATTGCGCTTGAGCTCTGCTAAGTAGGTGGCCGTCATCCGTGCACCGCCCAGAGCCCCCCGCAGCCGAACAAGCGGATTGGGGGCGTAGGCAAATTCAAAAGCGTTTTGCAGCGGGTTACCGCCTCGCCCGCCTACGGGCGCATAGATCTGAATATCTCGCCAGGAAAAGACTAAAATCGTAGGCTGAAAGCTGTCGATATGCTCATCTAGCGCCGCTGTAAAGTCCAGCGGCGGTACCGTGCCCATATCAAATATCCGCTGTTCAACATCGGGAAACAGCTTGTGGACATGGTCTGCTAAGTACACAACCCCAATAGGAAAGATGGGATTGCAAGGCAGTCGCACATACAGAACGCGCTGATTTGCCTTCTCGTCGCGAGAATCATTGTAAGAAATAGGCATAGCCAGAGAATAAGACATTGCAGAAGCTTAGAGTCGGCCTGCTGTCATCGCAGCAGCGTATATCCAAAACAGCAGAGAAACTTCAGGACGTAGGCGTTATTACCAGTTTGCACTTAGCTTCTCAGCTTTTTCATATATCTTTACGATAACACCGCTCCCTAAAAGGTGTGGTAGCCAATCAAAAACTTTTCACAGCCTCTTTGCCGCTGTATTAGCGGCGGTAGTTCGCTAGCTGGTGACTACATGTCTGTTTGGGCAGACTCTTGAAAGCAAAGTTATATTGCGAATTGTGGCGTTATGTAGCGACGGCTAGGTCCATCTTTGCAAAATTAACCACTATAGACAGACGATATCTGCGGATTGTGTGCGATATCAACTAGCTGAGTTTGTTCAAGCTTTAATCGATGAGCTTTGATCGCTGTATCTGATCGCTGTGAGTGAGGTGTTAAACGCGATGTCCATATGGCTAGTAATCGCAGAGCAGTTCTCCTCGGGAGGGATCGCCTTTCCCATGGGAATATTTTCTAGAGCCCACAATGATCCCGACGATACTTGAGCTTGGTAGTCGTTTTTACAGCCATCGAAAATTTCAAGTGTTAGCCTCGCAATAACAGCGCCTAGTTGCCTTAGTGCATCTTCCATGACCACCCACTTGGGTGCTGCAGTCAGTTTCTCCTCGTCCTAAACCATGGCTCAAATCTTAGATTCACTACCTTCTGACGATCCAGACGTAATTCTTTGCTGCTACGTCAATGTCACAAGTAAAATTCAGGTTGCACGGGTTACCAATGTCTCTGACTGGTATTTCGAACGAGTCGTTTTCCCAGGGCAAAAGCTCCTGTTCGAGGCGGTTTCTGCTGCCAAGCTAGAGATTCATACTGGGATGATGGCCAGCTCTATTTTGTCGGATACGATTCCCTGTACGCGGCTGAGAATAGGGCCAAACGGTGAGCAAATTGGCAGCTACAACGCCCCTTCTGCCGAACCAGAAGGCGACTCAGCGACGACGCCTGCTCGTTCGACAGAGCAGTCCGCGCTCTCTTCTATCTCATAGTGCTGCTTTCACACAGCTAGCGCTGCCTTGATAGGCTCATTTTTAGACTGCCTTTAGCCGCGAGCTCTGATTTCATGGTTTCCATTTCACGCAGAGTCAAGGAGTCGCTATAGAAAAAGCACCAAGAGACAAAGCATTACAGAAACTTACAAAAGCCCTTTGCTAGTGAAAAGTCGCAGCAGAGGGCTTTTTTAGTCAGAATGATGAGAGATAGCTTGGTTTACTTTTGGTTTTCTTGTAGCAATCTGCACTAAGCCACTCTAATCAGCTGAGCCGTTGATTTTAAGCGGCGCTAAGTGCGTGGCTATCCACTTTGGGCATAGCCTTGCCGTAGGCCCATGCATCAGCGGATTGCTATCTGTCATGTCAAAAGCAGACGAAAAATTGTCGTAAAAGTGATATGCCTATAGCTAT
>JBCBKQ010000177.1:0-12098 GCA_038521595.1 Cyanobacteria bacterium J06627_28 | reverse complement strand
TGTTGCACCTAGCAGAGGTGCAACAAGCTTAGTGCTTAGCCAGCTGCTCAATGCATTAAGCAGCTGGCTATACCTTCGCCCAGCACTTTTTTCTAGAACAGGTCTTTATCGGTCACAGCGCCTTTACTGCTGGAAGAGACGAGCTTGGCATACTTCGCGAGTACCCCTCGTTCGTAGTTTGGCTTTGGCGGGCTCCACTGCTTTTTCCGCTCTGCGAGTTCTTCATCTGAGACATTGACCTGCAGCAATAGCTTGTCGGCATCGATGGTGATGGAGTCGCCTTCTTTGACAAGGCCGATGGTGCCGCCGACGGCAGCTTCGGGGGCGACGTGGCCGACGACCATGCCGTAGGTGCCGCCGGAAAAGCGGCCATCGGTGATGAGGCCAACGGAGTCGCCCAGTCCTGCGCCGATGATGGCCGACGTGGGTGCGAGCATTTCACGCATTCCGGGGCCGCCTTTGGGACCTTCGTAGCGGACGACGATGACATCGCCTGCTTTGATTTTGTTGGCGAGGATGGCATCAAGGCAGTCTTCTTCGGATTCAAAGACGCGGGCGGGGCCGGTGATGCTGCGGTTCTTGATGCCGGTGAGCTTGGAGACGGAGCCTTCGGGGGCGAGGTTGCCTTTGAGAATGCCGAGGTGGCCCTGGGGATACATCGGATTGTTGAAGGGGCGGATGACGTCTTGGTCGGCGGCGGGCTGATCGGGGATATCGGCAAGGGATTCGGCGATGGTTTTGCCGGTGACGGTGAGGGCATCGCCGTGGAGGAGACCTTCGTTGAGCAGCATTTTCATGACTTGGGGAATGCCGCCAACTTTGTGTAGGTCGGTGGCAACGTAGCGGCCGGAGGGCTTAAGGTCACAGAAGACGGGGACTTTTTGGCGGATGGATTCGAAGTCGTCGATAGTGAGATCGACGCCAATGGTGTGTGCGATCGCAAGCAAATGCAAGACAGAATTCGTAGATCCGCCCACAGCCATAATCACCGACATCGCATTCTCAAAGGCCTTACGAGTCAGAATGTCTTTGGGCAAAATCTGCGCACGAATCGCCTCGACGAGGGCAAACGCAGATTTTTCTGTACTCTCTGCTTTCTCTTCATCTTCAGCGGCCATGGTGGAAGACTGGGGCAGGCTCAGGCCCATCGCTTCAATGGCAGAGGACATCGTGTTTGCCGTAAACATGCCGCCGCAGGAGCCTGCGCCTGGGCAAGAATGTCGCTCTACCGCATCGAGACGTTCTTTTGAAATTTTGCCTGCGCTGTATTGACCGACCGCTTCAAAGGCGCTGACCACGGTAAGGTCTTCGCCATCTAGATGGCCGGGTTTGATGGTGCCACCGTAGACGAATACAGCTGGGATGTTCATACGGGCGATCGCAATCACCGCCCCCGGCATATTCTTGTCGCAGCCGCCAATGGCCAGCACCCCATCCATGCTCTGCCCCGTACAGGCCGTCTCGATAGAGTCTGCAATCACCTCACGAGAAACCAAAGAGTACTTCATCCCCTCGGTGCCCATGGAAATGCCATCGCTGATGGTGATGGTGCCAAACATAGCGGGCATCGCCCCGGCTTCGCGCAATGCTTTTTCCCCACGAAGGGCCAGGGTGTTGATGCCCATGTTGCAGGGCGTGATGGTGCTGTAGCCGTTGGCAAGACCAACGATGGGCTTTTGAAAGTCGTCGTCACCAAACCCTACAGCTCTTAGCATCGCTCGGTTAGGAGCCCGCTGTACGCCTTGGGTGACTACCTGACTTTTGCGATTATCCGGCATTCGATCTTCTCCAGGGGAAACTCAATTCAGCCGCTGGCCAATGGATGACATGGCGTGCTGTTAGGATCTCCCATTTTGGCAGAACAAATGACCTTAGAGCGTATCGAAGCTCAAAGTTTTTACTCAAGTTTTTGCTTAAAGTTTTTGGGGGAAGTTACCAACTCGTCATAAAGGGTAATGGCGTACGCAAAACGGTCACCACTTGATTGGCCTGGAGGTGAGCGGCAATGGTGGATTTTATCTGATGCCGCCGGGTAATCGCATTTGAATATCCTAGGGCGACTAAACGCCTGGTCATGGCCGGAGATGCCGCGCTGGGTGCGACTCGCTCGCTAAAGTCTATCCAGCTGCGCACGCTGCGAGGCAGCTCTTGTACAAATCTGAGGGGCAGCGTGTCGGTGGAAAAAGACTGCACATAGCTTGAGCTGAGGAAAGGCTTATACTGCGCGGCCTGATCGGACTGCTGCTGTACAAAGCTGAGAGAAACGCCCCGCAAAAGCTGACGCAAGTTTTCGGTTTCTTCTACCCGTAGCTCGGCCATGAAAGGCAACTCGGTAAGCGCCGGGTTAACATTGCCTGGATCGCCCACACTGAGATGAGTGCCCCCGATAACCGCTAGCAAGTACTTGTCGCCAGACAGCTGAGTAAAGGCATTTAGCTGCTGGTCTAGCGTTGGGGTGACGCTGTCTTGGGTGCCCGTGAGCAGGATAGTAGGCACCGTGATTTCGGACAGACCGGCTTCGCCAAAGAGCTGACCTGTGAGCGTGTTCATCGCCATGACCTGCTGAATACGGTCATCGCTCAGATCGGCCTGCTGCTCTTCGAGATCGACGGCGGCGCACTGGAGCCAGTCTGCCGGGGAAACGCCAAGGGGCTGGATGTCTTGGCAGAAGGATTCGAGCGATCGCAGATCCAGCTTCGCACCGGCCAGGGCCAGCCCGGTATACCCGCCCAAAGAATGTCCAATAATCGTGACATTCTCAGTGTTAAACCGGCCTTCATACAAAGCGGAACGCTGGTCGAATTCGGCCAATCGATCTAGCACGAAGCTCACATCGCGAGGGCGATCTAAAAACTCAGTCGCCGGCAAAATACGGCTAGGCTCTTCTGCAATCTCTGGATCTACGGGCAGATTTACCAGCGTTTGCAGGTTGCTCCCTGGGTGCTCAATCGAGACTACCGTCAGGCCATGGGAGGCCAAATGCTCGCCCAAGTAGTCTAGAAAATAACGATCTGCGCCAAACCCGTGGGACAGGACAACCAATGGCCCTTCGGTATCTTGGCTCCAGTACATTTCCACCGGAATCAACCGCTGCCTATCGGTATCGCGAAAGCTGATATCGCGGCGATATACTTCCTGTGGCCCGGCAACTGATGGGTTTATGCCCGTAGGGAGCGCAGTCTCTACTTCTGTGGTCAACTCTTGCTCTAAGAGACCACTGAGAGAACGACTCTCTATATTAGAAAAATTAACTTGTGAAACAAGGGCAAGGGCCGAAGTGACATCAACCTCTAAGGTCTCTTGGGGAACGGCGCGTAAAATGCCCAGCACGCTCAGGCCGTTAGACTGCATTGCGGCGAGACGAATGGCTGCCTGCAGCTGGTTCACCGTCAGGTTTGGGGCCACCTGAGACAAAGTGCTGACCAAGAGTTCGCCATTGGCTGAGCTGAGCACGTCTTCGATGATGCGATCGCTCATTTGTGGGTCAAGCTCCAACTCTTGGCTCAAGCCCTGCCGCACAGACGGTGACAAAAACTGCTCGTATAGCTGCAAGCTAGGGGGCACTTCCCCCGTATCGGCAAAGGTCTGCAAGTCTGAGAGCTCAATGGACTGACTCAGCGGGCCCACTCTAATGACCACTCTTTCGGCAGCTACCCCTGGCACAGCCATAGCAGCGCCTAAACCAGCCGCTAAGCTAGCACCGATTGCGCCCTTGCTGATTGCTCCTCTTAACCTTGCTCCGTTTAACCTTGCTCCATTGGCCAAAAACTGACGAACAGCGCAAAATATTCCAGACGATTGGCTTACATTCATGAACCTAAAAAGTCATCATCACAGGTTGAATCAGCCTCGTCAGTGTTGGATGATTTGCTTCGCAATCAAAAAGCACACACAAAGAAGACTTGATACTAATATCTTACCCACTTGCCCTTGGCTTATCGGGCTGTGAGGGGCCAATTTCTATCGGTACGATGACGAAATCTGCCAAGGATATTGCGGTCAAACCCAGCTTTATAGGCTCAAGCTACTGGCAGAATAGCTATGATGTATATCAATAAGAACTATTAACTCGTATATAAGGTGAGTTATTCGGTGCCACGCTATCGTTACTAAGTCGTTATGGCCTCTCAACTGTAGCGATCTGCCCTAAGCTTGCTGCACCTAGTACAGCTACAACCCTGGCTCTATCAGCTTAGTGCTTGGCCAGCTGCTCAATGCATTAAGCAGCTGGCCATATAAAAAACCATTTTGTGATTTCTCTGCTGATGAATATTGTCAGCTGCCTTAATAATGGAAGCCTCGGAAAATAAAGACCCAGAAAATAAAGACCAGTTAGAAAGCACCCAGTTAGAGAGCACCATGATGCCTCGTACGCCTTACCATGGCGAGTTTACGCCGCAAAACTTGGCATTTAACGCAAACCTACAGGAATTTGCTCAGAAAGTATCCATCATATGCAGCTTAGAAACAGGTGGTAAAGTCAGCAGCGTAGACGCCTACGACGATATTAAAAAGCTGTGGAAAGAGCTGAAGGCCTCAAAGAAAAATTTGCTAAAAAAGCCGAAAAAATAGCAGACTCAAGCAAAATTCATTAAAAGCGACCTTAGGAGCCGGTAGCAAAGTACTCTCCCACAATTTTCGCGATTCGCTCAGCGGCATGACCGTCTCCAAATGGGTTTACCGCCCTAGCCATATCCCCATAGGCCGCTTCGTCGCCTAATAGCCCAGAAGCAGCATTCACAACCGTTTCAGGATTTGTGCCGACTAGCTTGGCTGTCCCTGCGGCAATTGCCTCAGGCCGCTCTGTTGTTTCTCTGAGCACGAGCACAGGTTTACCTAGACCAGGCGCTTCTTCTTGCAAGCCGCCAGAGTCTGTAAGCAGGAGGTGCGATCGCTTCATAGCACCCACCAGCTGCGCATAATCCATCGGCTCTACTAGAAACGTACGCGGATGACTATCCAACGCAGCTTTCAGCGGCTCGCGTACGGTGGGATTGCGGTGCAGCGGCAGTAACAGCACCGTATCTGGGAAGCGATCTAAGATTGCTAGAAAGCTCTGGGCGATGTCCTGTAGTGGGCTTCCCCAGTTTTCGCGGCGGTGCACGGTAGATAAAATCACCCGATGGGCATCCCAGTCTAGTCCTGGAACCTCACAGCTAGGCGACATATCGGCCACCCGCAGCAGCGCATCAATGACGGTATTTCCCGTTCGGTGAATGCCCTGGATTACACCAGACGCCTTTAGATTGCTGACAGATGTCTCCGTCGGCGCAAAGTGAAGCGTTGCAATCTGTGAGACCAAACGACGATTTGCCTCTTCTGGGAACGGGTTCAAAATGTTGTCTGTGCGCAGCCCAGCTTCGACATGGCCCACTGGAATTTTTTGGTAGAAGGCGGCGAGGGCAGCCGCAAATGCCGTGGTCGTGTCTCCTTGGGAGATCACCATATCTGGCTTGAGGTCGATAAATAATTTTTCTAGGCCCTGCAGACTGCGGCAGGTGATGTCGCTCAGCGTTTGCTTGGGCTGCATGATGTCTAGGTTATGGTCGGCCTGCAGCTGAAATAGCGACATCACCTGGGCAACCATTTCTCTGTGCTGGCCGGTCAAGACGACCTTGGTATCAAACTCGGGATGCTGCTGAAAGGTTTGAATCACAGGGGCGAGCTTGATGGCCTCGGGGCGAGTACCGAGGGTAATACAAATGCGGAGCGGAGAAACAGTCATGGAAATCGCCTTTTGGTCAGCAAAAGAGAAATATTATCAGTCGATGTTCTCAAGATGTTCTCACAGCCACGCTCAAACCGGCCTATTTGTGTTGCATAGTTGAAGAAAGTAACGCCTTTAGACTTTTCGCACCTATGCCAGCCCCTGTAAAACATGCGATCGCACTCACCCTCCCCCATTTTCAATCTCTCGATCTCACCCCTGCCCAAGCCGTCATCGATCCTATCTTGGCCAAACACGCTGAGACCGCCTCTACAGAAGAGCGTGAGCTAGCCAATCCACAGCTAATTTTCAGCTTTGACATCGATTTCCCTCGTGAGGCCAGTGACCCCCGAGAGCTGTCTGAAATTCCAGAAGTCCGGCTGTGGTTTATCCAGCTAGATGCGCGCTATCCCTGGCTACCACTCTATCTCGACTGGGAATCGGGAGAACTCAGTCGCTATACCGCCATGCTAGTCCCTCACCAGTTCAGCCCGATTGACGGCATTCGCTACAACCCAGAAGCGCTAGAAATTTTTGTGATGGGTAAAGTTTTCAGCATTGACCGTTGGCTAAAGGATCAGAACATTGATGGGCGATCGCGACTGAAGTTTATGACGCAGATGCTGGGGTATGAGCTAGACGACGCTCTCTTTAATTTATTGGCCTAATTTATTGGCCTAATTTATTGACCTAATTTATTGACCTAATTTCCCCTCAGATACATGCGATCGCCTACAATCTGGTGCGTAAGGATTTGGGTTTAACAAGGAGCGCAGCTTAAGAATGGAAATTTTAGGGTCATTGTTAGGGTCATTGATCGGCGTGCTCGTTGTCCTCGGCGTCGTTGCCTACCTACTAATTGAGTGGCAGTACCAACAGCGTCCGGGCAATGAGCTAGAGCTAAGCGCCACTGATTGGCGCTTTGATACGCACGAGCCCAATCACTACGCCATCTCCCTAGACACCGTCTTTACCAATCGCACGCGCACCCTCGAAATTTTCATTCCAGAAGTAGAGGTCAATTACGAGCTGCTCTCCGGCGATAGCCTAGACGGCATTATCGTTAAAACGGATATTATCCCCCAGCACGAAGACTTTCCGGCCCGCGCTGACAACTACTGGTTTGCCTATATCGTCAAGGTCGGCAAAGCGACAAACGCCCGTATCACTGTCGATATTCATGGCACTGATTTAAGCCAGCTCAAGTCTCTATGGCTCAAGGTCAACTATCTGACCTATGGCCCAGAAGGGCGCATTCCCAAAACAGGCCACCTCATCGTTCCACTAAAATTTCCCAACCCAGCAGACGCCACGAACTGGCGCGAAAATAGCGTTGCTCGCGTGTTGCCCGTGCCCACGCACCTACTGACCAACACAGACAGCACCATTGACGTGGTGAAAAAGTATGTCTCACCCTGCGCTGAGCCCGGTGACATTGTGACCATTGGTGAAACGCCTGTGGCGATTATGCAGGGCCGGTTGCGGCATCCCACCACGATTAAACCCGGCTGGCTGGCAAAGCGACTGTGCTACTACTTTATGCCGACCTCTAGTCTGGCGACGGCCTGCGGGATGCAGACATTAATTGATGTGTCTGGCCCTTGGCAGGTGGGCTCAGCCTTTGCCATTGGCGCAGTGGCTAAAATCTTTGGCTCGCCAGGGATGTTTTATCGATTGGCAGGTGAGCAAGCAAGACTGATTGATGACGTGACAGGAACGTTGCCACCCTTTGATCAGTTCATTGTGCTGGGACCGGCGCGATCGCAGCAGCTAGTAGACCAAATCTTTCAAGAAACAGGCCTAAAAGCGGCCATCGTCGATGTGAACGATTTAAAAGCAGTTAAAATACTAGCAAGCACCGAAGGCACCGACGAGAATCTGCTCGTTCAGGCTTTAATTGATAACCCTGCGGGCAATGCTGACGAGCAAACCCCCGTTGTGCTAATTCGCCCCAAAGCATAGCAAATTCTGTTTATCACTGGACGCTGTGCAACTCACGCCGTATGACTCCCGAAATTTCAATGATGCTTGTTTAGAGCGATTGTTGGTATAAAGGGAGCTTGATCCTTTTGCCGCCAAGGAGCCCTCAATGACTCGCAGCCCTTCTTCGAAAACGGCTAAGTCGGATCTGTCTATCCGTTCTATTCACCTGCGTGATTTAGATAGTCTGCGAGTGTCCGAAGCCACAGAGATTTGCTCCCACGTCACCGATACACCAGAAATAGAAGAATACATTCAGCAGCTGCGCCGTTGGTACGGCCCGATGAAAGCGCTGACGCTATTCCCCAATCCGCTACAGCATTTGTTCTCAGCCTTTGTTGCCGAGGCCAATGGTCAGACCCAGGGCATGATTCATGTCTCCCCGTTTAACCGCACGCTCAGCACTTGGAAAATTGACAGAGTGCTGGTCAACTTAGCGAAGCAAACGGTCGATAGCTCAGAAGAAAGCAGTGCGTCTAGCAGCCCAGCTCAGTCTAGTAGTTCATCTAAGCCTAGTAGCTCAGCTAATGGAGCCAAAGGTTCTAATCGGGCCAAAAATCGGGCCAACGGTGGCAAACTTCACCTAGCGATGGACGTGGGCTCGCTGCTGCTGCGCTACTGCTTTGAGCATATTCGTGAGGCCCAGTACTGGATTAGTGAAACTGACGTCAACGATCAGTTTGGCCTGTCGCTATATCGGCAAAATGGGTTTCAGCCCTTGGCTCGGGCGACCTATTGGTCCATTCAGCCAGAGCAGTTAGCCACACTTTCAGAGCGAGATCCTGACCTGCCAAACCTGCTACCCGTGAGTAATGCAGACGCGCAGCTCATCTATCAGCTAGAAACAGTCTCCGTTCCGCCACTGGTTCGTCAGGTGCTGGACTATCAAATCAACGACTTTAAAACCACTGTTTCTAGCCAGCTCAAAACGCGCCTTACTCGCTGGATGAACCGGACAGAAAGAGTCTCGGCCTATGTCTTTGAGCCCCAGCGAAAAACGGCCATTGGCTACTTTGAGCTGAAGCTATGCCGCGATGGCAGCGTTCCTCACAAGGCAAAGCTGACTGTTCATCCGGCCTACACCTGGCTATATCCTGAGCTTATGGCGCAGATGGCAGGCGTCGTTCAAAAGTTTCCTCATCAGCCGCTGCAGATCATGTCTTTGGACTATCAGACAGAGCGTGAGGAGTATCTGAGGCAGATTGGCGCGTTAGAAATAGAGCATACGCTGATGATGTCTCGCTCTGTGTGGCACAAAGTGCGCGAGTCAAAAGTGGGCGCGCTGGAAGGGCTAAAGATGCCGGATGTGCTGCCTGGACTACAGCCAACGGGTACGCCGCTACCAGGGCGCTTTTCGCTAAGTGGGCCTGGGATGAAGCCTACAAAGAGTGAGCGCGCTGCGTGGGAAGGCCTGTCGTGGGAGCGATTTTTGTTGGAAAATATGTCTCGGCTGTCGCTGGACGGACGCAGCAGCGATGGGCGAACAAGAAGTGCTAGAGAGAAGAGCGCTAAAGAAACGAGAAGTGCTAGAGAGAAGAGTGCTAAAGAAACGAGAAGTGCTAAAAGGAATGGCGCTGAAAAGAACAGCGCTGAAAATCCTAATGCGGCCGCAGACGAGTAAAAACAGCCATGGTTTCTGCGCTGGGTTTGGATTTGGGTGAAAAGAGGATTGGGGTCGCCGGGTGCGATCGCACTGGTCTCATCGCCACTGGACTCACCACCCTTAAAAAGACCTCCTTTGATAGCGTTGTCCAACCCTTGCGCCAGCTCATCGCAGAGCGCGAAGTCAAAATCTTAGTCGTCGGCATGCCCTACACCCTCAATGGCGAAGTGGGCTTTCAGGCGAAGAAAACTCAAAAGTTTGCCCAGCGCCTATCGCGATCGCTTAATTTGCCGGTTGAGTTTGTCGATGAGCGGCTGACCTCTTTTCAGGCCGAGCAAATGCTGATTGCCGAAAGAAAAGCACCTTCTCGTAACAAAGGGCTCATTGATCGCAAGGCGGCTGCTATTATTTTGCAGCAGTGGCTAGATGCTCGCCGCGAATGACAATATCTACTCCAGGAGATGCCCCGTGGAAATTGACCCCAGCATGATAGACGAGCCCGCCGAACTTCCTGTGGTGACCCTCACCGATGAAGACGGGCGCACGCTAGCTTGCTACGTCGAAAAAACCTTGGATGTAGACGGCTCTGATTTTTTGCTATTGCTGCCGGTTAATTTGCCCATCGAAATCTTTGTGTGGCAGCCAGACGACGAAGACGATGATGAAGATGAGGCTGAGATTTTAGTCGATGTCGAAGAAGAAGACATTGACAGACTATTTCCCTCTGCCCGCGCCGTCCTCGCTGAGCTGGATTTAATTTTGGAGCGCTCTGCGCATACGCTTACTGCCGCTGGCGATTTGCCCGAAGCTGATGAGGAAGACTGTTTTTCGCTGGATATCAGCGAAGAAGACGATGAGCATCCGGTCACAGAAGAGTTTCAGATGCTGGCCAACTTCTTCCACGAAGAAAATCAGTACACGCTCTGTACGCCGCTTGACCCGCTGCTGTTTTTTGCGCTGCGAGCAAAGGATGGCTCAGTAGAGCTCGTGGAGCCCGAGGACTTTCAAAGAATGCGATCGCAGCTAGAAGACAAACTCTTTGACGTGCTGGACTAGGGCGTGACGTCTGTAGCTGAAATCGACATCTTAGGCTAAAGTTTTCAATGTGTTAAGCAACTTTAAGGGATGAGATCACTGCATCCTACGCTGTGTTTGTTTGGTTAGGTGCCTCGATTTACAACTATGCGCGGTTCAAAACGTCTTTTTTCCATCGTATTGTTAGCCTTTGCGGCAGGTGCCGCCTGGCAAAGCTGGTCTTGGTGGAGCTGGGCCAAGTCTCCGGTACTGGCCGCAGACGACCCAACGGCTGAGGAGGCCTATGTACAGCTTCAGATTCCTGAAGGCACTGCCTCCAATCAGATTGGCCAAGACCTAGAAGCCAACGGCCTAATCAAATCCACCACTGCCTGGAAGCTACTCACCAGGTGGAAGTCTTTTCGCGGTGACGAAGGCGGTTTTCAGGCAGGCAGCTATGTCATTTCGCCCACCCAAAGCCTCAGCGAAATCGCCAACACCATCTGGGAAGGCGACGTCGTTCAAGTCAGCTTCACCATTCCAGAGGGCTGGAACCGCGAACAAATGGCCGCCCGGTTTGAGGCCAATGGCTTCACCACTGCTGACGAGTTTTTGGCAGCTACCGAATCCATTCCTTACGAGCGCTATCCCTGGCTGCCCGACGGCATTCCGCATTTAGAAGGCTTCCTCTATCCAGATACTTATCAAATGCCTAGCGAAGGCGTCACGGCAGAGGGCCTCGTCGATATGATGCTGAGCCGCTTTGAGGAGGTGGGTCTACCAGCCTACGAAGAAAGACCCAGCCCCTATACGCTGCTGGAATGGGTAACGCTCTCTAGCATCGTAGAAAAAGAAGCCGTTGTTGCCGAAGAACGCGACCAAATTGCCAGTGTCTTTGCCCGCAGGCTAGAGGAGGGCATTACTCTCGGCTCTGACCCCACGGTAGAGTACGGTCTTGGCATTGTACAAACGCCCGAAAATCCGCTGACCTACGCCCAAGTAGAGACGCCCAACCCCTACAACACCTACATCAATGCCGGGCTGACACCTACGCCGATTGCCAGTCCTGGTGTGGCTAGTTTAGAAGCGTCGGTGGATCCTGGCCCTACAGAGTTTTTGTATTTTGTGGCGCGTTACGATGGCACCCATGTTTTCAGCCGTACCCTGGCTGACCATGAGTCTGCTCAAGGCCGGATTCGCGATCGCATCGATGCAGAAACCTCCAATAACTAATCATCCCGTCCTTCATCTCTCCGATTCCCTATGAGCTGGGTTACCCTTCTACAGCCCGACCTTGTCCTCAGCCAAACGGTGCTAGGCATCACCCCAGAACTCATACAAACCAAGCACCTCAAAGGGCTCATCCTAGATGTAGATGAGACCATTGTGCCGGTTGGTCAAAGGCAGCTAGCGCCAGATATCGAGACCTGGGCAAAAGACCTACAGCAGCTTGTACCGCTATCGCTCGTGAGCAATAACATCGGCTACGAGCGCATTAGAAAAATCGCAGCAAGGCTAGACGTGCCCTTCGTCGCCAGTGCGGGCAAGCCCTCTCGGAAAAAGCTTCGCGCAGTCGCGGAAAAAATGGATCTGCCGTTTGAGCAGGTAGCCATGGTGGGCGATCGCTTATTTACAGATGTCTTAGCGGGCAATCGAGTCGGGCTATTTACCATTTTGGTGAAGCCCATGCTAGAACCCAACTCCAGAGATCCGAAAAACCTGCTGCGCAATGCAGAATTTTGGATATCTAAACAGTTAGGCGTGACTCTCAATTCGTGAAGGAAGGGTTTTTTG
>JBCBKQ010000176.1:0-12122 GCA_038521595.1 Cyanobacteria bacterium J06627_28 | reverse complement strand
CCGGGTGTCTGGTTTTTTTGCCATTTTTATCCACTGCAAAATACCTTTTTTGGCAGAGTCACTAAACGCCTCGAAATTCTTTTTGGCTATGGGCGTTTTTGAGAAGCCTTCGGCCAAGTCTTCTGGAATGATGAGCGCTTCTACATCATCTAGAAAAGTCCACATGCCGTTGGCTTTGGCAATGTCAATTTTGGTCTGTCCGGCGGGTGTGATGAGCCCGGCTTTTAGCAGGTGATCTACTCGCGCTTTGTTGAGCTTAGACCAGACGCTTTTGGGCTTGCGGGGAGAGAGCAAAAGCTGAGTGCGATCGCTATCTAACTTACGCGGCAAACTATCAATCCACCCAAAACAAAGCGCCTCTTCTACCAGCGCATCGTAAGAAACATACTTGTCACCCATATGCTTTTTGTAGGTGACAAGCCAGATACTTTCTGACTGTTCATGATGTTCACTCAGCCATACTCGTAAGTCCTGACGACTGGTGATCTCTACCTGTTCATAATTTTTCATTTGAACTCAATAGCGGCGGCCTTCGCGGTAGACATACATGTTGATAGCTGCGATCGCAAAGCAAATCATAAAAATCATTAGCCGAATCCCATATATCGGCTCATTGATCAGCCGACCATCGGCAAACAGCGGCGTCAAAGACGGCTCTAACTTTGCCAGCGCAAACCCACAGGTAAACGCTGAAATCGTAGACATTGCCTGCGAAAACTTTTTGATTTCTTGGCTTGTACTTGGCGAAATCAAAAAGCCGACTAGCCAGCCCGTTGCCCAGCCTGCCGTACCCACCAATACAGTCTGAGCGAAACCTGGGTCATCTAGTTCCTGATGCACCGTACGTGCAATCCAGAGCACCACACCAAACACCACAAACCCAATCAGCAAGCTGGCAAAAGAACGCGCCTGATTCATAGAAAGACTCCTGATGACTGAGCGTAGCCGTTGGCGATAGCCTTCCCGGAGGGAATAGTCAATTCAGTCGCGATAGCTTGATGCGAGGATCGACAAACGACAGGGCCAAATCTGCCAGCAAATTACCCACAATCAGCATCACCGCGCCCAGTACCAGACTCGCCATAATCAAAAACAAATCTTGGGTCTGTACTGCTTCGAGCGTCAGCTTGCCAAGCCCGGGCCAGCTAAAGTAGTTCTCAACGATAAATGAGCCGCTTAATAGACTCGAAAACTCAAAGCCCAAAATTGTAATCAGTGGATTGACGGCATTACGCAATGCATGGACGTAAATCACCTTGTTTTCGGGCAGGCCCTTGGCCCGCGCCGTCTGAATGTAGTCTTGTCGCAGTACGTCTAGCAGCTGTCCGCGCATAAGCCTTTGCAGTCCGGCAAAGCTAGTGATACTCAACGCTAGCGTCGGTAAAATCATATGCCAAGCCACATCTAGCGTTTTACCTATCCAGTTCAGGTCTTCGTGATAAAGACTGGTTCGTCCACCGACAGGAAATAGAGGCGTTAGCTGCTGGGCTAAAAACAGCAGTAGCAAACCTGTAATCAGTGTCGGAACGCCCTGACCGATGTAGCTCAGCACTCGCAAGGAGCGGTCAATGAAGTTGTTTTGGTTGACTGCGCTGATAATGCCGAGGGGAATTGCGATCGCCCAAGTCACAAAAATAGACGCCGCCGACAGCAAGATCGTATTGGGCACCCGCTCCCACAGCAGCTGCAACGCCGGACGGTTGTAGGCAAAGCTAATGCCAAAGTCAAACCGGGTCACCACCTGCTTTAGCCACAAAAAGTACTGCACCCACACCGAGCGATCTAGGCCGAAGCGCCGCTCTAGATCGCTGATGGTCTCAGGCGTCATCTGCGGATTTTGGCGGAAGGGGGTTAAAAAGTCGCCCGGTGCCAGCTGTACAATCAAAAAGCTAAACATGCTCGCCAGTAGCAGCGTTAGCAGACCTTGCAATATCCGCTTCACAATGTAGCGCGTCGTCTCACTTAAGAAAAAGCCCTTAATTGCCAGGCTCAGCTTCGTTGCAAAAGAAAGCTGCTGTGGAGAAGATGAAGTCATAGCGTTTGGTCAATATTTCTCTGGCGCGAGATCAAAAGCAGAAATCAGATATCAAAAACAGAATATAACCGTAAATCGTCAGGTATCACAGAAAACCCCGCACAACTTAATACGTGATTAAGCTCATTGCCGGAACGGCGGCGGGTAGTTTTTCGCGGCCAGCCAAGCCCTCTAGCTCAATCAAAAAGCTAAAGCCTACTACCTTCGCCCCCGCTGTCTCCACCAGAGAGGCCGCCGCTGCCGCCGTGCCGCCAGTCGCCAGTAGGTCGTCCATAATCACTACCTTACTGCCCGCATGAAAAGCGTCTTTATGGACTTCTAGCCTGTCTTCGCCATACTCCAAGCTGTAGGCGACGCTGTGCACGGCGCGTGGAAGCTTGCCAGCCTTTCGAATAGGCACAAATCCCAGTGCCAGCTGATGGGCCACCGGCATGGCAAAGATAAATCCCCGAGATTCAATCCCGACAATATAATCAGCCTCAAATTCGGCAACGTGCTCACTCATCATTTCAATGGTTCGCTTTAGCCCTTTTGGATTGTTCAGCAGCGTTGTGATATCTCGAAAGATAATGCCGGGCTGTGGAAAGTCAGGAATATCGGTAATTAAGGCCTTGAGATCCATCGCAGGGCAACCCTCATAAAGACTAAGGCTAGCGTAGGCTATGCCCCTTATTCACTAGGCATATTAGCAGACGCGGCACCCATAGCTTCTGTCGAGTTAGTTAGGACATGAGTGCTCGCTGAAAGCGTTTAGTATCAGCGGCTATAGCTTTCTGCGTTTTGCTTGCTACACCGCGAAAGGCTACAGCCCCTAACTGGCAACGCAAAGTGCATAGCAAAGCGCGGACGCGGACGCGCTTTGCTATAACTCGACTAGCCAAGTAAGAATGCATCCTTACTTGGCTCATGCTTACTTAGCCATAGCTCACCGTCTGCTGATTTTCATTTGTGTTGGATCGCCCGCATTTGAAAACCAGCCCTTTCGCCAAAAGTAAAAAGACAGGCTCAGCGCAATGCCAATCATCACGCCCCAGCAAATCGGATAGCCCCAATAGGCCTGCAATTCTGGCATATTCCACGGCGATGCCTGGGGGCTAAAGTTCATGCCATACACCCCCACAATGAACGTCAGCGGAATGAAAATAGACGAAATCACCGTCAGGGTTTTCATCACCTCATTCATCCGATTGCTTACCGAAGAGAGATACACGTCCATTAGATTGGCCGTCAGCTCTCGGTAGGTTTCAACAATGTCTAGCACCTGCACCACATGGTCATAACAGTCTTGCAGGTATACCTTTACCTCTGGGCTAATGAGGGTGCTGCCATCGCGTACCAGCTGAGAGAGGGCATTTCGCTGGGGCCAAATCGAGCGACGCAGTGCCATCAGCTCACGCCTGGCCCGATAGATTTTCTGTACTGTTTCCTGGGTTGGGTTAAAAATTACTTCGTCTTCTAGCGATTCTATATATTCGCCATAGTCTTCTAGCACGGGAAAGTAGGCGTCAATCACCGCGTCTAGCAGTGCATAGGCCAAATAATCCGCCCCCTCTGTACGGATGAGCCCCTGCCCGGTGCGAATTCGATTGCGCACGGCGTTTAGGCAGTCTTGCTCGGGCTCTTCTTGCACGGTAAGTAGATAGTTTTTGCCCAGCACAAAGCTCAGCTGTTCGCTGACAAAGCGGTTGCCCTCGTCCTGCTCATCTTCTGAGGTCAGCATCACCATGCGCGTGATGATTAGCAGCTGATCGCCGTAATATTCTATTTTTGGCCGTTGAGGCACGTTGACCACATCTTCTAGCACGAGGGGATGCAGTTGAAATACTTCGCCTAGGCGGTTCAGCACGTCTTCGTTGCCGAGGCCTTGGAGGTCTATCCAGGAGACGGATTCAGAATCGAGATGAAGGGCGGCTTCTTCGGGCGATCGCAGCCTTTGCCGGGTTGCTCGCTCTGCGCTGTAATCAATCAGCATTAGCTCAGTGGGTGCAGCATCTTCATCTATCACCAGTGTGCCAGGGGCCGCACCTGCCACATCGTAGTGATAGTCCCAGTGCCGCCGTTCGTCTTCTTCCTCAGGCACCTTAAGTTTCATCCACTCATCTACGCTTGTTGTATTCATAGGTGCGATATGTGTCTGGTTTTATTGATATTGGGTATCGTTATGCGGTAGAAAACGCTCGGCGACAACAGTTTACAAAGTTTGAGCTATTATACTTTCGTCTTTGCTAGACGCTGGGCATCTGCCATCAGTTAGGATCTTTGTGTCTAGGCTCTCCGCTGATGATGCGTAATCAGAGAAACACCCCCAACGTGACGACTTCTTCTTCCTCACAGCCACCTCCTGCTAATAACGCTACTCGCCAGTCGGCTACGAAGGCGGCGGTGAAGCGAGCGCTAGGTATAGAGTCAAAAATAGAGCCAAAAAGCGCAGCGAGAAAAACCACCCTTAAGCCGATGAAAACCGCTGAGCCAAAGCTGCCCTGTCGGGTTACGGTGACCACGCCGGGGTGGCACGGGGCTAAGGACGCTGCGATCGCAGCCGGATGTAGCAGCATCTCAGACCTCATCGAAAAAGTCGGTCGCGGTCAGCTCTCCGTCATCCCCAGCGATGCTATTGGCGTAGATTCTATGGTTACAGACCCTGTTGCCATAAAACATAGCGATACGCCGACAGTAGCAACTGTGAATGCAGTCCCTCAACATGTTGTGCATTATCACGCGGCGCCACCTGCGATCGCAGCCAACAGCGATACAACAGACCTAATCACACCGAAACCCAGCTTAGGAAAGCTCATTGCGACCGGACTGTGCGCCGCTGTCATCATCGGCTCACTTCTCTACATTGCCGACAAAGTCATTACCGTCACCTCCGGTGTCCTTACCAACAGCGCAACCATCGTCAATGCAGATACTCCCGCCACTGGCGACATCGTAGCCGGATATACCGTCAGCGACGAATACGGCATTCGCCCCTTCCATCCCGTCACGGGCGCACCCAACGTCCCTCACAATGGTGTAGATCTTGCCATGCCCATTGGCACGCCCATCTATGCTGTCGGCGACGCCGCAGACCGCGTCGAAGTTGAATGCTGGTGGGACGCTGACGGTGGCGGCTGGGTCGTCAATCAAACCGCTGAATCCTACCCTGGCCACGTCTTTCAGTCCCTACATATGTCAGAAAACGGCTGTAAAGAAGGCCTTGCCATGGCCGGAGAAGTCATCGCCTACTCTGGCAACAGCGGCCTTGGCACCGGAGCCCACTACGACTTCCGGGTAAAGATTGACGGCACCTATGTGCCCCCTGCCACTAAATACTTAGAATCGGCGGTCACAGGCGAGCCACCCAAAAACTAATCACAATGGGTGAGATATCATAGAAGCTAGCTGTTAGAGCTTTTTGAGCCATGATTCAAACAAAGGAAAAGCTACGATTTGTCAGCTTCGAAGAGTACCTAGCCTACGATGATGGCACAAATAAGCTCTATGAACTGTTTAATGGAGAGCTCGTTGAGGTGCCACCAGAGTCTGGAGACAATGTAGAGATAGCTGCCGAATTATTTTGTGATTTCCTCTCAATCGTCGGTAGACGGCGCATTAGATATCATGGACTGGAAATAGAAGTTCAAGGTGAGCCCAAAAATCGTTACCCAGATTTGACTATTTTGAGAGAAGAGCACGTGGCATTGCTCAGCAAACGCAATACGATTCGGTTAACGATGCCGCCGCCATTACTCGTTGTGGAAGTTGTCAGCCCTGGCAATTTACAAAGAGAACGAGACTACGTTGCAAAACGTAGACAGTACGAAGACATTGGCATTGGTGAATACTGGATTGTTGATCCAGATCTGGAGAAAATCACTGTACTGGCTATAGGAGAAGACAGCCGATACCAAGAAGTCGGCGTTTTTCAAAATAGACAGCAAGTAGTAAGTCCGACTTTCCCAACTCTCAAACTGTCTGCCAAAGACGTACTAACTGCAAAAAACAACCCCGAGACACCTGAAAAACAGTAGGCGCATTCCTACAGTGCATCAGCGAATTGCTATGAAAGGGAATACGTACAGTTTAGTATTTCAACAAAGACAAATCTGCATTGCCACCACAGATCAATAGGCCGATCTTCTCTCCAGGGACAGGCTGATAACGTCCCGAAATGAGGGCGGCGATGGGCACGACGCCAGCTGGTTCAGCCACAATTCGTAGCTCATCCCACAACAGCCGCTGCGCTGTTTTAATGGAGTCTTCAGTCACTAAAATCGCTTGAGATACATACTTTTGAGCGATGGGAAACATCATTTCGCCGACCTCGCGGGAGCCCAAAGCATCCGCTGCAATTCCGCCGACTTCGACAGTTTTTCGCTCTCCCGACGCTAGAGAATCATGCAGTGTTGGTGCTTTCTCTGGCTCTATACTCACCACTTTGCAACGGTTTTGATACCAAGCGGCAATGCCTGCAATTAATCCGCCACCGCCTACGGAGATCAACAGCGTGTCTAGATCAGGTGTCTGTTTTTCAAACTCTAATCCAACTGTTCCCTGGCCAGCAATCACTTCCCACTGATTAAAGGCATGCACAACAAGCCCACCTGTTTCTTTCGCACGGCGTTCACTTTTGGCTAAGGCTTCAAAGTAGTCGCAACCCTCAACAACCACGTTGGCACCATACTGTTTAATTCGATTTACCTTGGTGGCAGAAGAAATCGTTGGCACGAAGATTTCCGCAGGATATTGTAATTGTTGGGCTGTATAGGCAACGGCGGCACCATGATTACCCCCTGATGCTGCGATTACACCACTGGAGGGTACAGAACTGTTCAAAATTCTGTTGAAGGCTCCTCGTGATTTGAAGGAGCCCGCGTGCTGCATGAGTTCTAGCTTGAGAGTGAGGTGAGTCTTTAGGCCAAATGCACCTGAGGCGAGGGTGATGATGGGTGTCTCGCGAATGTAATCAGCGATGCGCGTATGAGCTTCAGAAATAAGAGGTTTGAAGTCTTCGGGAGCCATGGTTCTAACTGATTAGAGAGAATACAAAAGACCTTTGATCCGATAGAACCAAAGGTCTCTGCAAACAGAAAGTGTATGAGGCGTTTAACAATAACGCTTCATTTACCTAGGTCAAACGAGTACTGTTGTCAGTCATCATCGACAGGGTTTTAGCGTATTCTTGAAGCTCGACAGGAACGGGCTTAATGTTCCAGATTTGGTCGCAGTACTCTTGGATGGAGCGATCGCTTGAGAATTTACCCATACGCGCCGCATTCAAGATAGACATGCGCACCCAGTTGTCTTGATCCTTGTAGGCTTCGCCAACCTTTTCCTGACAGTCAACATAGGATTGATAGTCAGCTAGCACCATAAATCTGTCGTGGTTTAGCAAGTTATCAATCAGCGGCTTAAACATTTCGGTATCGCCACTAGAGAAGATGCCAGAGCCAATGAGATCAATCACTGCACGCAGATCTTCGTTCTCTTCGTAGTACTTACGAGGGTTGTAGCCTTGCTCTTTGAGCGAAGCCACTTCGTGAGCCTTTAGACCAAACAAGAAAAAGTTCTCATCGCCGACCTCTTCGCGAATTTCGACGTTGGCACCGTCTAGGGTACCAATCGTCAACGCACCGTTCATGGCAAATTTCATATTGCCAGTACCAGAGGCTTCGAAGCCCGCTGTCGAAATCTGTTCAGAGAGATCGGACGCTGGGTAAATAGGCTGCGCGTTTGTAACGTTGTAGTTCGGGTAGAAGACTACTTTGATTTGGTCACGGATGGCAGGGTCGCGGTTGACCACGCGGCCTACGGAGGTAATCAGCTTAATGATGAGCTTGGCCATCACGTAGCCCGGTGCCGCTTTACCCGCAAAGATAAAGGTGCGTGGCGTGATGCTCATGTTGGGATTGTTCTTGAGCTTGTTGTACAGCGAGATGATGTGCAAGGCGTTCATCTGCTGACGCTTGTACTCATGGATACGCTTAATTTGCACATCAAACATGGAGGTGGGGCTAACTTTTACACCCGTTGCTCGCTCAATGCGAATGGCCAGTGCTTCTTTGTTCGATTGTTTAATCTGTCGCCACTCAGTACGGAAGCCAGGATCGTCCGCAAAGGGCTCCAGCTTTTTCAACTGGTCAAGATGGGTAGGCCACTCGTTGCCAATGCGCTGGTTGATCAAACGGGTGAGCTTAGGATTGCTCAAGACCATCCAGCGACGAGGGGTGACGCCGTTGGTCTCGTTGATAAACTTCTCGGGGAAGAGCTGATAAAAGTCGTTAAGCACAGTTTGCTTGAGTAGCTCGGTGTGCAGTGCGGCGACACCGTTAATGGCGTGGCTGCCGACGCAGGCAAGGTTTGCCATGCGCACATAGCGCCCACCGCTCTCATCAATCAAAGACATACGGCCAATGCGCTCATTGTCTTGACCAAACTTGAGTCGGACGTCGTCTAGGAAGATGCGGTTGATTTCGTAGATGATCTCTAGGTGGCGAGGGAGCAAGTCACCAAACAGATCGATGGGCCAGCGCTCAAGCGCTTCTGGCAGGAGGGTGTGGTTTGTATAAGCAAGGGACGCCTTTGTGATTTCCCAGGCTTTGTCCCACTCAAATTCGTGGACGTCTATGAGCAGACGCATTAGCTCGGCAACGGCAACGGCAGGGTGGGTGTCGTTTAGTTGGAGGGTGTACTTCTCGGGGAATTTTTCCAGGGGAATGCCGTCGCGCTGCATGATGCGCATCATGTCTTGCAGAGAGCAAGAGACAAAGAAGTACTGCTGCTCTAGGCGCAGCTGCTTGCCTTCGAGGTGCTCGTCGTTGGGATAGAGCACCTTGGAAATGTTCTCGGATACGATTTTGGAGTTGACCGCGCCGGAGTAGTCGCCCTGGTTGAAGGCGTTGAAGTCAAAGGCATCAGGGGATTCTGCTTTCCACAGGCGCAGAGTATTCGCAGTGTTTACCTGATAGCCGAGGATGGCGGTGTCGTAGGGGACGCCTTTGACGACGCGATCGCACACCCACTCAACCCGGTAGCTACCAGTGTTATCGGTATAGGCCTTGGTATAGCCACCTAGCTTCACTTCCTGAGACCACTCCGGGCGAGCAATCTCCCAAGGGTTGCCGTTGGCCAGCCACTTGTCAGTGCGCTCCACCTGCCAGCCATCTTGGATCTCTTGCTTAAAGATGCCGAACTCATAGCGAATGCCGTAGCCCATGGAAGGGATTTCGAGGGTGGCCATAGAGTCTAGGTAGCAAGCGGCCAAGCGACCGAGACCCCCGTTGCCTAGGCCAGGCTCCTGCTCTTGCGACATGATTTCGGCTAGGCTCAGACCCAAATCGGCCATGGCCTCATCAACGGCGTCATACAGACCTAGGTTGATCAGGTTATTGCCCAGGTAGGGGCCCATGAGGAATTCGGCAGAGAGGTAGACCGCTGTACGTGACTTGTCGGCGCGGTATTTGCTGGCGCTGCTGAGCCAGTGGTGGAGCATGCGATCGCGCACCGTATAGGCCAGCGCCATGTAGTAGTCCTGCAAAGACGCAATATCTGGCGACTTACCCTGCACATAAAACAAGTTATCCAAAAAGGCTCGCTTCAGCGTCTCTGGCTTCAACCCTGTGCGGTCGTCTTCTACAGAAGCATAAACTTGAGGCGTATTGATTTCGTTAGATTGCATAGGTTACACGAGAAATAAAATTCTTCAGAAACGGTCGTCAGCTCAGACGTGCCAAATATCAGCACGGTTTAGACGTGAGAGTCACTAGAGAGAGGCAAGCGTCTTTTGCTATTGGGACTAAACGGTTTTGGCCTTGATTATTTGATGCCTACGTTTTTGATATCCGTATTGTGATGTCTACAGAGTATCGTTAGATTCTCAGCCTCGGGCCGAAGCTATATAAAGTCATAAGATACTGCCACCAACGATAAGGAAAGCTACCAGAATTTCTACGGGTATGCCTATGGCATTCGCTACAGTTCCCTAGCGTTTGCCCTGTGTCTAGTCGAGAACTAGTCGATTTGCCCACCCCAAAAAAACCGGCCCGCAGGCGCTGTGGAGCATCTGCGGGCCGATCCCTAACTTATTCTGTAAATTTTACGCTTCAGATGAACGCAACCAATGTTTTCTAAACCTTTTTTAGCCAGCTAAACATTGCTCGCAAGTCCTTACCCACTTCTTCAATGGGATGCTCAGCTTCAATGCGGCGAGTCGCATTAAACCCTGCATTGCCAGACTGCGCTTCTAGCACAAACTCACGGGCAAACTGCCCGGTTTGAATCTCTTTGAGAATCTGCTTCATCGCAGCCTTTGTATCAGCCGTAATCACGCGAGAGCCACGGGTGTAGTCACCATACTCAGCCGTGTTAGAAATGCTGTCGCGCATTTTTGCGAGGCCACCTTCTACGACCAAGTCCACAATCAGCTTCACTTCGTGCAGACATTCAAAGTAAGCCAGCTCAGGCTGATAGCCCGCTTCAATCAAGGTCTCAAAGCCCGCTTTGATCAGCTCACTTAGGCCACCACAGAGCACCGCCTGCTCACCAAAGAGGTCTGTCTCAGTCTCTTCGCGGAAAGTCGTTTCCAAAATGCCAGCGCGAGTACCCCCGATGCCCTTTGCATAGGCCATGGCAATGTCGCGAGCCTGACCAGACGCATTTTGATAGACCGCAAATAAAGCAGGCACACCTTGACCTTGCTCATAGGTGCGACGGACAAGGTGCCCAGGGCCCTTGGGCGCAGCCATTACCACGTCTACATTTTCAGGGGGCACAATCTGAGCAAAGTTGATGTTGAAGCCATGGGCAAAGGCAAGAACATTGCCGGCTTCTAACCCGGGTTCAATGCTTTCTTTGTAGACGCTACGCTGAATCTCATCAGGTAGCAAAACCATAATGAAGTCAGCAGCCTTGGCCGCATCTGCCACAGACCGAACCGTCAGGCCTTCCGCTTCTGCCTTGGGCTTGGAGCGGCTGCCCTCATACAGGCCGACAATCACATTCACGCCGCTGTCTTTGAGGTTTAGGGCGTGGGCATGGCCTTGCGAGCCATAGCCAATGATGGCCACTGTCTTGCCGTTGAGCAAGTCTAAGTTGGCATCGCTGTCGTAGTACATCTTGGCCATTGATTTAAGAATCTCCTTTAACTGTGATTGCCATATGACCTGTGGCAGGTGCCAAAGGTGATAAAGCTGTAAATAGACGTCAGACGTTTGATTTTATCAAAAGGAGGTCTGCTCTAGAAAATTCAGGTTCAGGTGTTCAGGTTTCTTATGCCTATCCTCAGATAGAATTTTCAGAGATACAGCCAAGTTAAGGAGGCATTCTTACTTGGCTGGTCGAGTTAGCTGTTGATGCTAAACGCTTTCAGCGATCGCTCATGTCCTAACTAAATCGGCAGAAGCTATAGATACCTTTTTAGCTAAGCGGTAACGTACCTGTGATAGATCCAGACATTAGATGGATACAACGCTATTCAAACTTTGAACGGGCCTTTCTGCTACTGCAGGAAGCGCTAAAAGTTCAAAATCCTTCCGTTTTAGAAAGGGCTGGTCTTATTCAGTTTTTTGAGATGGCTTTTGAACTGTCGTGGAAGATCTTGAAGGATTATGAATTAGCCGAAGGAATTAGTGCTAAATCACCTAGAGCGGTCATCAAGCAAGGATATTTGCTGGGCATCCTGGACGAAGGACATGATTGGATGAAGGCGCTTGAGGATCGCAATTTAACAGCGCACACCTATAGAGAAGACGTTGCTCAAACCGTCGAAAAACGCATTAGAGAAAACTACTACTTTTTAATTGAGGCGCTGTACGAAGTCCTTAAAGAAAAGAAAATTAAAGCGGAAAATGAGTCCAACTGACAAAAATCGAAAGAGCAATGGTCATGGTTTAATCCCATTTGATCTGCATCATATTCGGGCAGCCGCAGCCGCCTTGCCAGAGATTGACGAAGTAATCCTTTTTGGCTCGCGTGCAAAAGGCACTCATCAAAAAGGTGCTGACGTAGACTTAGCGATTAAGGGCAAAGGGATAACGTACGATACCGTTCTACGATTGTCATCAAACTTAAATGAGGAACGACCCCTACCTTATTTTTTTGACATCGT
>JBCBKQ010000175.1:0-12146 GCA_038521595.1 Cyanobacteria bacterium J06627_28 | reverse complement strand
GTCATACTTTGTGTCAGCAGAATAAGGTGCCAGCAGAATATTGCGTCAGCAGAATAAGGTGCCAGCAGAAGCATCAAGATAGCTCTACGGGTGGAGTTATCTTGCTTTCTCTTTCGATATTCTTTTTAGAGTGATTAAAAAGTAAAAGGAGAAGAAACATGAGTATATCACCAAGTCAAAAAAGAAAATGGAAAATCACTTGGATTTTTCCATCGATCTTAATTATTGCTTTATTTGCTACCGGCTGTAGAGTCCAGCAAACAGAAGAGGGAGAGCTTCCCGATGTAAATGTGGATGTGCAGACTGAGCCAGGTCAATTGCCCGAGTACGACATTGAGGGGCCAGATGTTGAGGTCGGTACGACAGAAGAGACGGTCGAAGTACCTGAAGTTGAAGTTACGACAGAAGAAAGAACCATAGAAGTACCCACTGTCGATGTTGATCTCCCTGATGGAGAAGAGGCAGAATCTGCTGAGTAGTGCAGCCTATGATGAGGCTTCGGATGGTGAAGCCTGGGGATGAGCTTTCTTTAAGATAAAGACGTCAGGCTTCTCTTGAGCTATTCAGGAGGAGCCTGACGCCTTTAAAGCTGTCATATTGAAAAAGCTGTCATATCGGATAGATACGTCTAACCGTATTACCGACGGGATGTTTTGATGCGATCGCCCATCTCACTACAAACCTTCGTAGAAGACTATCAAAACTGTTGGACTTGAGAAAAAAGATTGGAAAGGATAAGGTTGAAGGGTTTTGTTTTAGTCTGTTGCCTTTACCTCACCCTCTACATTCTCGTACTTTATATTCTCATACTCTATATACCCGTACTCTACATACCCGTACTCTACATACCCGTACTCTACATACCCATACACGACACATCACTCACAGCAAACGGGTTACCGTCTGTCAAAGGATTCCAACCTGCAAACGGATTGCTCATACCGCCGCCGAAAGCATCTCCACCGCCGAAGGGATTGCCGCCAGTGCTACCATCGCCCATACCGCCGCCAAAGGGATTGCCACCGCCTTCACCGCCACCCAAATTGCCAAAGATATCGGCTGGGCCGTCAACGCCTTCAATATCTAGCAGCCGACCAAAGGGACTTTGCCGTAGTAAATCATCTAAAGATTCGGCTCCCGCACCTGTGCCGTCACCGCCATCCACGGGCATCGCCACCTCGCCTCCTGGAGCAGTCAATGGATCCATCGTCATGGGAGCAGATGGATTATTAGGCTGGCCGGTAATGCTGTCGAATTCAAAGGTCATATTAGGGTCGCTGCTGCTCTCATCTTCAACTAGCTCGATGTTGCCATCAGCGTCCATACTAAAGTAGCGGTCGGCATTGCCAAACACATTAACGCCATCTTCCGAAATATCAAATCGGTTGCCGTTTACCTGATTGTTGTCACCAGAAACTCGGTTACCATTCCCGCTGATGTTGTTACCATCACCAGTTGGGCGATTGCCACTACCAGCGATTGTGTTGTTATCGCCAAAATTCCAGTTACCGTTGCCTTCGATGCGGTTACCTTGACCAAAGTTCCAGTTGCCGTTGCCGTAAGCCTCGTTTTCGTTGCCAAAGTTCCAGTTACCGTTACCGCTAACTTGGTTGTTATTGGCATCTGGATTTGCCATAGACGCTGGCATATCTTCTCCAGAGGGTGCTGGTTGCCCGATGCCACCGGCAAAAGCAGGATTGTTACCACTGCCGCCACCAGCAGGGCTACCTGTACCCGCGAAAGGATTGCCGCCACCGCCGGAGCCGCCGCTGATCATGCTTAGGTCGAAGGGAATGCTATCGGGGCCAGACAGGTTCCAGTTACCGTTGCCGTTGACTTGGTTATCATCACCAAAACTCCAGTTACCATTGCCATCGGCGATATTATTGTCGCCTTCAAACCAGTTACCATTACCGTTGTCGGTATTCCCTTCACCTTGATCTGTGTTTTGTCCTGCAAATGGGTTACCGCCACCTGAGAATGGGTTGCCACCTTCGCTATCGCCGCCAGCAAAAGGATTGCCGCCTTCGCTGTTGCCACCCGCGAATGGATTGCCACCACCTGCGAACGGATTGCCGCCACCTGCACCACCACCTGCAAAGGGATTGCCGCCTTCGCTGTCATCACCACCTGCAAAGGGATTGCCACCGCCTGCGAACGGATTGCCACCACCTGCACCACCACCTGCAAAGGGATTGCCGCCGCCCTCACCGCCGCTAGCGAATGGGTTTCCACCACCAGCGCCACCGCCACCGAAAGGATTGCCACCACCAGCGCCACCGCCGCCGAATGGATTACCACCGGCCTGATCGTCGCCTGCCTCGGAGACCTCAAGGCCCAGCGACACAGTGGAGGTCATCCCGGTCTGATTGAACCAGAGTGTGTAGTCACCGGCCTCAAGCGATCCGTCAAACTTCTCGGCACCGTAGAGCGAGCCTACCCGGGAGAGGACATCGTTCGACACCTCGAGCGAGCCATAGGAAAGCCCGCCCAGAAGGCCGGAGGCGTCTCCCGCGTCGGAAGCTGTCTCGAAGGCGTCGCCACGTTCGAGTCCCAGGAAGGCGAGGTTGCCCCGCTCGGCCTCGTAGGCTCCGATTGTCAGCCCATCGAGCTCTGTTCCCTCCGCGACCGTGAAGGTAACGTAGTCGATGTCGCGTGGCTCGCCTTGCTGCGTGGCGGTTACAACGGTCGTCCCGACCTCCAGCGTTCTAATGTCCGTGGGCGCGGCACCGTCGTTCGAGAAGTCACCGAGGGTGTCCTCTGCGAAGGTCGCGACGGGATCGCCCTCATCGTCGCTTGCGCCGCCGCCTGCGAATGGGTTTCCACCGCCTGCGAAAGGATTGCCGCCTTCGCTATCGCCACCTGCGAACGGATTGCCTTCTACCATATCTGCATCTGCAAAGATGTCTTGAACATTGTCGATGCCAGGTAGCCCTATCAGCGGCTGAAAGGGATTGCGAGAAGCATTACTGTCTGTCGGAGCCATCGCTCCGCTGTTGTTCTCTTCCATTAAAAAAATACCGAATTGCTACAACCTTTTTGCTGACAGTAAGCACGTTTGCATCGAAGCAACAATGTGCTTACTATCTGGTCAAAGCGTATCGTTAGATACTGATAAAAATGATGACAATTATTTAGATCGGGCTGGCTTATTCTTTGGAGATGAGAGAGACAACAACGCTTTAATATCTTTTTTACGCGCTTTCGCGTTTTAATGGCTGCGCGTTACGCCATGTGTTGGGCGGCTGGCCATGATATTTTCTAAACTGCCTGGAAAAATGACAGACGTTTTGGTAGCCAATCTCAACTGCAATCTCTTCTATTTTGTGATTAGTACTGCTGAGTAATAACCTGGCTTCTACCATGCGCCTTTCAATAATCCAACGGTTTACGGTATGGTTTGTTTGCTCCCCTACCTGACTAGTAAGATAAGCCGGAGAGTATCCTACCGCCTGTGCAACATCTGCCAAGGTGATTTGTTTTTTGTAGTTAGCTTCAATAAAGTCGAACACAGGCTGTAGCGCACCTGCCGTCGAGGGAAAAATACCAGAAGATGAATCGTCTGTAGCGGCTAAATGTGATGCTGTCTCTGACGCAGTGCTATGGACACTGCTATCTCTGACACTGCTATCTCTGACACCACTATCTCCAGTAGCACTATCAGCGATGGGACTCTCTGCAACGAGTCTACTGGCATCCTGATAGGCAGATGTGTCTTTGCTTGCTACATCTTTGCCGCGAAAGGTGGCTTCATAATAGCTCTTTAGCTGCGATCGCTTATCGATTTGCACCTGCACAACGCTCATAAACTCTTCTAGCGTAGAGGGCTTAGTGATGTAGTCATCGGCACCCAGTCGCATACCTTTGCGAATGTCTTTTGGACTACGCATCGCCGAAAAAAAAAGACTGGAATAACCGCTGTCGTAGGATCTTGCCGCAGGCTAAAGAGCAAATCGTAACCGTCTATATCTGGCATTGCCACATCGCACACAATCAGGCTAGGCAAATGCTGCTGTGCTAGCTGTAACCCCTGACGACCACCGCAAGCACCCATTGCTGCAAACCCCTTTGTGGCAAGGCAGTCCAAATAGACATCACGGATTATCTCTTCATTCTCAATCACAAGAACTTGCTGTTTCATATGTAGCGCCCTATATAAGTCTAGAAACATGCGAACCTGTTTTACCGGCCCACTCTATCGAACTCTACCTAATTGATTTCAGTATTTATTTATCGTCTATCCGAACAACAAAAAGATGCTGTTATCTCTGCTATTGAGGATAGACTAACATCAATTTCTTAAGTATGCAGTATGAAGTAAGACATCCCGCTAGGAAACTCGGTTTTTTTGCCAAATGCTTTATCAGACGGCAATATTAGAGTCCATGGAGAAAGGCAGACTCAGTGTTACTACCGTGCCATTTTGCCCTTTTTCTATCGAGATCAGCCCACCTAGCATCTCTAGGAGTGTTTCTATGAGTAACACCTCAGACTCAAAGAGTTTTCTATCTGGTGTTGGTGCCGAGGCTGTTGGTGTTGAGCTAAATGACTGTATTCGAGGGAGTCGCCCCTCATCCCCAATCAGCAAAATAGTGCTGCTTTCGAAAAATTTTAAAACTAAATAATTAGATTGTTCTAAAACAACAACTTTGATCAAGCCCATCTGGGCGTATTGGCTCAACATGCCCACCACATGTGAAATAACCAGCCGTAGCACCAATGAATTAGTACACACTACAGACTGTCGCGACATGCTAAACACCACAAAAGCGTGTCGGCGATACTGGCTTCTCACTTTGTCCACAACGGCGTGGCACATTTTGCACACGTTACATGGGTGTTGGCATAGCTGAGTCTTTGAGCTATGTGCAGAATTAATTGGCCACCCCAATGTAGCGAAGTCCAACCGACTTAGACTGAGCTGGTTAATGCGTTCTGTCTCTTGTAGCAGTTCTGAAAGCTGATCGATGGCATCAGACGTTTTTTGGGTGTACGACTGTTTTTTAGCAAAACTTAAGCTAGAACCGTAAGTTTGAACAAGATTAGTGGCCAACGACACTAGGTTTAGTACATCTACAGAGCGGTGAGCTACTTTTGACAGGCGCTGCAGTCGCCGCTCAGTAAGGTACTGCTCAATACTAATCACTTCTCTAACTTGTAGAGATTTATTGTCTTCACCTGTATCGTTTTTACTCTCGTCATCTTTATGGACAACATCGCTACATAAATCTTCTGCGTAGCCCTTAACACCCCTCTCCACTGGATGATCTGGTCTACCTACAGCCTGATACACCCTTGTGAAAACAACTGTCTCACTGTCAATTTTCTGTTGTTGAGAGGCTTGATACAGCCGTCTACCGTCCTTAAGCGTCAGCTCATCCTGCTCAAAAGAGGCAGGCTCTTTTAGCTGCTGACGACAATAAGCCACATATTGAGCGTACTTCTGTGTCGCCAAGATTCCTGGAGACATATTCCACAACGAAACGAAGCAGCGATTGAAAAGTAGCACTCTGCCGCGCAAATCCACCGACACAACGGCTATTTCACCGGCATCAAGCATAGCGTCAAACGTGTCAATACCTTCTCGTAAGGGAGAATTTGATCCGCTATGACCATTCTTTAGGAAAAGATATGTCAACTCAAAGGCCTGTTCAAACTGCCTTTTAGGATAGGAATTAGTAGAGTTGAGATCAGTAGAGTTATATTCAGTGGAATGAACACTGGTATAAAAAAAAGAGCCATCGACTTCTATTGAGTCATCTTTGCTCATGTATGTATGCTCATAGTATCCATCGCGCACCAGATAAGCTCTGGGACGTTTTTGGAAAAAAGTTAGGTCAAAAAAGTCTCTTTAGATTCTTTTTGTGACATATTTCATCTCAGGGACTTTTTGTATAGAGCGGTATTTAATGACCCATTTACTAATCTATAGCCTTTTTAACTGGAAAACAATTAATTTAGCTACCTGCACTGTAAGTTGATTAGCAGATTATTCAAGCTTGTACATTACGCATCAAGGTACGCTTTATCTATGCCACTTTCCGTGCAAACGGGGTGACAGAAAGCTGATGTGTCTGAATCCCTAAATATGTGGTTTAACAGCAGTTGAAATACGTCGGTGCTGTTGATTTGCGCGTGTGTGAGTAGGTCGGTGCTTTGGGTAATCAGCAGCGGCCAGTCTAAGCTGTTCTGTGGACGGTGGCCATGCGACCCCTTCACCAGGCTAGCGTCTAGTGGAATCACATCTAAAAGCGTGCGAAAGCCCATCTTTTTTTGCAGTAATGTTTTAGCAATTTTTAGGGTTGGCCATCGAATATCTGGGTTGATAAATAGCTCTGCTGGATCGTAGCCAGGCTTGCGATGGATGTCGACGGTGGTCGCAAAATCTGGTGCGTGGCGGTCATTTAGCCAATAGTAATAGGTAAACCAGGCCTCGGGCTTGGCGATCGCAATTAGCTCTCCTGAGCGTACATGGTTTAGCTGATGCGCTTGCTTACCCGCCTCACCGAGTACCTGAGCCACGCCCGGTACAGACGCTATGAGCGATCGCACCTGCTCTACTTTCTCAGCGTCTCTCACGTACACATGAGCCACCTGATGGTCGGCAACTGCAAAAGCCTCACTAGCGCCTACATCTAGAAGCTCTTTCCCTAGCTCCTCACGCACGCACAGCAGCCCAGCCTCGCGTAGCACTCTGTTTATATGCACTGGCTGCGAAACTGGTGTAACGCCATATTCTGAGAGAACGACAACCTCTGTCCCTCTAGCTTCGTAATAGTCAATCAAACTACCACATACAGCATCAATCTCGCCCAAATCTGCGGCGATTTGATCAGGCCTTGCTCCCTTTTTTTGCAGACAGTAGTCCAAATGGGGAAGGTAAATCAACGTTAGCGTAGAGCTATGAACAGACTCTATCCACTTAGCAGACTCCGCAATCCATCGGCTAGATGAAATATCAGTTGCTGGCCCCCAGAACTTGAACAGCGGAAACTGGCCGAGTGCAGAATTTAGCTGTTCTCTCAAAGCAGCAGGCTGCGTATAGATATCTGGAATTTTGCGACCATCGGCTGGATACATCGGCCTCGGCGTCACCGTAAAGTCTGCGGTAGAGTGCATGTTGTACCACCAGAACAGGTTGGTGCAGGTAAAGCTAGGATCTCTTTGGCGAGCCACCTCCCAGATTTTGGGGGACTGCACCAAACGGTTCGACTGTCGCCAAAACTTCACTTCACACTCGTCACGAAAATACCAGCCATTTCCCACGATGCCATGCTCACTCGGCGGCTTTCCCGTTAGGTAGGTGGCCTGCATAGAACAGGTTACTGCTGGCAGCTGGGGCTGAATGTTGACCTGTTGCCCCCGATCTCGCCAGCGCTTCAAATTGGGTGTGTACTCACCAATTAAGCGATCGCTCAAGCCGACAACATTAATGACAACTGTCTTTTGCATTATTTTTCTTTTGCATTATTTTTGATTCTTTACTTCGATTTTGTATGAGAAAGCGGAACTGCCAAAGTCTCTAGCACCCAGCGATACTCCCGCTCAATCGCGCTTAGGACATCTAGCGCTAAGTCCTCTGGCAAAACGTCCCAGGTATAGGTCTCTATCTCCAAATGACGGCAGCCTGTCTGCGGCAACAGCGATAGTATTTTTGCCAGATGGTCTTGTGTGGAAGCAATCGCCTGATAAGCAGACAAAAAGATAGGCACATGAAAATGAATTCGCCACTCACGAGCGGTCGTGCTGTTCATATACGGCAGCGCGGCGGCAAGATCTCGGTAGCGCACTAGTTGATCATCGGCACCGCGCGCAATCACCTGATGCAGATAAGTAGATTCTGCAAAAGGCGTCAGGTGAGCAAGCAGCTCTGTTCTCTCTTTGCGGTTAGTGACGGCGGGTAGCGGTGTCTTTATGGCTGCACTTAGCTGAAGCTTGCCGATGCGAATATCTGCGTTGTGAAACTGTGCGATCGCCTCAGCTGGGTCAATATACTCCACCGCAAAATGACAGGCATCATAACAAACTTGAACGTGGCGGCGCAGCAACACTTCTGGTCTAGAAAAACCCGCTTCTGCCAATAGGCCAGCGCCCAAGGGAATGAGCCACCTTTTGAAAAAAGCTATCATCTCGCGGGTGTTTTCAACCAGCCCATCGGGCTCTGGCTCAATATCAAGATGCAGAAGTTTGCCGGTATCTTGAAAAATTTGGGCCATTTTAATGACCACTTGAACAATCTGCTGGGTACTTCTAATAAACACCTGATCTAGTGATGACTTTGATGCTTTTATATGCCAGGGTTTATAAGACAGCGGCAGCGTAGAAATGCCGCCATCCATTCCCTCCGGCAGTAGCACCGCCAAAATTTCAGTTAGTCGTAGCGTATAGTGCAGCCGTTCTATCCGAGTCCAATCAGGTGCGTACACCTTGTCTTTAACCACCTGATGGTGAAACCCACCGTAGGGAAACCCATTGATAGTAAAAACATAAAGCCCCTGCTGCTGCAGCCACGAATAAAATGCCTGAAGTCGCTCTGGTGTGAGCGCCAGGCTTGCAGCATTGGACAAGCGCAGACCAGTGCCGAAGGGGCGGTCTGGGCACAGCCGCTGTTTGAGCTTGACCGTGTGGGTATGCAGGTTTGTAAACACCTGAGGCCAGCTCTCGCCAGGATGAATATTGGTGCAGTAGGTAAGATGCACCAAAGAATCCGTAGGTAACTGCAACGCTAACCCCCCACCCGCTGAGGAACAACAACATCCGTCAGGTTAGTCTCGGCGTTAGCTTCTTCACTTTTGGGTGCTCCCTCTGCCTCCCCTTCAGCCGCCGTCGGAAGCACTTCCCAGCCTTGAGCATGGGCATAGTTTGCCATGAGTGCGATCACTTCTCGATAGCGTTCAAAATCCACCTCGTGTACTTCTACACCCTGCCCAATAGACCACAACAGCATAATCGTCAGCTCACCGCCTAAATGTTCTCGAAACTCGGCAAGACCGGCAAAAAGAGACTGAGGATGCGCAGGTTCATCAAGGTGGATAGACAGCTCTGGCACCCACAGCACAAACCCTATCTGTGTCAAAACATTCAAAATGCGCCCCGCCGCCTCAGCGCAAATCAGCCCAGAGAGCTGGGAGTACAACACATCGAGTACAATGCCAATCGCCACCGCTTCCCCGTGGCGCAACCGATAGTCGGTCAAATGTTCTAGGCGGTGAGCTGCCCAATGACCAAAATCTAATGGGCGAGAAGACCCCTGCTCGAACGGATCGCCATAGCCGCCAATATGAGCAACATGCAGCTGAGCACAGCGGTGTATTAGCCGCTGCATGGCAGCAGAATTTCTGTGTGCGATCGCCTGTGCATCTTGTTCTATCTGCTCAAAGAAAGCACCGTCTTTAATCAATGCCACCTTCACCGCTTCTACCACACCAGAGCGCCAGTCTCTGTCACTCAAGCTCTGCAAAAAAGAGAAATCATTAATCACAGCGTAGGGCGGCGCAAACGTACCCAAAAAGTTCTTTTTGCCAAAGGCATTCACTCCATTTTTGACCCCTACACCCGAGTCATTTTGGGCCAGCACCGTTGTCGGCACTCGAACCAGCCGAATCCCCCGATGAGAAATTGCCGCCGCATAGCCCACCAGATCTAGCACTGCGCCACCGCCGACCGCCACCACATACGAATGCCGACAAATCCCCGTTGTAGCAATCAGCGTACAGAGCTGACCTACCAATGCCGGGTCGTTCTTAGCGGCTTCTCCGGCGGGTACTACCAAAGGCGGTGAAGAAAGCTTGATTTTTTCTGCATAGTGCTGTGCATAGACCGAAATTTCTCCCAACAGAGGACGGTGAGAAAGTAGGCCCGCATCGACAACAAAGAGTACTTTTCTCTGCCCCTCGGCACCAACGATATCAGCTAGCAGTGGATTGTCGGTTTGAAACAGATTTTGGGTGAAGTGTACATCATAGCGATAGGGTACAGAAAACGTCTGCTGAATAGGTGTTGCTGCTTCGTATGGGGAGTCTGTTTTTGGATCGTCTATCAGGTCTGACTGAAGGCGTGAGATAGCTGATGTGTAAGAAAAGGTCATGGAGAAGAAAGAAGAGAAGAAATAGGAGGAAAAGAAGTAATAGGGGGAATCCTAGCTTCCCTACGTCACCGCAAACAGACGGGCAACACCTACAGAAAGTGGCAACAGTGACAGCACACACAAACCATAGAGCCCACCTGAAAATCCAGCAGCGAGCGTAGCATCTACAACAATCAGCGACAGCACGCCCGCCTTTACTGCGGCTCGAATTGTTGTTGCATCGGGCGTCAGCATAGCCTGTACAAATGGCGGGAGCGTCATCAGCGTTAGCAGTAAGGTAAACGGAAGCAGCTGCCAAAACTGAACCGTTGGCCAGTAGCCTAGTAGCAGCAGTCCACAAAAAGTAGCTGCGAGTAAAAACAAAGCAATTATCCCTGTCTTTCGCTCGCCGCCCAGTACCTCACCACGACTAATGGCTGTCACCGCGCCAATGTAAAGCAACGGAATACACAACAGAAACCAGGGGCCAGAAATATCACCTACCGCACTCATCCCCAGCAGCAAATTACCGCCGCGACACAGCCCCATATTCAGCGGACCCAGCAGCGGCTTATGCTTACCAATACCATCGTAAAGCAAAGCCAATAGCGCAATGGCAATGGCAAGTTCACCACTGAGAAGAGAGACTTTTGTCGCCGCTAAAATCCCTACAGTCAAAAGCACAGACCCTAGCGCGATCGCTTCTGGTTGAGAAATGCGATCGCTCGGAATCGGCCTCTCAGGCCGTTCTGTTGCATCTAGCTCAGCATCAAAAACATCGTTAAACGTAACGCCACCGGCATAGAGCCCACTCGTTGATAACAACAGCCAAAACAGCGGCATCAGATCCGATGAACCCACCAAACCCGCCGCCGCATAGCCCGCCAAAATATCAGCCCAGGCGGTGACAACGTTAGCTGGGCGAGCAAGCTGAAGGCAAGCTAGCAGTTTGTTGCTAAGTCGAACAGGCGCAGTAAAAGAATTGTTCATGTGTGCAGCATTCCTACTTGATCACCAAAGACTTGGCAGACTCCTCAACCACAGGCGTTTGTCCCCGCAGCACAGAACTCCCGCTAAAGATCTGCCGCTGGTCAACCGGCGCAGGCTCTAGCCAATCCGACTCGTTGAACTCACCGCTTTGTCCATAGGCCGCTAGTGCATTGCCATAACACACGGCTTTCACCTGTTCTTCTGTAATACCGCTTTCTAGCATTAGCTGCGCGGTTTTTGGCACTGCCAACGGATCGCTCATACCCCAGTCAGCCGCACTGTCAATAAATAGCTGCTTGTGTCCGTAGCGTTTTACGATTTCCACCATCCGCTCATTCCCCATTTTAGTATTGGGATAGATCGAAAACGCACACCAGAACCCCCGATCCAAGATCTCTTCTACCGTCTCCTCATTCGCATGGTCAATAATTACTCGACTCGGGTCTACACCGCACTCCCGGCACACGTCCATACTGCGAGAAGTCCCCTCTTTTTTATTGCGATGAGGCGTGTGTACCAGCACAGGCTTATTTATCTCTTTGGCAATCTGTAGCTGAATGCGGAAATATTTGTCTTCTGCCTCTGTCATATCGTCATAGCCGACTTCGCCAATGGCGACGACACCTTCTTTGCAGGCATATAGCGGTAGCAGATCGATGACTTCATCTGCGATCGCCTGATTATTGGCTTCCTTAGGGTTGAGCGAAAGCGTGCAATAGTGACGAATGCCAAACTGCCCTGCTCGAAAGCGCTCCCAGCCGACAAGCATACTGAAATAGTCTTTGAAGGTGCCTGCGCTGGTACGGGGCTGACCCAGCCAGAAGGCGGGCTCAATAATAGCGACAACGCCGTATTCACGCATGACAAGATAGTCGTAGGTGGTACGAGCACTCATATGAATGTGCGGGTCGATAAGCGGAAAAGGGATTTGCATATTTTAGGAGAAAGAGAAAAAGTGAGAGAGTAAGAAGAAGGGCACGCACATCCTTAAAGAGCGAGAATTAAATAACTTGGTCATTGTCTTGCTTACTGATGCCCTCACCCCGTCCCTCTCCCCTCGGGAGAGGGCTCTGAGTTCGGCTCCCTTCTC
>JBCBKQ010000174.1:0-12169 GCA_038521595.1 Cyanobacteria bacterium J06627_28 | reverse complement strand
TGGGCCTTGGCAGTCTTCGAGCAGTTCATCTAGTAGGTCGTCAACGCGGTTGGGCTCTTTTTTCTTGCGGACCATGATGCGGTAGTCTCCTGAATTGATAGGATCTTAGTCCGCTTACACAAAATTCTGTACAGTCTCAACTTATCGTCACTGTCGTTGTGGTCATGGTCTCGAATATTACTCGAAACCACAATATAGGCAACATCCTTAATGCTTGGAAAGCTCTTGAACTCAAATTGCTTAGACTGATTGATTGTGTGGGATTCTCCACGTCTGAGAGAAAGGTAACTCTTCGAACGAACACGCCATAGCTCATACTTACCCAGCAGCTTTCCATCCCGCTCGTAAGCACTCACCCATGCCTCACCGTAAGGCTCGGCCCGACTTCCTTCATCGCGTCCAACAGACGTACAAAGCAACTTGGTGAGCATAACCTTAAAGCGACCAACAGTCGATGTACACTGACGTTCATAAAATGTCGTTGATAGCAGAACATTACCAATCGCATTATCTTTGAGGTAACGCAGCTTGTAAGATAGCGGCACCCCTGGCGAATTCGACGAATAGTTTGCACCTTCACGGATATATCGTGCAATGCCGCGAACCCCATCTGTCACTGGATAGGTCCCGACCTGAGCGTTACCTCCCAAGACCAACACGTTCGTCTTAGCATTTTTCAATGTCTTATCGTATTGTGTTGAAACACTAACGCGGCCTGCACCTCTGAATGCATAGTCAATCGCCGCACTTAGCTGGGTTACATCCTCAGTGGACTCAAAGGTGAATAGCAACATTCGTCCGTAAGTCACCGATGCAACGTACATATCGTTCTCACCGATAGAACGACGACCACTGAAAAAGCCATCAGGTGTAGTTGGCGGGTCAATGTCAATCGTGTAGTACCGCTGCAGATACTTCACGATGACCTTGTTAGTTACCGACCGGCTAGAAAAGTCAAACTTGGCCGATACCTTATGAAAGCCGCTACTGTAATGACCCCCAAGCTTCAACTGTAGATGAGAATCAGAGTAAACTTCCGACTTCTCATAGACAATATTGGCAGGCGTTGCGCCTTTCATACCCTGATGTAGCAGTTGATTGATCGCACTGCGTGTAGTTGATAGAGTCGGCGCAGCCACCGTCCGAGAGGGATGTCCTTGAATGTTTTCCAACGAGATTGAGAACGTGAGTGGCGCACGATTTGCCGTGATAGGTCGGTAAGCGCCAGTCGTAATTGAAGCTCCGTCAAGAATAGACCCTGGCCAGATAACATCCGTTGTTGGATCTAGCAAAAGGTTATTGTTGTAGGACGCTGAGATTTGCTTTTTCTGGACTCGGCAAACAAACTCACCCTGCTTTTCTGTTCCTGACCCAAGACTTCTCACATTGTGACGTCCCGGCGTTCGGCTAAGGCGTACCGATAGCTCAGCCTCAGAAGTGGCTAGAGAGCCTGTCTCCCCTTTTGACTTGTAGATCGTCAATACAGGTGCGATCGCTGATCGCCGATTACCGTACCAGTCTTCAGAGGGCTTTGCCTTTCCCCAACCCCACTTACCTGTAAAGGCATTGGTAACGTTAGGCTTCAAATTAAAGATGAACTGTCCGCTCTTCTTTCTATTGATGAACGTGCCCTGCAAAGATCTGCTAGTCACAGAGTAGTTTCCCTCTATAGTCCCCAGATCACGGTAATCTCCATAGACGCGAGTACCCTCTTGGAGTAATCGCAACTCTCCATAGCGACTGTTCCAGGTGCCTTCCCACAGATGAGTACGAAGTACAGGGAGATTAGAAGATTGCTTGGTGCCATTCCAGGAGTTCACAGGCTCCTGATTTCCCTGAGCCCACTTGCCTGTAAATCGATTACCGTTCAGAACAAATCGAATGCGCCCAGTTGATCGGTTACCTGTATAGGTACCCTCTAGAGTTCGAGTTAAAGGATTAAAGCTCCCTTCAACGATAAGAGAGCCTCTCAAATCGCCATATACTCGGTTGTCACGTTGTCGCAGGTATAGTTCACCATGAGTAGTCTTCCATGTTCCCTGCCATTGGTTGAAACCAGTATTCATTGTCATTACTCCATCGAATGAGTTGTGCCTTGTAGGCGCTAACGCTCGGCAATTTATGCACTTCGTAACGCTTGAACTCATTGGAGCCGACAGATGTGGCTGTTCTATCGAAATAGAGTTGTCTAAAAGCTGACACTGCCCTGAACATTCACATAAGTTTTCATGAGATCTAAGGAAGTCTTTCAGCCCTAACTCAGGTTGGCTGGATTGGACTTCGAGCCACTGACTTTAAGATGCTATGCGCGAAAACAAGTTCCTAACGCGGTCATCGCTTTCTTGCCGAAATCATTGGATACTACGTGCGATCACATCTCTAAAATTGTTCAAGTAGACTTTGCTTAGCTCGCCCGCTTGCCTTTATGCCCAACATTAGCCAGCTTAAATGCCAAACATCGTCTCTAGCCCCACAGACCTTTCAGTGGAGAGGCGCTGAAGATTTCACTAGCAGTTCTTTTGGGAAGGCTTCAGCTTTTTGCCAATGTACCAGCTCTTGAGCTTCTGTCCCTGCTTCTGATAGCCATACCAGTACGGCCCGTGCAGCTGTCCTTCTGTCATGCATCGGCAGTTAGGCTTGCCACACTTCACCAGCTCGGACTGGTAGGTGATTCGGCCTTCTTTCTTTGTTTCAACGACTTCTCTATTCTTCTTAGATTTTACCTCCGGTGGCTTTTCATCCTCAGCAATCTGATCGTCTAACCACATCCTCAGTGCCTGCTTTTCTTCAAGCAACAGACGTTGTATTTGCTGTCGAAGACGCTCTCGTTTGGTAGGCATGGTAGCAATATCTTATGTAACTCACACATCTGTGCAAGACGCTCGAAGTTACATAAGACTTTTGGTATTTGATGAGTCAATGAAACTTTGCAACAGAACGCAGCAACTACACATGTGCTGTTGCCCTATAGGGAAAAGAGAATGGCAGCTGATATTCTTAATATATCATGGTTAACCGTGATACAACAGGAGTCTGCTTTACGGCTAAAGCGCTACGATAGGAATGCAACCGCTGCTCTGTTATGTGCACTTACTATGCCAAATCCAACGCCTGTTCAGTCTGATTTATTCAAGCACAACAGATTTCAGCGAACGGTTGGTGCTCACTCTTCTATTCCTGCTGATGTCCCCTTAGCGAGAAATGCGATCGCAGTTAAGCTACCTGCAAAAGTAGATGAAGCCATTCGAGAACTCGGCGAACAGAAAGCGGCTTGGCTACGCGAGGTGATTTGCCAGGCGGCTATCCAAGAGGGTCTGGTGGAGGAGCTATAAAGGTATCTGAGCCTCGGAGGCTTAAACCGTTCAGAGTTCACTTTGAAGCCACGTCACAATGCCATCAGCTAAGACCCGCGCTAGGGCCCGTTGCGCATCTTCATCAGTGATCCATTCAAACTCCTCAGGATTTGTCATAAAGCCCAGCTCTAGCACCACCGCAGGCGCCTCTGTCGGACGGGTTAGAGCCAGGTTGTTCCAAAAAATGCCCCCATCGACTCGTCCCAAATGCTCCACCAAATGGTTATGGAGAAACATCGCAGCGCCATGGGACTGGGGATGGTACCAATAGGAGTGCACTCCCTGGCTCCCTTCTGCATCCCCGTCCTCCTCCACGCTCGTGTAGTGAATCGTGAGAGCGAGGGCAGGTTCTGTCTGTGCGATCAGCTGCTGTCGCTCGGTTAACGAGATATCCACGTCGGTCTCCCGCGTCATCACGACTACCGCGCCCCGACTGATCAACTCATCCTGGAGAAGCAGGGACACGGTCAAGCTCACATCCTTTGCCCAAACTCCCGTAGGCCCTATCGCTCCAGTTTCTGGCCCGCCATGTCCTGGATTGATCAACACCCTGATGCCCTCCAACTGGCTGTCGGGTCGCTCGGCCAAGGCGGGCATGGTCAGAGCGCTTAGGGCAAGCGTCACGGACAAAAACCAGGCTTCTGGTCTCCAAATCGCCATTACATTTTCGTCCCCAACGCTTTACTTCTGACAACTTCAGTTGACTGATAAGCTAGAGCAGTTGACGAAATAAATCCGACTTGGGTTCATCGCCATGAGCTTACACAGTAAGGGTATAGAAATTTGTGAATGCGTTCAACTATTGATCCCCAAAAAATAGAGAAGCTCATGACTCTTTTGGCCAGAGAAGCTTGCGGTTCAGGCTCTGTCTATTTTACAGGTGGTGCCAGTGCTCTGCTTGTCGGCTGGCGTAGTTCTACAGTTGATATTGATATCCGCCTAGATCCAGAGCCGTCAGGAATCTTCCAAGCGATCGCCAAAATAAAACGCGACTTGAACATTAATATTGAACTAGCATCCCCGCAGGACTTCTTACCACCATTGCCTGGATGGCGTGCCAGAAGTGTCTTTATTGGAAAAAAGGGCAAAATTTCTTTCTATCATTACGACTTTACCGCTCAAGCACTCTCCAAAATATCACGAGGCTACGATCGCGATATTAATGATGCTCTGGCGATGTATGAACAAAATCTCTTCTCTGTAGAAGAGCTCAAAACTGCTTTCGAAGCCATTGAGCCCGAATTAATTCGATTTCCCGCTCTCGATTCCAATGAGCTGAGGAGCAAACTTACGAGTTTTATTGAAAGAATTCAACAAAAACTAGAAGACGGGAAATAATGAATTTACATGAATTACCGGGAGCAGATTTGATCTTATCTGGAATCGATGATCTGCGTATTGGCAAAACCCACACGGTTGGTGCATTATTGATTGCGATCGCATCGATTCGCCTATCTAATGCAGGGTTGACATTCCCGAAATCTCATCTAGCATTGGAGCCTGAGTTAACACTGTATCGCCAGCTTGAGCAGGAAAGAGACGACGCGTACGCTTACTACAATGCATTGCTCAATAGTCTCAACAGTTTTTGCAATGCGCTCGAACAAGTTGAAATATAGAGTCCCGTCAAGTTGACATTGCCTATTCGAGAGTTGAGTAAGCAGAAATCTGCTTGGCTTGGCGAGGTCGTCTGCCAAGCTAGCATACAAAAGGGCTTGGTGGACGAGCTATAAAAGATAGCTGAGAGTTAGAGTAATTGAGCTTTGTCAGCTTATTCTTATTCAATTTTATCATTTTCGGAAAAACCTGAAGGTACATAAGATTAGCTCATTTTAAAAGACTCTTCAGTTACACACTCAAGCATAGCTGAAGCTTTCGCTCTGTCTGCACTGCAGCCTCTGGCTGCTGCGCGACTGCTGGGCAGTAACGTGCATAGCTACACCGAGCGCACTGCTTGCCACAGCGTTGCTCCCATTCATTCTCCCCGCGTAGTCGCTGCGCCAGTTCATTAATAACTGATTGCACTTGCTGCCTATGGTCATCGGTTGCTTCGTAGGTCACCCGCTCCCCTGTACGCAGGAATAACAGCGTCATTCGTTTAAGCGATCGCTCGTAGCACTGCTCTAGCGCCAGGTAATAGAGCCCAAGTTGAAGGTCTATCTCTTCTGGTGACGGCAACGTCGGCGATTTTGCGCTCTTGTAGTCAATTAGCTCCAGGCCGTCGGCTACAAAGTCGATGCGGTCATAGCGGCCCACTAGCTTAAACTCGACGTCATTAGCCTGTAGCGTTCCTTGGATGCGTCCCTCTGTTGCCAACGGACGCTGCATCGTGCCTGCTGGCATTATCTCGCGCTCATAATACTGTGTCAGAATCTGCCATCCTTCATCAGTCTGCCTGTCAGTCAGGCCAGCGTTGTTGTTCTCCCAGCACTGTCGCACCCACGTTTCCGACGGTAGCGGCTCATGGTATTGCCATTCCTGATATAGCTCAGCGAGTGCGCCATGCAGCGCTTTGCCAAGGGCAACTGAGCCAAAGCCACTCTGTTCGCTCAGCCCGCACTCGTAGCGGAAGTAATACGCCTTAGGGCAGCGAGCATAGGACTTAAGTTTGGTGGCGGAAAGAAAGTAAGCCATGGCCAGCTTTTCTAAAGCACAACAGCAATGACTCTATCTTATGTAACTTTCTTGATTTTAAAAAGGGCTTTGGTTACATAAGATAATCGTATTCGGTTCAAGACGAGCAAACTATTTCTTTTGAAGTCTATCTAGGCAATCGACCAACGAGTATGCACCGCGTAGTATCTGCTGAACTGTGGTGTCTGCTTGTGCCTGATTCAGCAAAGCCACTTCAATCATCAGTCTCAAGCCAACGAAAGGTCATGCGTTCTTGAGGCCTTGGCCCACGAGGCTTTCCCTCGCCTGCAAGAATCTCCAGCTGATCAGCAATCTCTATCCAGTCGCCCGGTGACGCCCAGACAGCTTCTATTAGTTCCACTGGCATATCTGCTGAAAGCGTTTGAGTAAATGACCATCCCTTGAAATCATCTGGGACGTTCCATAGCACCAAACGAATTTCAGACCAGCGGTTGATAGGCTGCTCGTTGACCAAAGCTCCAATCACCCCGACGCCTCCGACATGATGCTCATCAACTAATTGGCGAGCGATTTCTCTAGCCTGCTTCCACCACTGCGCCTTGCGATCGCTATCTTTTGATTGTTCTCGGGTTAACTTCCTCAAAACCCTGACCCATTCATAGCCAGACATGAGTTTGACGGCATCAACAAGGCCTAGGCTCATAAGCAGCATCGAGATCGCATTCCGAGTGCCTATTTCGCTACCACCAATAAGAGGGAAGGGGCCACCTTCGAGTTTTGTTTCCGGGCACCAGGAGACAAACTGCTCCGGGCTAATCGGCTGTGGCTGAAGTCCCACTGAGGGAAAGAAGGGGACGCTGCCATAGTTGAGTTCTGTCCCTGGCTCCCTGCGCAGTTCCCATTGTCTCGGCTGATTAACAGTGGTAAAGGCAGGAAGCTTTTGTGTGTAGGGCGATTGATTCTCTTTCATGTTAATCCAGAAAATTTCTGGACTGAAGCTCATATCTCCTACGGCGCGATAGCAGCCATCAGGATCTAGAACCCCAAGCTGATAGCCTTCCGGCGACCACTGCCAAAACTCGAAAAGCTGTTGTGCTGGATCAACAATCCAATAATGCTGGACCTGAGCCTGCTCGTATAGTCTCTTTCTCTTTTCTCTGTCAACTGAATCCTGTTCAGGATACGTAATTTCGATAACCAGATGAGCGATTGCTTCGGTGTAGCAGCTGTAAACAATATCTTGGGCGAGCTGGCGAGTACTCAGCACTATGATGTCAGGTGTAACGATATCCTGTGCAATCTGCATCCCGTAGTTTGGGCTGAAGCATCGGCCCCAGCCGCCTTGGCCAATAGCTGATGAAAGCGCCTGCCTGAGGTAATCACGAGTCCAGCGATGTTCCCCGGCATACTTCGTGCCTAGTGGGGGATAGATTTCTTCTCGATAATTAGAAGATAGCGGTAGAGACTCAGCCCAAAGCAGCCACTCTTCTTGAGAGCGACAAGACACACCATAGGCTTGGCGTAGCGCTTCCCACCATTGCTCAAGAGGCGCAAAGGCAGTCGCGGCCTCTAGCCCCCAGCCAATGAGGGCTTCTTTGAGTAGCCACCGGCTCCCCTCTAGGGTGCCACCGACCAGAAGCTGGCCGTCAACTAGCTCCAAACGAAACTCTGGCCATTGCCAGAACTGCAGCTCAATTTCCTGGGAGGCGCAGGCGTTCCTGAGTTCTTCTTCAGGCGATCGCTTTGGAGGTTGAGGGGAGGCAGCCATATAAACGGTGGGGCAAAAGGTAACTCAAATCTGAAGCCGAAAAACAACTCAGCATTTCACAATCATAGCCTCAGCTAACCGTGTCGTATATCGCGGAGATCGCATGGCTTGCCGCATTTGCCAATCGCGCCTGATGCCTTGGGCTGCGAATTCAACCGTCCCTGTGCCCATCTTGGAATTCAGCTGATCAATGGCTCGCATGAGCCTATCGTCGCGCTCATGATCACGCTGACAGAAGAGATTACATTGGATGATGTTAGCCGGTGCGATGTCCATCAGCATGACTCCACATTTTTGATATCGGAACCCTGAGCAAAAAATGCGCTGTAAGCCAGCTCTTGCAGCGCTAATCACTTCACCGGTATGGCCAGTAGGTGCTGAAAAGGCGAAGGTAATGCTGTTTTGGTATTGCGGCTCGTTGATGCTGAAGCGATTGGTTTTGAGGAATACATACAGCCCTCCGGCACGGCTTTGCTGTTGACGTAGTTTCTCTGTGACCCTAGCCCCATGGCAGGAAATGGCTTCTAGCAAATCGCTCTTACTCGTGACTAGCCGCCCAAATGAGCGAGAGCACATGATTTGTTTTTTGGGTTGGATGTCCTCTAAGCCCAGGCAGGAAATGCCTTGCAGTTCATAAACAGTGCGCTCTAGAACCACATTAGACATCTGGCGAATTACACCTGGCTCAGTATCACGTAGCTGCGCCGCAGTAGCAATTCCCCTGGCCTGTAGCTTGGCACTCCAGCGCTTGCCGATGCCCCAGACGTCATTGACTGAAATGGTGGGCAGTAGTGCATTTTGAAGCGCGCGATCGCACAGGTTAAACACGCCATTGCCATCAGCCTGACGCTGCCGATTCTTAGCGATGCGGTTCGCGAGCTTAGCTAACGTCTTGGTCGGGCCTATCCCAACTGAGATTGGAATGCGCGTGGCGCGAAAGACGTAGCGCTGCATCTGGAGGCTATAGTCAGTGAGATCCAGGTGGCTGAATCCATCTAGGCCTAAGAAGGCTTCATCAATGGAATAGACTTCCATATCTGGAGTAAAGCGAGATAGGCAGTACATCACCCGGCGAGACATATCGCCGTACAAGGTATAGGAAGCGTGAGATAAAGAAGTGTTGGATGCGTTCTTTATTTTATCGAATGAGAGCATGAGCCATAGACTGTCCCTTCTGCGATCGCCCCTTCAGCTGAAAGTGTTACCCCAGATCGAGCATTGTTGAAACACGTCCATATTGCCAACAGCTATTTCCTAATAAATGTAATGCAAAGTTATGATGCTGCTTTGTGGAAGGCCTATGACTGATAGAGATAGGTATTATTTCTGCCTGCTGTAGCAGTTTGTAAAGATGCGTCTCGTTTTGTATATCTAAAGCACTGGTCGCTTCGTCTAATATGACGTATTTTGTTGGCTGCAACAGGAGTCGGGCAAAGGCTAGACGTTGTTGTTCTCCGGGTGACAACCTTTTATCTAAGGGCTGATCTAATGAACGATTTTGTAGCTTTGGCAAATTTACCTGGGCCAGCATCTGATATATGTTTTCATCAGATATTGAAACGTTGGTAGCAAGCTGGGGATACAGCAATAGCGCTCTAAGGCTAATGTTTGGTAGGTATGACCGCTGAGGAATCACCGTTATTGACTGGGGACGCGTAATATGCCCTTGGCCCCTACCCCAAAGTCCGGTGATCGCACGAACTAAAGAGCTTTTTCCTACACCGCTTTCTCCCATAATCAACAGGCTTTTGCCTGGCGGCAGCGTGAATGTCAAATCTCGGATGAGTACTTTACTATTATCAGGCGTCAGCAGAGAAAGTGATTGACATGAAAATGTATGGCCAGCTGTCAGCGTAATGCCTGATGGTTTATCAGTAGTTGCTGAAATTGACTGAGATATCTCAGCTGACCTATCTGTTGCTGCGTTTGGGTTAACGGGTGCCTGTAATGATGCGATCGCCTGAAAGAGCTGTTGAAGCCGCCCTATGGCTGCACCAATGCTGGTGATCTGCTGCAGTTGAAGAACAATGAGTGCCAGTGCTGACAAAATGAGTGTAAAAGCGGAGCCGGCCTGGGTCACATCTCCAATTTCTAGCTCCCCTGCAAAAAGCCGAGGCGCTAAAACCATACCTGGAATGATAAAACTGGCATAGCGGTAATGATTTTGAAAGAGATTAAACCCCAGCTGCCAGCGAATTAATGCTTTGAAGTTTTGAAAGACGCGGTCAAATTGAAAATGAGTGCGGGTGAGTTCCTGGGGTTCACCTTGGTATAGGGCGATCGCTTCTTTGTTGTCTCCAATATGGGTAAGCTCATAGCGCAAGCCTGCCTCACGGCTTAGCTGTTCGGTATTGAGTCGAATGAGGGGCTTGCCAAAGCCAATGGCTGCGAGAATGCTGCCTATGACAGAATAGGCCAGCAAAAACAGCATAAGTGGCTGCGAGATAGACCACAGTAGCCCGGCAAATCCAATGAGCTGAAAAGTGGCTTCCGTGGCAATTTCAAACACCTTTAAGCTCCCCTGAGTCAGATTGCGAACATCCTCTTCTATCCGCTGATCCGGATTCTCAATGGTTCCTAATAAACGCAGGTGGTAAAAGGGCAATGCTTTGTAGGGCACTGCGCTACTGATGCTGGCATCTAAATTTTCGTTGCCTGTATTGTCAACACCTAAATACTGAGTGAGCGTATGCTGTGTCATCCAGGTGCGCCAATAGAGCCCAAGTTTGTCACGAATATAGCCACTCAACGATGCAAAAGGCACGCTAATGACTAAAATGCCAGCAAAAATAGTGACTGCCTGAAAGAATCGAGCGCTGTCTTTGGCAGCCAGAGCAGAGGTTAACTCACCCCCATAAATTAAAAAAACGACCTGAAGGCCTGTCCGAATTAGTAGCAAAAAAATGAGTAGGCCCAGCAAGCTCCAAGCGCCCCACTTTTGAGCAGATCTCCAATATATAGACAGAATAGAAAAGGGTGTGTTTTTGAAGGCAGCTTTAGAAAATAAAGAGAACATCATAGCGCCACGAGTGTCCAAGTTTGCTTATCTGTAAGGGTTAGTAGCTGAGCATGGTATTGACGGAGGCTAGGGCGATGCCCAACACTGATAAAGGCCGTCTGCGTGGCTGAAAGCTGGCGATAAAGTGAGGCTTCTTGTGTGACGGATAGCGCGCTGGTTGCCTCATCCAGAATGGCAAAAGCAGGCTGATGAACAAATAATCGCGCAAAGGCGAGCCGCTGCTGTTCTCCAGTGGAAAGCTGGCCTGACCAGTCAGCGATTTGATCAAGCTCGCCTAAATATGCCAACTGCACTTGCTCAAGAATTTGACGTAGACGGTTATCGCTAGGAGTAGGCTTGCCATGAGATTGCGCCGGATAGAGAAGCTGCTGACGGAGACTGCCAAGCGTCGTGTAGGGTTGTTGCGGCAGAAAGATAATAGAAGACTGCTGAGACGGTGAGTCAGAATGATGAGTGGAAGGATTGGGGCTGATAATCTTGCCTTTGCCATTTTGCCAGAGGCCAGCGATGGCTTTGACCAAAGAGCTTTTACCGACACCACTTTCACCCATGACTAACAAAGGCTCATTAACCACGAAAGAAAGGTCTCTAAATAAACACGGTTGCTGTTCGGTTTTAGATGTATCGACTTTAGAAGTGTCGATTAGGAGATCTGCGGAGGAAAGGGGTGGCAAATATAATGTGAGATGCTGAACCGCAAGCGTTTCCTGTTGAACTCTTTTTATCTCTGAGGTTTTTATATCTGAAGTTTTTATATCTGAGGGGTATATGTCTGCGGCATGTACGCTTGAGAGGGACTGTTGAGAGGTTGGATGACTTGCTGGTGACATTGCCTGGAGCAATTGTTGCAGGCGGCCGGTACTGGCTGCTAAAGCGGTTAGCTGCTCAAACTGAACGATAATCAGGCTTAGCGAAAGCCAAATGCGATCAAACGCCGCCTGGGATTGAACAATTGCACCGACTTCTAACGGCCCATTTAAGATGCTGGGGGCCAAAATCAGGCTGGGTAAAATAAACGTGAGATATTGATAGGCATTTTGAAAGCAGTCTAACCCTAGCTGCCAGCGAATAAAGCGGTTGAAATTATTAATGACCCGTTGAAAGCGATCTCTTGCTCTCGCATTGGAAAATTGCTGACTTCTGTGTAACGCGATCGCCTCAGCATGGTCTCGAATTTCTGTCAGATTAAAGCGAAAGTTTGCTTCGCGCTTAATTTGCTCTGCATTAATGCGAGTGAGCCTTTTGCCAAAAAAGAGGATCGTGATCGCACTGCCCAGCAGCGCATATACCAACAGAAACCCGGTCAGTCCATGGGAAATAGAGAGCAACACCCCAACAAAGCCAAACAGCTGTACGCTCGACTCTACAAAAATGGTGAGCACCGTGAGCATCAGCTGAGTAAGATTTCTCACATCGGCTTCTATTCTTTGATCG
>JBCBKQ010000173.1:0-12351 GCA_038521595.1 Cyanobacteria bacterium J06627_28 | reverse complement strand
CTGTGCCGCGCTGAAAATGTCCGCTCTGCTCTAGGGATGCAATAGAGACGACCTTCGCGGATTTAAACGTATTGGGGGGAAAGCTTGCTGATGCACGTGGAGTAGAGGCATGTGGAGTAGAGGCATGTGGAGTAGAGGCATGTGGAGTAGAGGCGGCAGGCGCTGGCTGTGGAGGGGTCGGGGTGGGTGCTGCGTTGACCTCTGGAGAGCTTGCGCCTGGATAAACGGTTTGGACTTGGTAGCGGGTTTGAGGCGGCGGCTGGTTTGTAGCCTGTCCTAGGACTGGCTGGCCTGAGATTTGCCGAACGTGAATATCAACGGAGCCGATTTGGATGCGATCGCCCACTGTCAAAACACAACGACGCTGCGGCGAACCATTCACCATCGTCCCGTTTGGCGTACTCTGATCCGTCAGGACTAGCTGATCTTGACTCCACTCAATCAAGGCATGGTAACGAGACACCTGTGGATCGAGCAGCACCCTCCGTGAAACTGGCTGCCCCTGCATCGTTGAAGGCATTTGGTCTAACAGCCGACCAAAAGCAATGGGCAAGGTCAATATTGGCTGTTGCTGCTGTTGGCTGCTCGGATCAATCCAGCTGAGTTGAACGGTTGGAGAAGAGTTAGGCATAGGTCAGGCACAATCAAAGTACGACCAAATCAAGGCGAGAAGAGGCCCCTAGACAAAGACACGAGAGAAAAGGCACAAGAGTAAAGGCACGAGAGCAAAGACACTAGAAAAAGTATCGACTAGACGCATCTGCCAGAAAGTGACCACAGACAGGACAGTTAGAGTTGCGCAGACTTAGCAATTGCATGGTCTGACACTTGGGGCAGACCAACTTGGGCGCAACGCTGGGCGTTTGGACACCTGCGCTCTGTGCCTGCGCATTGACAACTGCATTTTGTGCTGGCGCGCTATTTTGAGCTGGCGGTGTGTGTAGGTGCTGATGAACGACCTGATGATGCCCAGAGGGAGCCGTTTCGGCTAAATTTTGGGGCGGGGGCGAGACAACGGGGGCGGGCGTCGCAGACATCTGCTGCGGTGGCGTGGCTTGCGGATAGGCTGCTGCTACCTCGACAACGACATCACTAACCTGTATCAAAACTTGGCCAAACTGAATGATGCTGCCGTCATAAAGAGCGACCTCACCTTTTGTTAACATGCCGCCATCTACTCTCGGCGGATTGTTTGCGGCAATGTTGCGCAAATAAAATCGCTGCCAGTCGGGCTTAAAGCTAATCTCAGCATGGACTCTAGACACCGTGCTGTGCTCGATCCATATCTCACAACGCTGCTGATCTCGGCCAATGTTGGTCTTTTTGTACAGGTCAGCTTCCAAGAGAGAAAGCTGATAGTTTTTGAAACGATTCTGCGAATCATTCCATACCAAATTTATTTGCGGCATCTTTTTGTATGTGATGTCGTGTAACTGTCTTCTATATATCTACGCTTTTACCGCCGAAAGGTCAGTGACATCCCTATTTTTTATAGATTCACACAGATCACGTATTGAATAACGCTATTGAAGCTGGGTTTTGGAAACGATACGGGTCTTTTTGCGATCGCGCTCAGACAGGTCCTTCCCTGCCTGCAGCTGAGTTGCATTCTTTTGTAGCACCGTCGCCGCATTTTGATCACCCATTTGAATGGCTGTATTGGCCGCAGACTGTAGCATTGTGACAGCACCTTTGCGATCGCCCGATTTCAGCTTCTCCTCAGCAATTTGTGTCTGCTGGTACTTCGCTAACGCCAAAATATTTTGCTGGACAGCATCGTCTACTTGGGGCGTGTAATTACTCTGAGCAGCAATTTCAATCGGGACGGTCTCAGTCGTTTGTGCACTGAGTCCCAATCCAGGATCGTCATAGGTCACTTGCAGCTTGCCCACCGTTGCCGTGCCTTCAGGCAGCTGAGGAATGTAGAGATTTAACAAAATCACCCGAGGCTGATCTTTCATCAGATCGCCAATGCGAACCATGGCCTGATTACCTTCTTGCACCGTCGGCAGCTCTACGGTCTCTGGCGAAACCTGAGCAACGGGCTTGAGATCAGCCAGGCGCGTACCGTCGGCCAGCTCGATATTGAGAAAGGCATTGGTTAGCCCCACAGACTGCATTCGAGTAAAGAGACGACCAAAGGTTGCGATCGCTTCTTCTGCATGTTCGATGTAGCTCAGCGAGCCGCCGCCCGCATCCGCGATCTGCTCTAGCACATCTTGATTCCAGTGATCGCCAAAGCCCAGAGTATTGACCGTGAGGTTGTAGCCAATCGCCACATCTGCCAGCTTCAGTGCGCGGCTATTGTCGCCGTGTTCATTTTCACCATCAGTCAATACCAGCAGCTGAGAGACATGATCCTCTTTACCCGCTGCCAGCTGCTCAATGCCCGCTTTTATAGCCACATCAATCGCAGTACCGCCACCGGCCCTTAGACCGTCGATGCGTCGTTTAATACCGTCAATGTCAGTCGCTTGTTGGGTAGGGACGAGCACCTCGGCTTTGTGGTCAAAGGCAATGATAGAAATGCGATCGCGCGGCGTCAGTCTATCGACAATACGATGGGCTGCTTGCTTCACCGTCTTTAGCGGCGTACCCATCATCGAGCCACTGCGATCCAATACAAAACAAAGATTGAGCGGCGGTTGCTCACCTTCACCACTGGCCGATACAGACACCGATAGTTGACGCTGACTGCTGGGCTGAGTCGAGGGAAGGTGGGCATCACTGAAGGCCCATTGCAAACCAACTTTCATGTCTTAGCCGACGCTCCTAAATAAGTAAAAATCAAGTAAGTACAAGCAATGAATACAAGTCGCAGATCGCCAAACGAATAGCCAAACAAATAACTGATAGGCATGTCTAAAGTATCGTCAAACATCACAGCTGGCTATCTCGATTCCACATAAAAACATTGCCCCCAGAAACAAGGTGAGGTTATCCGCCAAAAACCACTAGCGCCGAGAGCGCGCAGCCTGTTCACCAGCGAGCTACTATGGTATGCAGAAAGATAGCAAAACCGATAAAGTTTTGTCCCTTTTGCCCATTGAGCCATCCAGTTAATTCGCAAGCACAAGTCTCCTATGAGTTCTCCTATCAAGGCCGTTCAAGCCCCTTATTCTGGAGGCGGTGCAGCCTATCGGACCCCACCACCAGACTTACAGTCACTCCTATTAAAAGAGCGCATCGTCTACCTAGGCACTCCCCTCGTGTCTTCGGACGACTTTAAGCGTCAGATGGGGGTCGATGTCACCAAACTCATTATCGCCCAGCTGCTGTACTTAGAGTTTGACGATCCCGATAAGCCAATCTACTTCTACATCAACTCCACAGGCACCTCCTGGTATACCGGCGACGCCGTTGGCTTTGAGACCGAAGCTTTTGCCATTTGCGACACACTGAAATACATCAAGCCCCCTGTGCACACCATTTGCCTCGGTCAGGCCATGGGGACAGCTGCGATGATTTTGTCTTCTGGTGCAAAAGGGTCTCGCGCTAGCCTGCCTCACGCCACCATCGTGCTAAACCAAAGCCGTTCCGGTGCGCAGGGCCAAGCAACCGACATTCAGATTCGAGCAGAAGAAGTGCTATCAAATAAAACAGCCTTCCTCGATATTTTGTCTAGCAACACCGGCCAGCCCGTAGATAAGCTCAACAAAGACACCGACCGGATGTTTTATCTCACCCCCGAAGAAGCCAAAGAATATGGCCTCATTGACCGCGTGTTGGGTAGTACTAAAGAGCTACCGACCGCGATTCCAGCGGGGGTTGTGTAAGCGATGTCCGTCGATAGAGTTTTACGCGTTCCCTACAATCTGCCAGGTAGCCAAAACTGGCAGTGGGTGAATATCTACACCCGCATGAGCCAGGAACGCATTTTGTTTCTCAACCAGCCGCTGACGGATGGGGTTGCTAATTCCATCGTATCTGCGCTGCTGTATCTGGACTCTGAAGATCAAAGTAAGCCTATTTATCTGTACATCAACTCCATTGGTGACCCGGTGATGTCTGGGCAGGCAGATGCGTCGGCTGGCATGATTTCTATCCGCGCGGGGCTAGCGGTGTATGACACCATTGCTCATATTAAGTCTGAGGTGACGACTATTTGTATGGGTACGGCATACGGCATGGCCGCGTTGCTGCTCTCCTCCGGAGTGAAAGGCAAACGGGCGGCGCTGCCTCATACGAGCATTGCCCTAACGCACCCACAAACGCTCACACGTGGTCAGGCGACAGATATCGAGCTAGAGGCTGAAGAAGTCATCGAAAAAAGAAAGCTTGTGCAAAAAATCTTGGCAGGCAACTCTGGACAAACGCCGGAGAAGATCTCACAAGATATGGAAAGAATGTTTTACCTATCGGCGGCTGAAGCCAAAGAATATGGGCTCATCGACCGCGTAGTCGAAAATCCTGCGCTCAAAGAAGCCGCACTGGCGAAGTAACGATCCAAAAGTTCGATCAATCGCTGCCCGCACCTATACTCTCTTAAATTAACTACCCCAAAGACCCATGCCCATTGGAACTCCTAGCGTCCCCTATCGCCTCCCTGGCAGCACATACGAACAGTGGATCAGCATTTATGAGCGGCTGTTTCGTGAGCGCATTATCTTTTTGACTGAAGAAGTTGACGACGGCATTGCCAACGCCATTGTGGCGTACATGCTCTACCTCGACTCAGAAGATTCGACCAAGCCCATTTATCTGTATATCAATTCGCCGGGCGGCTCCGTTACCGCAGGCATGGCAATTTACGACACCATGCAGTACATAAAGTCTGAGGTGGTCACCATCTGTGTGGGCTTGGCTGCGAGTATGGGTGCCTTTTTGCTCAATGCAGGTGCAAAAGGTAAGCGTTTGGCCTTGCCGCACTCGCGCATTATGATTCACCAGCCGTCGGGTGGTGTAGGTCGTCGGCAGGCAACGGATATTGAGATTGAGGCGGCTCGGATTGTGCAGGTGCGTCGTGATTTGAACGAGCTGATGGCAATGCACTCCGGCAAGCCTGTCGAAGACATTGCGAAGGACAGCGATCGCGACTATTTTATGTCTGCGGCTGAAGCCAAGGAGTATGGCTTGATTGACCGTGTGATTGAGGAGCGGCTGCCGACAGCGTAGGCCAGCCGACAGTGTAGACAAAAAGAAAAGAAGGGGCACACATTGTCGGTTATCTGCGTAGAAATCCCCTATAATTTGGGCGCAATCTTTGAGCACAGTTTTTGAGCGCAATCTTTGAGCGCAGACTAGCGTAAAACGTGCAAAGATAGCGCTCCCTACTGCTTTTGCTGGCCTGACCAGGCTAGCCCCTGTTGCCATGAAACTGGCTAATCACTACAAAACGCTAGGTCTGCGCCGCAGCGCATCGTTTAGTGATGTCAAAACGGCCTATCGGCGACTCGTGCGTCAGTATCATCCAGATATCAATCCAGATAAACAGGCCATTGAGCAATTCATTGAGATCAACGCTGCCTACAAAGCACTGACCAAAGCCTTGCAGGCGAGTGCCAAAAACAAGACTGACTTCACGGATGGTAGTTCTAGTATCCAGTCTGAGACAGCAAGACGCGCCCCTTCGACTGAGGTAGCGTCTACGCCTACCGAGAAATCGGCAACTGAGAAATCGACAACCGAGAAATCAGCAACTGAAACATCGACAACTGAGAAATCGACAACAGCGCCGCAGACAAACGCTTCTGAGCCTACAACCTCTGGAAGAATTGACTTAGAAGATCTAAAGCGCACTTTAGAAAAATGGGGTCTAGCGGATTTTCAGCAGGACGTGAAAACGCCTGACTACCGCACTGACGAATCAGTCACATCAGCGATTCCTGCCCCTGCCAAAAATGCGACAAACTGGCCACTGCCCCAAGAGCGATCGCACGTTTCATCTCAAGAAGCATCGCTAAAGGAAGATGCCTATCTACAGCTAAGAGCACTACTGAGACATCAAAAGTTTCCACGGGCGATCGCACTGGTAGAAGGCCTCGCCAATCGCATGCCCACCGATTCTGAAATTAGCCAGTGGCAAGCCATTGTCTATCAGCGATGGGGCCGCCATCTCATTAGTGAAGGGCAGCTAAAAAAAGCACATATCTATCTACAAAAAGCGCTAGAGACCGATCCCCATAATCCTTCTCTGTGCGGTGAAGTCGATCAAGATATGCGACGGCTAGCCAGCATTATGCAGTAGCACTTGCCGCTGTAATGCCACTGCATAATGCTGGCTAGAATATCGATATCTAGAATGTCAATATCTGGAATTCCAATATCTGGCCTAGCTGCTCAAACGGTCAGAAACGCGATCGGCAATGACCTGATGCAGCCAATCTTCCATTCGTTCGCCCCAGGCTGATAGCGCGTGCACGGTCTCTGCCTGTTCTCGGCAGTCGGCGCGGTTCAGCTGGTCTATTTTTGCGATCGCATCCACCAGTCCTGACACCTGCCCCTGGGGCACTAGCCAACCCGTCTTACCCGGCTTTACCAGCTCTCCAGGACCACCACAGTCATAAGCAATCACCGGCACACCGCAGGCAAACGCCTCTACTACCACCATGCCAAATGCTTCGACCCAATAAGACGTCAACAGCAGCGCCCGGCAACGTCCTAGCGCCTTTTGTAGCTGCACCGTCGGCAAAAATCCGCAGTACTCAATGGGCGAACCATCCTCCCACCAAGCGGCCTGAGACTGTAGCCTGCGCCAATAGGCTTTGTCTTCAATCTTGCCAAATACTTGGAGAGGCTGTTTTGATAACCGGGCAGCCGCGATCGCATCTTCTAACCCTTTCTCCGGCGAAATGCGACCAACCCAGGCCAACGCTGGCCGCGAAATTCCCTCTGGCTGAGGACGGTAGCGATACTTTGTGAGGTCTATGCCACCACCTAAAATTTTCCAGCTATCAGGCGGCACTGTGGGAGCAAAGGTCTCTGCTTGGGACTGGGTATAGGCGCCAAGAGTACCCGGAAACTGCTTTACAACTCGCGCGATCGCGACATCGAGCTGGTCACTCAGCGAGCCCATACTGACAAAATGCGCCACTGGCCTGCACAGCGCTGAGGTCAGCTCAAACGGCAGCCAATCATAGGCAAAATTAACCATCACATCGTAAAGATGCTCGGATTGCTGAGCATAGGCCCACATATTTTTGAGAACGGCACTTGCCTCGCTAGCTGCACTTCGGGGCTGTGCCTGTGCCGTTTGCTGCCACTCACCCGCCACCTGAACAAGCTTAATCGCCGACAATCTAAGCCCTAACGGTGCAGGCACAGCCTCAGCTGGCGTCACAATCGTCACTTGATGGCCCAGAGAAACCATCACCCTAGCCAAATTTGCCACTGTCAGCTCTACGCCACCGCCCAGGCCAGAGCCCAACGGGCCAACTGGTGTAGAGAGCAGCAACAGTCTCAGACGAGACCTAGATCGTCGCTGTCGCCTCTGCTTTCAGGACTGCGACCGACGAATAGAGGCTTCGCTAGAGAGCAAATCAATGGGCTTGGCTGCGCCACCCGGAAAGGCGCGCATATTGGTATCTAAGTCTTGAGTACGACGGGTGCGATTAAGCTGATCCAGCGCCCAGGTGGCGGTTTGCCGCACTTCAGGGTCTTCATCTTCAGTGGCATGGCCCAGCATATGACTGATTTGAACCACCAAGTCATACACACGGGTAATGTCGCGGATAGCGTTCTTACGCACCTCGGGGTTTTCGTCTTGCATCGCAATTGCCAATGCCCGGTTCATCGGCTTCAAAGAGCGAATGCCAATCTCTGACAGGGCCGCCAGCACCAAGCTCTTTTCCTTAGAGTCGGCATCGACCATAGCATCAACGAGGGGCTTGACCGCCAGAGAGTGGCCACGCTGGCCCAGCTCCCAAATGACCTTACGACGTTTGCTTGGATCTGGATTGTGTAAATCTTTTATGAGACCGTCAACGACATCGACTGGGGCCAGTGCTGATGTGCCACCCATCTGGCCGTTTGTCTGGATCGCGCCGTTGCCGGCTGTGGCTATGGCCGACCCGGTATAGCCATTCCCGTTGACAGCTGCCCCATCCATGCCACCACTTGGCCCTACAGGGACACCCAAAACACCCGCAGGATTCACCTCAGACCAGCCGCCTTCGCCTGCCTCTGCATCTTCCTTCCCCTTATTGGCAATAAAAAAGCCGACGCCAAAACTAGCCACCAGTGCCGATAGTCCCAATCCCAGCGCAAACAGTCGGCCTAAGCCATTGCCTTTCTCAGCCGCACTATTGCCTTCAATCGTGCCTTCAATCGCATCAGCGCCCTCGGTGACAGGCGGCAGTGCCCCGTCAGTAACAGCAGATGGCTGCCGACTGCCGTCACTCTCAGACACAACTGCGGGCACATCGTCAGAAGAGGCAAACTCTCCTGATTCGCCAAGGGCACCCTCCCCAGCCAAATCAAAGGCCTCGATGGCGTCCCAGGTACCATTGTCTAGACGCCCAGTTACACTAAAGCCCTGGCTTTCTTGAAAGGCACGGACTGCTCGCTGAGTGCCCAGTCCATAAATGCCGTCTATGCGACCATCGTAATAGCCAATATCTTGCAGACGGGTCTGCAGAGCAATAACAGCGGGCCCCTCAGAGCCAATAGATAGAACGTTGCTCGCTGAGTCCAGCTCACCAAAATCATCCTCGATGGTCGCTGGTTCGTCCAGCTGCGCCACCGTGAAGCGATTAGCAGATAGCTGTGACGAGGACGACACCTGAGCGATGGCGTTGCCTCGAACATGGGCGAGAGTAGTACCTAACGTTGTCAGGCAGGTTAGAAATAATAATGTAGAACGCCGAGTCATTGGTATCTTTACCTGCTATCTTTTGAGGGCCCAAGAGGCCTTGTTTAAGGGCAATTCTCATAGGGACGGTTTCAACTATCTACAAGTTTCTATATTGAAAAATCCGACTGCAGGAAAAATCCGACCGTGGGAAAGTTCAACAGATGCCCCGTAAAAACGCTGAGATAGCCCCGTAAGACGCTATTTCTATACTGTTTTTTGGTACTGGCTACCGAAAATAGGATGCCCGTTCATCTTATGCTTCTGCTGATTTGGCCACTGATTTGAGTGCAAATCAGTGGCCAAATCACTTAGACAAAGATTACTCGGGCAGTCAGCGTGAACCGGACTGAAACAGCTAATGCCACACGCTTAACTAGCGATTGATTACGCCAAAACAGTCCCGAAATAGTCTATTGAGGCAATCCACTTAAGACTACTGACTTTAGAAGATTCGATAGAAACGTATGTGCCAGAAATCTCTAAATTAGAGACCTCTAGTACAACTCTCCATAAACTTACAGAACAGCTAACAATAAAAAACGGCTACCTGATGTATTAGATATATCAAGTCGATGCCTGTACTAGCACCAATCGCTTTAGTTAGGCCTATGTTACCGCAAACACATAGTGAGAACGGCTGTAGAGCATTGAGTTGTTCTCTTCTTTATGATTAAGTTCCACAGGTTTACGTACTTTTATTGAGACTTTTGCGACCTAAGGGGGGTGACAGTACTAGACACAACCGCCAAATCGCTGATGGCTCTGCAAGTTACTCCATGGTTTCACGGTCTAGGCTACTCGGCGCGCCACCCGTACGGAAAGCTAGTGCAGAAAGCTTTGCTGACAATTGATTAGACAGCGGTACGCGCTGATTGATGAGGTAAATACTGGCCAGCGTCAGCAATACCCCTGACCACTGCAGGCTGCTCAGACTCTCTGATAGCAGCAGCGTACTAAATAATAAGGCAAAGACAGGAGTCAGAAAGGTCAAGGCACTTAAGCTGGTCAGACTCCCCTGGGCCGCAATATAGAAAAAAATGCCATAGGCAATGGCACTACCAAACACAGTCGCATAGCTGATTTCTAACCAGCCACCTATTGAAATGCCCTGCCATGGGGAGGGTTCACTTAGCGTGGAGGCGATTGCCAGAGGCAGCCCGCCAAGGATCATATGCCAGCCAGTGGCCGCAACAGGATCGGCCTCTCTGGCAACAAATCGAATCAAAATAGTTCCCACCGCCATCGACAGTGCGGCCATCAGCATCAGCCATTCGCCCTGCTGAAACAACACGACCCACAGATCCTGCTCTAGTTCTGGCCCAATCTCAAACCACTGCCCATGGAGTAGCGACAAAATCCAATCATCTGGCAGGCCAATGAAGCTAATGCCCAATAGGCCAACGGACAGCCCTAGCCAGCCCAACGGCCCCACCCATTCTTTAAACAGGAAGCGAGCCATAATGGCAACCGCTAAAGGCTGCGAATCAATCATCACTGACCCTAAGCCCGCGCCTGTGCGCTCTAGGCCTCTGGCTAAAAAGCCCTGAAACAAAGTGCCATCGACTAAGGCAAATAGCGTAATCCACAGCCACGCTCGCCAGCCTTTTGGCTGAGATCGCCCTAGAAAGACAGAGGCGAGCACCACTAATACGCCGGCAGGCATGAGCCGTATGCTCGCCAAAAAGAGTGGACTGGTTTCATCCATGACGCCTTTCATGGCGACCATTGCCGTTCCCCAAAGAAAGAAGGGGGCAATCAGAAAAAATGGATTTGAAACGAGCTGAACAGAAGGGGCCGCCTCAGCAGGGCCAGGCACACGAACAGGACACTGGGGATTGTTAGGATCGGTGACCGTCTGCTCAGCGTTATCGGCAGTGGCAGACTCTATGACAGACTCGGTAGCAGACTCGGTGACAGACTTAGTCGATGGACGAGGTTTCATGCTTTTGGGCGATAGGAAACGCACTGCTGCTGCCGCCAGCATCTTTTACGCCTGCGACATCAGGGAAAGAAGGCAAAACGCAAGGGGCAGGGCAAGGCGTATACTTACTTTAAAGTAATGTAAAGCCGAGCGCACCCTAGATTTTCATGATTTGGCCTTTTAAGCGTCGCTATCGTAAGCAAATTGCCCGTATTGAAGTTTCTGGTGCGATCGCAGGGCCTACCCGTAAGCGCGTTCTCGAAGCGCTAAAAGAGGTCGAAGAAAAGAAGTTTCCAGCGCTGCTGCTACGCATTGACAGTCCTGGCGGCACAGTGGGCGACTCGCAGGAAATCTACAGCGCCCTCAGAAGGCTGCAAGACAAGGTCAAAATTGTCGCCAGCTATGGCAATATTTCTGCCTCTGGTGGCGTGTACATTGGCGTTGGTGCACACCATATCGTCTCGAACCCGGGCACAATTACCGGCTCTATTGGCGTTATTTTGCGCGGTAATAATTTGGAGAAGCTGCTAGAGCGAGTGGGCGTCTCATTTAAGGTGATCAAATCTGGCCCCTACAAAGATATTTTGGCCTTTGATAGGGCGCTGACACCGGCAGAAGAAGGCATTTTGCAAGAGCTGATTGATGTGAGCTATGGGCAGTTTGTGCGCACGGTGGCAGAAGGGCGAAACTTAAGTGAAGAAAAAGTGAGAGAATTTGCCGATGGACGTGTCTTTACAGGTGAGCAGGCATTAACCCTGGGTATGGTGGATAGGCTAGGCACTGAAGAAGATGCCAGACGCTGGGCGGCTGAGCTGGGCGGACTCGATCCAGATAAGGCGGAGTGCTACACCTTTGAGGAGAAGAAACCTCTGCTGAGTAGGGTATTGCCGGGCAGCCGTTCGCCGCTGGGCATTTTACCGGCGCATTTGCCTGCTACGCTAGCACGCATAGATTTTGAAGTGGCGACTAGCGGTGTGCCGCTGTGGCTATACCAGCCGCCTATGATGCAGTAGAAATCATGCAGTAAAAAGACGACATCCTCTGCAGACGTGCAGACGGAAAATTTCTCCCATGGAACACCTATTATCAAACGGCTCGACCAATAGCGAGCAGCCTAGCTGGCAAATCCGAGCAATCAGAGGCGCGACGACCGTTCCTGAAAACACAGTGGCGGCCATGAGTGAAGCCGTGAGCGAATTGCTAGATGCGGTAGAGGCCCACAACCCACTCGATACGAGCAAGATTGTGAGCGTGACGTTTTCGGTGACACGTGATTTGGATGCAATTTTCCCGGCTGCGATCGCACGAAAACGCCCCAACTGGGACGCTGTCCCGCTCATAGACCTACAGCAGATGCATGTGGAGGGCAGCTTGAGCCACTGCATTCGACTCATGCTCCACATCTACATGCCCGCCCATCAGTCAGCGGTGAATCATGCCTACCTTAGAGGCGCACAAAAGCTGCGCCCCGACCTTTGCCTAAGCACTTAACCGCTGCCTAATCACACATGGCCTAACCCAGTAGATTAGACCCAATCAATATATTTTTAAGGGCTCTATTTTTGAAGGGCTCTATTTTTAAGGGGCTCTATTTTTAAGGGGCTCTATTTTTGAAGGGCTCTGTTTTTGAAGGGCTCTG
>JBCBKQ010000172.1:0-12480 GCA_038521595.1 Cyanobacteria bacterium J06627_28 | reverse complement strand
TAATAGTGACCCGTTTCATCTCATCTTGTAAATCTCATCTCACTACATGGCTAATAGATTTAGATAACCTGCCATGCAAGCACCTACCTAAAGCTGATACTCAGAACTGTTACTTAGAACAGGAGACTTGAATCCAACCATGGACATTTTGATTGTGGAAGATGAGGCCGACATTGCCGAACTTATCCAGCTCTACTTGTCAAAAGAAGGATTTAACTGTCACGTGTTCTAAGTAACAGTTCTGAGTATCAGCTTTAGGTAGGTGCTTGCATGGCAGGTTATCTAAATCTATTAGCCATGTAGTGAGATGAGATTTACAAGATGAGATGAAACGGGTCACTATTATGCCTTGATGTATCAATTTTGTTTGTTCTTCAGTAAAGAATAGTGCCGTTCACCCAAAAATAGCGCTGTGCACTCCCTGCTGGCTTGCTCTTAATAAGACTGTATCCTACCCTCACTTAAGGAGTGGGTTTGGCCCATTCAAAAGTCCGTTCAAAAGCCCGCTCAAAAGCCTGTCAAAAAATATACAGTCCCTAGCTACCTCTCCTGGAAATATCAGCGTTCTGTGTGAATGCTCCCCCCTATGTCTGCCCTCTCCTTTGAAACGCTCTCTACTGAATTGACGCAGGCACTCACTGCGCAACCCGATACCCCATCTAAAACGACCGCGCGATGCACGTTAGGCCGCGATAAGGTCATGGTCTTAGTGGAGTACCCATTAGATAGCGCCAAGGCAGAGTCCCATGCTGCGCAAACCTTAGACTGGCTAGAAACACATTTGCGCGATCGCTTTGACACCCGAGGCCTACCCGAAGAAGTCGCAGACCTATCTGACATCGCCGAGGCTGTCTCCATACAGCTTTATCTAAAGCACCGTAGCGAAGCAAAGCCCTTTACTATGCGGTCATTTACCTGGAAAGTAGATGACGGCTTTGACGATTTGTTTGGTGTTTCTGAAGGCATGGCTGAAGATGACTCTGAAGCTTTGCCAGATGGCCAGTTAGAAGATCTTCCTTTGACGCCTTCTGTCTCCGTTGAGGAACCTGAACTAATCGAGGGCAGCGAAGCGCTCACGTTTCAAGAATTAGACAATCATCAAGGCTCGGAAGACGATACGCTCGAAATCTCCTCTGCTACAACAGATGATTTGTCCTATGAGTTTGGCCTGTACGATACTTTGCCCGGCGCTGCTGCTGCTAAAAGAACAACAGCCTCAACGGACTCTGCCATCACAGTAAATGAAGTTACTGCAGAAGACGAAGCGCTTTTTCCAGAACTGCTGCCTGAGGGTGAAGATGATCTGATCTTATCTGAACTAGAAGAGGACCCCTTAGAGCTAGATCTTGAATCAGATATTGAGTCAGATATCGAATCGGATATCGAATCGGAGGCCGAACTAGATTTTGAATCAGCGCTCTCTGCGGGGATACCGGCACAGCAAAGTACGACCAGTTTTTCTGCGGAGTCTTCGGAGTTTACGCTGCCTGGCGAGGAACCCACGATTGCCTCGTCTGATTTAGACCTGCCGACTGTAGAGCTACCAGTAACGGTGACCTCTCGCCCAGACACGGCCTCTTCAGACTTTTTTGATCTGCATACTGCCGATGATTCAAATGGCTTAAAGGACGCTTCTGAGTCGCCGACTAGTAGCGAGCTTGATTTTTCAGCAGCCTTTTCCCAATCTGAAACGTCTGAAATGGTTTTGCCAACCCAAGGCGACGCCGAGGTGGACTTATTTGATATCTCTGCAGAGCCAACAACGCCGGTGGAGCCTGAGGTGGCTACAGAAGTGATGCCAACGGTTGCGAGTCCTGACTTATTTTCTACCGTTTCTACTCCATTCACACCAGAAGAAACCGCCTTAGAAGAAGATTTATTTGAACCTACCGTTCTGACCGAGGAGCCGTTGGCGCTGGCTGAAGACAATTTGGTCGAGGAAGCGTTGGCCACCGATGAGCCGATTGCCGACGAGTTTATTGGCGATGGAATGAGCGCCAACGAAGTGATCGCCGACGAACAGGTTGAAGACTCATTACTAGAAGATCAACTACTTGAAGACGAATCACTTGAAGACTCATTACTGGAAGACCAATTACCTGAAGAAGAACTGCCTGAGGATACAACAGACTTAATCGACCACAATCAACGCCAGGCAGAGAGTAATTTAGTCAGCGCTGTCGATGAGTCAGACAGTATGTTTGAATCCGAATTAGAGAATGCGGAGTCAGAAGGTGCAGAGCTAGAGGCGGCTCTAGATATTGAAGACCTGATGGATGAACCGCAGAGCGATCTATCAGGCGATCTATCAGACAAGTCCAGTAGTGACAGGTATAGGCTGGACGAGATCACTAGTGACGATCTGAACACTGACGATCTGGGCGCTGACGATCTAAGCGCTGGCGATCTGGGCGCTGATGAGCCTAATTCTGACGAGCTGAACTCTGATGAGCTGGTTTTAGAGGCGCCAGGTTTAGAAGACTACGATATGGAAGCGAGAGAGGTCTCTCCAACAGCCGATGAACAAGAACACTTCTCTGTAATAGAGTCGGCCTTGTCAGAAGAGGCCTTGTCAGAAGAGTCTGATGCTGATGCTGATACTGAGCCCCCCCGAAAGCAACTCTCTGAAGAGGCCCTAATAGATGCGCTAGATATGTCGGCATTGGCAGCGGGCTATGGCCTATCGCTGCATGACTCTAGTCATAACGATATTGAAGACGATGACACCGGCGGTGATGATATCGGTGTCTACGACGCTGGTGTGGGTGGCTATGCCTATCAGCCCGAGGGCGAGATAACGCTCGATCTCCCTGACGCTGCAAATTATTCACAGCAGGGAGAGGCTTTTGAAGGCGGTGCTGAAGACTATGGCGCTGAGAACTATGGCACCGAAGACTATGCTGAGACGTCCTACTCTGGAGCACTGCCTTCTGGCTCCCTGTCTTCTGAGTTGCCGTATTCGGAGCAAGACTCTGGCCATCAATCGGACTACCAGTCGGGTTATGAGGCTGACTTGGCAAATGCTGCATTGGGCCTTGCCGACCCAACTGAAAAGGAAGACTATGACTATGATGGCGAGTCCTACAGCCGCGAAGAGTACGAAAACGATCCGGCCTATTACCTAGAGGGTGAAGAAGACACTGAAGAAGAGTTTGAATACGAGAATATTGCACAGATTGACGAAGGCGAGGTGCAGCGTCAGCGGGAGCAGTGGCAGCAGCAGTCAAAGGGAAATCCTTTTATCTTTGTCGCGGCGGCAGGCTTTGTTGCTGTTGGTTTGGTGGGCTATGTCGTGACTCGGCCCTGTTTGGTGGGTGGCTGCGATCGCATCCAAACCGCCCAGCAAACTGGCGACGAGGCCTTAGCTAGCCTAGGCAGAAATTCTTCCCTAGACGAGGTCAAAGAATCTCAGCAGCAGCTGCGACGCTCCATTCAGCTATTGACGCCCATTCCAGTATGGTCGCCTCATCACAGCGAAGCGCAGGCCATTCTGCCTGAATACGAGCGTCAGATTGTCTCTCTCGACTGGGTCACCGATGCCCAGTCACAAGCCTACGGCGCAGCTGTGAAATCTCAAAATCCACCCCATGCGCTTTCCACTTGGGAGGAGATTGCCGACGAGTGGCGAGAGTCAATTGCCTCATTAGAATCTGTGCCCACCGACAGTCCGGTGCGATTGCTTTCAGAAGCCAAGCTGGTAGAATACCGCGCTAATCTATCCACCATTTTGGTGCGTATCGAAACAGAATCTAGCGCCGAGGTGAGCCTGAGGCGGGCTCAGCAGTCCGCCAGTCAGGCGACGGCTATAGTAGACACAGCCACTACCTTAGAAGACTGGGAGACCGCGCTAGAGAGCTGGAAAACAGCCGTCGATAGCCTCAAAGGCATTCCCCAAGGCACTAAAGCCTACGCAGAGGCTCAGCAAATACTGCCAGAGTATGAAGCCGACTACCTAGAGGTGCGCGAGCAAGCCGAAAAGGAGCGCAGCGCCGACCGTAGCCTGTCTACCGCAAAAGAGCTAGCCGCCGACGCCCAGCGCGCCAAATCAGAGGGCGCTTGGACAGTCTCTGTTGAAAAGTGGAAAAGCGCGGTCAATCAGCTAACCAATGTTCCCCAAGCCTCTCTAGCCTATTCTGAAGTCGAAACGCTCACCAGCTTGTACACCAGTGAGCTGGCCGAAGCCGAAGCTAGTCAGCTGGTCTCACTGCGTTTTCAGCCGATAGAGCCCAGCTTTTATCTTGTCTGCGGTGAAACAGTCACCCAAAAGTGCACCTATTCTGTGCAGGGCTCTAGCGTTCGCGTGGATTTGTTTCAGGGATACGATGCCGTCATTGACCAGTCCATTACCCCACCCAATCAGCGAGCCGGTGGTTTGACAGATGACGTATTAATTAGTCAAAGCAACCAACTGCTTCAGCAAATTACGTTGCTCAGCACCCAGGCTCAGATTCCGGTAGAGCTGTATAGCGCCGAAGGAAACTTTATGGCCCTCTATCGGCCCGATTTAGACGGGTTTACCCGAAACCGAGACACTTAGAGTGAGCCCGAGCACAAGTAAGCCCGAGGAGGGAGCCCGAGCATAAGTAAGCCTGTAAAATAAGCCCAAACTTAAGAAGGCTGAATGCTTGTCGGATCTATAAGCTGCATCGCAGGCGTAAAAAATTGCTTGGCAATGCCGTAGGTGATCACTAGAGACGCAATTAGCGTGGCGAGTGCCAGCATAAACATAATCAAAATCTGATAGATTGCAGCGACAAGCGGATCAGCACCAGCTAGCAGCTGACCTGTGATGGTGCCCGGTAGCGTGACTAGCCCGACCACCATCATGGCATTAATGGTAGGAATGAGTCCGGCTTTGATAGCAGCTCGCCGGTAGGCAGCAATTGCCTGGGTTGGCGTTGCCCCTAGGCTCAGATGCGTTTCGATCTCGATGCGATTATGTCTGAGTGCTTTGACCAGCCGCTCCCCGGCGATAGAGGCTGCCGTCATGGCATTTCCCAAGGCGATGCCACTCAGCGGAATCAAATAGTTTGGGTCGTACCAAGGGTCTAGGCGAATCACCAAAAGATTGACATAGACCACCGTTACTAGACCAGCGGTAAAAATGGCTAGCCAGACCCATTTCAGAAGCTTTGGCAGGTCACGATCTACCCGGTTTTTGGCAACGACAGCGGCGATAGTAGCCATGACAATGATAATGCCAATAATGGCGAGGGGCTGCTGACTGGCAAAAATGAAGCCCAAGATGAGACCGATGCCTAGCAGCTGAGCGATGGTGCGAATAGTTGCGATCGCAAGCGTTTTTGTCAGGCCTAGCTGCTGCCAGCTAGAGAGACCCATGGCAATGGCCATCATGCCAATGGCCCACAGCATACCGATTAAACTAGGCTCTACCATTTTTTCTACTGCTTGCTTCGTGATTTTTTCTGTGGCTTTTCTGTAGCTTTAACAGGTTCTAGAATCTTAAGGAATTGTCAATAGAAAAAGCGCTGAATCTCTCCTTAGACGCAACGTTTTTTGTATTTTTGTATACTATAATTTACAGAGAATGCAAAGGTTACGGCCTCGCTTACCCTATGACAGACTTTACCGCGTCCGATGCTCACCCGGGGAGTGCTTCTGTGCTTCCGCTGTATCGCCGTTACGACTGGCAGGCGATCGCAAAGCATTATCGATGGCGGCCTTTAGTGGTCTTGTGGCGCACACTCACCGTTTCTTGGATGCTAGGCACTTTTGCCCTGGGTCTGCTGTTCGACAACTTTTTAAACAAAGCAGAAATCAACCAAGACCGCCGAGCCGTTGAGCTACGAAAGATCCTTACTCAGCTGGGCCCCACGTTTATCAAAGTCGGTCAGGCGCTCTCTACACGCCCCGACCTGATTAAGCCCAGCTTCTTAGATGAGCTAATTAAGCTCCAAGATCAGCTACCTCCCTTTTCGAGCGAAGTTGCCTGGCAAACAATTTATAGCGACCTAGACCGCAGTCCAGAAGAGATCTTCAGCTTTATCTCTCCAGAGCCTGTCGCGGCAGCTAGCTTGGGTCAGGTGTATAGAGCCCGCCTCTACAGCGGAGAAGAGGTAGCGGTAAAGGTACAAAGGCCTAACCTAATGCCTATTATCTGCCGCGACCTTTACATCATGCGGTGGGCTGCTGGCTGGATTGCGCCTTGGCTGCCGTTGAACTTGGGCCATGATCTAACGCTGATTGTCGATGAGTTTGGCAGCAAGCTATTTGAAGAGGTGGACTACCTCAACGAAGGCCGCAACGCTGAGCGATTTGCTGCCAACTTTCAAGACGAGCCTTTAATAAAAGTACCTGCCATCTACTGGCGCTATTGCAGCCCTCACGTACTCACTATGGAGTGGATTGATGGCTTTAAGCTCACCGATACTGAAAAGGTTAAGGCAGCTGGCTTGGCCACGAATGATCTAGTCGAAATTGGCGTTTCTTCTGGCTTACGTCAGCTGTTGGAGTTTGGTTTCTTTCATGCGGATCCGCACCCAGGCAATTTGTTTGCGATGGCAGATGGACGTATGGCCTACATTGACTTTGGCATGACCGATCAGCTCGATGATCGCACAAAAGAAACCCTCGTAGATTCGGTTGTTCATCTTATTAACCGGGACTACGCTGACCTAGCCAATGACTTTGTGAAGCTAGGCTTTTTGATGCCGGATGTAGACGTACGGCCTTTGGTCCCGGCCCTAGAAGAGGTTTTTCAAGATGCCATTGGCGCAAGCGTAGGCAACTTTAACTTCAAATCTATTACGGATAAATTCTCAGAGGTGATGTACGAGTATCCCTTCCGGGTACCCGCAAAGTTCGCACTTATTATCCGCTCTCTGGTCACGCAGGAAGGATTGGCCCTAAGCCTAGATCCAAACTTTAAAATTGTTGAGATTGCCTATCCCTACGTCGCCCGTCGCTTGCTTTCAGCCGAAACTACATCATTGCGGCGGCGCTTGATTGAGGTACTGTTCAAAGACGGCAAGTTTCAGTGGCAACGGCTAGAAAATTTGCTGATGATTGCACGCTCTGACCAAAGCTTTGACATCATTCCAACTGCTGGCATGGGCATTCAGTTTTTGATGACAGAAGAAGGACAGTACCTCAGACGACAAATTTTGCTGGCGCTCACAGAAGACAATCGGCTGCATACCGAAGAGGTTCAGCGACTGTGGACCCTTGTGAAGGACGATTTGCAGCCTGATCGACTGCTGGGCGCAGCTTGGGGTGTGATCGCAGACTTCTCAAAAGAACGCGCGGTTGCGTTGGTACCTACCGAACTAGCCGGCGCATTGCAGCTGACAAGATAAGCAGCTGACAAGATAAGTAGCTGACAAGATAAGCAGCTGACAAAATAAGTACGCCTCAGTCAGTCCATACCAAATCAACCTACAAAATATGCAACGCGCTGTAGATCATGGTGTTTGGTATAGTTAAGTTAACATTCGTTCATATTTGCGAGCCCTGAGCCCCATGTACTACCCCCAAACGCCGCCTTACCTCTTGCTAGCGGCAGGCTTATTCATTGCAATTACGTCAGGCTTAGCGTTTTCTGCTGTGCTCAAAGGTGCCGTCGGTGACTGGTACGACAAAAAGTCTACCCGTTCTATCTCAAAGCTCCAGGGACTAGACCTACAACTTCCTTTTTTTGGCATTTGTACGGGTAGCTGCGTATTCTTAGCTTCTGGCATGAGCATTTTTGGCTTTACGGCAAAAATTGCCTACGCGATGGCTGCGCCGCTCATTTTTCTGAGTGCGGGCCTTGTGTGGTCTCAGCTAAAGAATAACTTGGCTCTGCTAGAGAGTGGCAACCCAAGAGCGTTTGAGCTAGATGTTTAATCTGCCCTCTACCGACCTGTCTGTAAGTTCTCGATTAGCATAATCTGTTGCTGTGCAATATTTGCCCACTGCGTTTCGCCCTGACTAATGTAGATATTAGTGGCGGTTTGCAGCTGGGCTTTTGCCTCTTCGTACTGTTCAAGATCTGCGTGGGCCAGGCCTCTGGCATAGTAAGCATGGCCAAAGGTAGGCAAGATATTTGTGGCGCGGGTAAAGGCAATAATCGCCGTTGCCGGGCTGCTTTGCCGCATCAGTGAAACGCCCAGATTGTAATGAGCTTCTGGGTAGTTGTTGTCAAGGGCGATCGCATTTTCAAAGGCTTGCCTGGCCTGGGTGTGCTCACCTTGCTCCTGATAAATTAGACCGATGTGATAGTGCGCCTCGGGCGCGGCAGGGCTGTATTCGATAGCAGACGCAAAGGCGCGAAAGGCTTCTGTTTGGTTGCCTTGGCGACGGCGCAGTAGCCCTAGGTTGTAGTGGGCAAGGCCCATATCAGGTTCTAGTTCGACCGCTCTAGTCAGGTATGTTTCTGCCTGTTCTACATTGTTGCCCTCTAGCAGCGCGGCGCCAAGGTTTACGTAGGCCAGGGCAAAGCCTGGATCGGCCTGGGCCGCTTTCCAAAAGGCATTAGCAGCTGCTTGAAGCTGTTCGTTTTGGCGATAGGCAAGACCCAGATTGTAGTGGGCCGCAGCAGAGCTAGGATCGAGGGCTGCGGCGCTTTCAAAGGCTGCGATCGCACTGGTTACCTCACCTCTTCTCACAAACTCAATGCCCTCTGCTAATGCACTATCTGAGGCAGTTGCCTCTGTAGTTTGCTTGTTTAGCGAACTGGTCGAGAGCGGCGACTGCTGAGCTGTCTTCGACTCTATGTCAGCTGTCGAGGACGCTTTTGCTGTCTCTGCTAGGCCCATGCCCCCGGCACTCATGCCCATAGAGGCCAACAGCACTAGACAGGCTCGATAGCGGCTTAGCCTGCGAGAGCGCTTTGGAAAAACTGCTTTTTTGTTCACTTTTTCTACAGGCCTCAAGTGAGTCATCTCAGTGGTTTGACTAATGTATCAAAGTTGACAGATCCCTCGATTTGGTTCTGTGCCAATTTATGGCAAAGCGCGGACGTGTGCTCTCAGAGAGATGGCGCATACAGAGATGACGCACAGAGATGACGCACAGAGATGACGCACAGAGATGACGCACAGAGAGATGACGTATAGAGAGATAACCCATAGAAAGTGAGAATGGCCCAAAACGAACCGATTTTGGCTCAAAAAAAGCACTATATTGACGGAAATGTGTCTGTACCCAGAGTGATGGGTACTCTTCAAAAAGTAAGAATAATAGAATTCTTCTCCAAGTCAGGATACGGATCTGTACAGTCTTCTCTCTTCGCCTTTGCGTTTTAGTCCGTTTGTTTTAGTCCGTTTTAAAGGTAATTTTTTAGCCCCTGTATGGGGACAAACGGATACGACTATGCAGCTGCGTCTTCATCATTTAACACCAAAGATTATCGGGCCGCTGGTGGCGCTATTTGCCTTGGTTGCAGTTGTTGGAACTGCGATCGCTAGCCGTGAAAGCTATGTTGCTACGGCCTCTGAGCTACTGCCAAACTTTTCCTCGCGGACAGCAAGTCCAACAGCTTCAGGCAATGACACTCAACAGCAGCCAAGGCTACGCCACTTTAGTATGAGCCTTGTAAACAGGCGCTCTGTGGAGCCAATGCTGTCTGACTATCAGCTATTTGAGCTAGCCGTCATGGCTGATGGCGGCAGCGTGAAAGCAACCCTAGCGTTGCAAAAAGTTGGTGACCATCAGCCTGTCCAACGATACGAACGGATTATTCCTGAAGAACAGTTCGTGGCGCTATGGACTCAGCTGCAAGCGCTAGAGGCGGCACAGCTGACAAACCTATCGCCCTATACTGAAGACTTGGAAAACACGACGCGACTGTTGCGCGATCGCACAAACACATCTGACACCTACAGCTTCTACTTTAAAGACGGCGTATACGACTATCCCAATAGCTTTGAAGTCTACGCCCCCGAATCACTAAAAGATACTCGCTATCAAAATCTTAAGCTTGTCTCTTTAGGCTTTGCAGAAGCGACTTTTAGCGATGTTCTAGTGTCTCGCTGATTGAGGCTTTTGTTGCCGTTAGCTTTTCTGATTTTGAACTCTCTTGATTTTGAACTTTCCTGATTTTGAACTCTCTTGATTTTGAACTCTCCTAATTTTGAACGTAGATATGAAGGTGCCCATAGGCATTGCGTTCGATCACGCCCGAAAAGCCACGGCGCTCAAATGTGTAGCGATCGCGCGCTCCTGTTCTGACCGCTTCTAAACCTTGTTCTATTTCTCTAGTCGAGCGGCCATCTAGCATTCCTGATAGAGTCGTGCGGATAACCAATCGATCTGTCGCAGGCGAAAAGGTTGCCTCTGACTGCCGTACGTCAATATCACCCTGCTCGTACACATAGGCCAAGCTCACACGATTGGGCACAACATCGTACACGCTGGTGTAGTAGCCATTCCTAGAAGATTCTTGAGTGGGCGTGCCCAACCGCGCTTTGATTTGATCTTCGGTATCACCGGGCGAAAAGCCAGGAATCGCCACCATTGGCCCTGTGTCACCGGGCGTCGCATTAGCAGGATTTCCACGATCATTTAATAGCAGCGGAGGTGCAGCGGTGCTTTCTGTGGGTGCTGTCGGTTCTGAATTATTTTCATTCTCTCCTTCTTCGGCATTTTCTTCGGTGTTCTCCTCTTCTCCAGGTACTTTAGCCGGTTTCGGTTTCTTGTCAGGCAGTTCTGTTGATTCTTCGTCAGGCGACTCTTCTGCTGTGGTTTCAGACTCTTCTAAATCGCCTCCTTGCTCTGGAAGTTCTATTTCTGGCAGCGCAACTTCTGGCAAAGATAGCTCAGGGAACAAGGAGCCGTTGTTTGCGAACTGGTTGTACAGCCAGTATCCAGAGGCGCCGGCAATACCTGCGATCGCAAGCGTTAAAACCGCTAGCGTAAAGCCACAGCCTTTTTTCTTCTGTTGGACCTGCGGTGCCACGGCGGCGGTCTCCGATGGTGTGACGTAGGCCGAGGGGAGAGGCATGGCAACCGTTTTTCCGCCCGTGACGGCTGGCTCAGACGGATATTCGGGTGCAACAATACCCGGTGTAACAATATCCGGCGTAACAATACCCGGTGCAACAACTTTAGTAGGCGCTTCAGAAACGGGTGAGGGTGTTCTTCGACTGGGCGTTTTTACAGTTGTCTCTCTTTTTGCTGTTCGGCCAAAAAGGCCCGTTCGTTGGCGTCCGCTGAGCTGAGATAGCCATGGCCCTACGGACTGGGGGCGATCTTTTAGCTCTACGGCCAAGCCGTGATGAATGGCCTGGGTGACAGACGGACTAAGTTCTGGTCGGAACTGTTCTATGGGCTGTAGTGGAGCGCGATCGCGCAGTACAGCAGCCACGGGAATCTGCCCAGTGAGTAAGGTGTACAGCGTCGCGGCCAAACCATAAATATCGGTCGCGGCAGAGCGCTGAGCTTTGGGTAAATACTGCTCAATGGGCGCGTACCCTTCCGACACGATGCTGGTGTGGGTCTTATTTGGATTTTGTGTCAGCTCGCGGGCAATGCCAAAATCAATCAGCACGGCTTCTCCCGTCAGTTGATGCACCATGATGTTTTGCGGCTTGATGTCGCGGTGGAGTAGGCCTTTGCTATGTACCACCTTCAGCGCTTGGCCGATTTGCCGCACATAGGCGACTGCGACAGGTTCGCTTAGGGGCTGAGGCGAACCGTCTTCTGGCAGCACAATATCGTAGAGCGATCGCCCAGGGATGTAGTCCATCACCATGTACGGTAGATGATCTTCTACAAAAAAATCACTGACGCGCACGACGTTTGGATGGCTGCACAGGGCCAGCCGCCGAGCCTCGTCTTGAAACTGCCGCTGCAAATCGTTAAGGTTAGGCGCACGCCAAAACGACTCGTTGAGAGTTTTGATCACGACGACTTGGTCGAGATAGTTTTGATGGGCCCGAAACGTCAGGCCAAAGCCACCTTGACCCAGCACCGACTCTAGTTTGTATTTGCCGCCCTGTAACGGTTTGCCAATCAAACTACTCATGCTTTGTGCTCACTCGCGCCACATCTCGATTGTCTCTGTTAAGATCACCGACAGCTACCCGGTCTGTTCCGGTTTTACCACTGATTACTCAAACTGATTACTCAATTCGTTTAACCGCTTCATATCCTATGGAAACGATCTCGCCTTCTGCTTCAGTCCCCGCTGCTCACTTTCCGCAAACTTGGGACAATCGTCAGTTTTTTGCGGGCACAGACGATCCGCAGATTGCGGTGAGCATAGATGAGATTAAGGCGCAGATTGGTGCGATCGCAGCTAGCTGTGAGCCCTTTCACCTATTGGCCGAAGTCGCCGATACCATCAGCCCAGACGACCACGCCGACATCATCGCCAAAGTGCGACCCATCTACGACCAGCGCCGCGCCCTGTCCAAAAAAATGGGCAATCTCAGTACCTACATTTACACCGCTCTCAGCGTTGATACGCAAGATCCAAATGCTAATCAGTGGATGCCCATTCTACAAAAGTTGAGTGCTGATTTAGAGCAGGCGCTGACG
>JBCBKQ010000171.1:0-12518 GCA_038521595.1 Cyanobacteria bacterium J06627_28 | reverse complement strand
CTCGTTTCTTGGCACCTGTCAGTTTACGCGCTGCGTCCTTGAAGGTCGCTTTGACTGGCTCGCTTAACATCACTCAGCTCAGAGACTGCTTTCTACTCTCAGTTTAGATGATTTGGGGGGCTTATTAAACTGCTTCTCCCTTAGCCAAGCCGATAGACATGGATTACGTTAACGTCTCAGCCGACTCAGCCTCGAGCACGCCAATAAACCTGGGCGTGTTTGCCGTATCTGGAGACATTGACTTTGCCCAAAGGATAGATAAGTACAACCAGCTAATCAGCCAATCTCCCAGCAACGTTATGGCTTGGAGCTATCTGGCCTATTACCTGGCGAAAGATGGTCAAGAAGCCAAAGCAATTGAGACCTACGTCAAAACGCTCTATATAAATTCCTATTTACCTCGCATTTGGTATAACCACGCCACACTTTTAGAAAAGTTGGGATGCTATTGTGAATCTGTATTAAGTTATCAACAGGCGTTGGTAATTTCTCCGACTTACCTAAAAGCTATGCACGGCGAAAGTAGAAATTTATACCGTACAGCTCGCTACAGCGAGGCGTTGGCCAGCTATGACCGAGCGCTGGCAAGCCCTGCAGCAAATGGTGGTAGTGCGTACTCACTCTGGTACGGGCGCGGCAAAACCCTGATGAAGCTCAAGCGATTGGAGGATGCGGTCACCAGTTTGGAGACTGCGCTAGCGCTCAATCCACAGGCAGCGAAAGTGTGGGCCTGTCTGGGTCAAGTGCTGATGCAGCAAAGCCAATACGTGGGCGCGATCGCAAAGTTTGACAAGGCGCTGCGACTAATGCCAGACAGTGCTTTGTTTTGGACGTACAAAGGCTTCTTGCTCAAGCGCATGGAGCGCTATGAAGAGGCCATTGGCTGCTTTGACGAAGCCCTCGCAATTGAGCCCTCGGCCCATAAGACTTGGCACCATCGGGGTCTGACGCTGATGAAGATGCAGGCCTACCAGCAGGCATACGATAGCTTTGAATACGGGCTGAAGTATCAGGCCTACGACCACAAGAGCTGGCTGAGTATGGGCTGGGCGCTAGAAAAGATGGGCGACTACTCAAGGGCGATTGAAGCCTACAACAAGTCCCTGTCGATTGAGCCAGATCAGTCTTTTGCGTTTTATCGTCAGGCTCGCTGCTACGCGGTGATCAGAGATGAAAGTTCTGCTGTGGAGCATCTGAGACGGGCGATCGCACTGCATCCGGACTCATACATTGCCCGGTCGCAGGCTGACCCGCTTTTGCGCAAGATACAAACCAAGGCACTGCTGCCTGCAGCGCCTGTGGCCGTTGGCGCACGCTAGTATTACTGCACGCTAGTGCTATTCCCCACCGCTTACAGCTGTACCGCTGGCGCGCTGGCTACTTGAGCGAAAGCTGCGCTTTAGTAAAGCTGCAGCACCAAAGACAACGAATAAATACGGACTGTAGACGAGGAGCCAGAGACCCATTTGGAGTAGGCCCGTTGTAAAGCTGCCAAAAGAACTCGTGGCAGTACTCCAGGTATTCGATAGCTGCCGACCGATGGGCGTTTGTGGATTGGTGGCGGCGATCACGCTCTCTAAACTCACGCCAATGGTGGAATAGCTCACTTGGGTGGTCAAGCTTGTGAGCTGGGCGTCCATCCTTTCAATGTTTTCTCGCACATTGCTCAGCTCACGGGAAACTTCGAGAATATCTGAGACATCACCGGAGCGCTCCATTAGCTTTTGTAGCGCTTCCTCTGACTTTCTCTCATTGCTGAGCCGAGCACGTAAATCGACCAGCTGGTTGGACACATCTTCTGTAGTGATAGATTGATTGCGCACTATGCCCAATGCCGTTAGGTCCTCGAGGGTGGCATCTAGGCGGTCTTGAGGGACGCGCAGCTGAAAGCGCAGCGTGCGATCGCGATTATTTTGATCTGTCAACGAGAGCAAGTCTCCCTGCTGCTGCCGAATGATTTGTCGTACGGCGTCGTAGCTTTCATCAATTGAATCTACGCCCAGGGTAATCTGCGCTCGCTTGATGAGCTGAGGTCTGCTGGCGGTGTCGGCTGCCTCAGTATTAACTGCATCGCTGGCAGAGAGTGCGCCCCCGGCAGAATCACTTTCGACCTGTGCAAGCTCTGGTTGCGGACTCGCAGACCTTACCGATTGCGGCGCGGCGCAGCTGGTAAGGCTAGAGAGCGCCAAGGTAGAACAGGTTAAAACGGGAAGCAGAAAGCGTTTCATGAGAAAGACCTAGTTGTAGAAAGATTGCCGACAAGCTGCTGATTTGTTGTGATGCCGTATTAGTTGTTGCTGGTTAAAAGTATTGTTGTCAAAAAGAGCACATGGTTTAGGACGTGTAATCAACGCCGTGTGATCAGCCGTGTAGTCAGCCGCATAACTATAAGTGTGACAAGCCGACAGCTTGATTTCTTTTGTGTTTCAAAAAGTGAAACTAACAGATGAAACAAGGGAAATTTGTAAGAAGAAGACTTCTAACGCCGCTCAAAAAGTGGCAACAACAAATACTTCATCTGGGGCTTCATCTGGGGCTATCTCTATTTCGACAGGTAGAAATTACAACAATGTGAGCGCGGCATTACGGTGCTGTAATGCTGTTACTATCAGGTGTGATTCTTCTTACCTTGTGCCTGCCACGCCACCCTAAGCGCCTCTTGGCCACGCCTATGTCTCAAAATCCACATATGACAGACTCCCTCAGCTGGCAAGTTCGCCAAGGGGTTCGCCAGTTTCAGGAGTGGGTAGAGTACCGACTGCGACCCGATGAGACTGACGCCCCGGCGAAAGCGTCTAGATGGAATTGGGATTGGCTGAACTGGAACTGGCGAGACGAATTTATCTACGTGGTGTTTTGGGTTTTAGTAACAGTGCTGGTCATCTGGTTAGGGAAGTTGCTATACCAAGCACTGAGACCGTCTGTGCAAAGCTGGCTAGACAAAAGGCAGCAGTGGGTAACGCTGGGAGGCGCGCGATCGCAGCCCGTACCCGCAGAAGAGCACAGTGGATCTCACTGGTGGCAGCAGGCGCAAAAGCTCGCCCAGCAGGGCAACTATGCAGACGCCTGCAAGGCGCTGTACAGAGGCACGCTACAGCAGCTACACGACAGTCAGCGGCTACGCCATGACACCAGCCGTACAGATGGTGAATATCTAAAAACGCTGGCTGGTGAAAGCACGCCACCTAGGCCTTACAAGCTATTGATTGGGACCCATGAGCGGCTGACGTTTGGACGGGCGATCGCCTCGTCAGAAACGTTTCAACGCTGTCGCCGCGCCTACGAGGAGATTACAAAAAAATGACTGCAGCAAAGCTAGGCCGTCGGCCCATTATCCTTGGCGTCATTGCGTTAGTTATCTTATTTGCGCTGTTTTTGTTGGCGGCACCGTCTAGCAATCGCGATGTCATTGGATCTACCTGGGGCTACGGCCCTGATGGCTACAGCGCTTGGTATGAATATGTGGCCAAGCAGAATGTGTCTATAGAACGCTGGCAGCGCCCTCTGTCTGAGCTGATTGAGCAAGATGCCGCTGAGAAAGATGTCGCTGAGAAAGATGTCGCTGAGAAAGATGACACCGGAGAACCCCCCAGTGCAGACCGGCCCACGCCAAAGACGCTACTGCGCATCTTGCCGCCGCAATCTGCCATAACCACCCTGTCCTTTTTGTCAGATCCAGAGGCGAGTGCCTGGGTCGATCAGGGCAATAACCTGATTGTTTTAGCGCAAGATCAACCGGCAACAGGCGCGCCGTTTGCCTCTTCTATAGCGTCAGATCAAGGGGCCGTTGCCATTGAAACAACCCGGCGGTTTGAAGCAGACTGGCAAAACTCAAGAGCGGGCAAAGCGCTGCTCATCGATGAGGCTGGCAGCGTTGTCTGGCAGCAAAAAGGCTGGCAAAGTAGGTTTTCCCCGTCAGAAGAGTTAGAAGACTCGTTAGCCACTGAAGCGTCCAAAGAAGCATTCGAAATCACTGAAGAAAATGCACCTGCGTCTGGCACGACAACGTCTAGCACCGTGGCACCTGGCACCATGACACCTGGCACCATGACCCTAGCAACGACGCCTTTTTTGGCCGCCAATACCTTTGCGAATGAACCTGGAAACTTTGCCTTTTTGGCTGAGTTAGTACAGCAAGGGGGCAGCAGCAAACTCTATGTCGATGAATTTCTGCATGGCTATAAAGATCAAGACGTCATCATCGAGCAGGTGGCTGGCAACTGGATTGGCTATCTGACTAAAACGCCTTTACTAATAGCGATTGCTCAGTGCGGTGCAATTTTACTGATTTCGCTGGTGGCCCAAAATCAGCGGCTAGGCCTAAAGCGCTCTGTGGCGCAGCCGCAAACAAACAATAGCGAAGCCTACATGCAGGCCCTGGCGGGCGTCTTGCACAAGGCAAACAATCGTGATTTTCTAGTGGAGACGTTGACCCGTGCTGAGCGCAAGCGACTACAGCGAGCCCTAGGGCTAGGCGAAGCGCCTGTTTCGCTTGAGACACTGCAAACCAGCTGGCAGCAAAATACTGGGCGGAGTCTTGCAGCGCTTGAGAGCTTGCAAGGCGCACCCCAAGATAAAGCCGGACTCAAAAGCTGGCTAAGACAGCTGCAATCGCTCCCTATATTGGCCAACAAAGCCAAACAATCCGCCGATTAAGCACATCGACCCAGTGAGTAAAAAACTATCCATGAACGATACGCCTATTAACAGTGAGCTACAGAGTGAGCTACAAACTAGCCTTGGCAACATCAACAAAGCCGTCAACCAGATCGTTGTGGGCCAGCAGGCGCTGGTCAATCAGCTGCTGGTGGCACTGCTGGCTGGCGGACATGTGATTTTGGAGGGCGTGCCCGGCACGGGCAAAACGCTGCTGGTCAAAGTCATTTCTCAGCTGCTGCAGGCAGACTTTTGCCGGGTGCAGCTGACGCCAGACATTTTGCCTTCGGACATTTTGGGCACAAATGTTTTTGACCTGAATGAGCGCACGTTTACGCTCAAAAAGGGCCCCGTTTTCACTGAAGTGCTGCTGGCCGATGAGGTTAACCGCACGCCGCCAAAAACCCAGGCCGCGCTGCTAGAAGCGATGGAAGAGCAGCAGGTGACGCTAGATGGCACTAGCTATGCGCTACCTGGACTGTTTTGGGTGGTGGCGACGCAAAACCCACTGGAATTTGAAGGCACCTATCCACTGCCCGAGGCGCAGCTAGATAGATTCTTGTTCAAGCTGGTGGTGGACTACCCCACGCCTGAGGCCGAAAAGCAGATGCTGGTAAATGCGCAGGCGGGCTTTGAAGCAACCCGAGCCAGTTTGAGTAAGCTCACGCCAGTGACCTCTGCGGGCGACATTCTCAAAGTACGTGAGGCGGTAAAGCAGCTGACGGTGCAGGAGCCAATTCTGGACTATTTATTGGCGCTGATTCAAAAAACGCGATCGCACCCTGACTTGGACATTGGCACCTCTCCGAGAGCCGCTGTGCAATGGCTGCGAGCCAGCAAAGCCTACGCTTGGCTCCATGGCGATGACTACGTTTCACCCGATGCGATCAAAGCTGTCGCAACGCCTTTGCTCAGACACCGGCTAATGCTGGGCGCAGAGGCACAGCTTGATGGCCTCACAACAGATGAAGTGATTCGTGGTCTGCTAGAGAGCGTGCCGGTCCCCCGTTAAGCATTGTCATAAGCAAAAAAAGATGGTTCCCAGTCAAAGAACGTATGGATTACTTGCTATCGGTGGTGTCGTTGCGACCCTGCTCACAACTTTTGCGGGCGGTGGCAATCGCTTTTCGCTAGGCCTATTAACGCTGCTGTGCTTTGACGGGTTGGTGCTATTGGCAATGGTGATCGATGGCCTGCAAGTCCGGCAGCAGCGGGTGGAGATTTCACGGGCACCGTTGCAACGGCTCTCGATTGGGCGAGAAAATGAGGTGGCGCTTGCGATCGCAGCCAAAACACCCGCAGATATTCTCATCTACGACCGCTATCCAGCCGACTTTGACGGCCCAGAAATGCCCTTGCGCGTCATGCTACCGGCGAACTCAGCAGATACCCTCAGCTACAACGTAACGCCAAAGGCCCGAGGCCAATACCCCTGGGGAGATATAGAAGTCAGGCAGCGAGGTCCGCTAAAGCTCGCTTGGTCAGACGTAAGGATTCCAGCCGCCGCCTCAGCCAGTGTCTATCCTGATTTGATTGGGCTCCGTCAGCTATCGGTAAAGCTCGCGCTGCAATCGACGGGCACAATGCGACAAAAACGCCGCATGGGCGTCGGTACCGAATTTGCCGAGCTCAAAGAATACGACCCCGGAGACGATCCGCGCTTCATCGACTGGAAAGCCACGGCGCGGCGCAGTCAGCCATTGGTGCGCGTGCTAGAACCGGAGCGGGAGCAAACGCTGATTATTTTGCTAGATCGCGGACGGCTGATGACAGCCCAGGTGGAAGGGCTCTCACGATTTGACTGGGGCTTAAATTCTACGCTGGCGCTGGCACTGGCGGGTATTTCTCGAGGCGATCGCGTCGGCATTGGCGTCTTTGATCGCACGCTCCACACCTGGATGCCTCCCAAAAGAGGCCAGGCCTACCTGCGGCAGATGGTCGATAAGCTCACGCCCATTCAGCCCGAGCTGATAGAGGCCGATTACCTAGGGGCCGTTACCCAGATCGTCAGAGCCCAGCAGCGACGAGCCTTAGTCGTCATGATTACAGATGTCGTAGACCAGACCGCTTCAGCCGAATTACTCTCTGCCCTAATGCGACTCAGGCCACGCTACCTGCCTTTTTGCGTGACGCTGCGCGACCCCAATATGGATCTCCAAGCGCAGGCGATTCAAACAGAAGTCCCTGAGGCCTATGTCAAAGCAGTCGCCATTGACCTCATCGCTCAGCGCCAGGCGGCTTTGAGTAAACTCAAAAAAAGTGGCGTCATGGTGCTCGACGCACCCGCCAATCAAATTACAGATGAGCTGGTCGATAGCTATCTGAGAATCAAGGCGCAGGCTCGGCTGTAATTGCAATGAGCTAGCACTACACAGCCGGACGCGTCCGACGACAATACTGCACTAGCAAGATAAAAAGAATCGTCCCCACCACATACTTCACAACGTTTGGAATCCAAAGCTGCGGCGAGAAAAAGCCTTCAATAATGCCAGCAATCACTAGCATGGCAACAATGCCGTAGAGCAGCTTCACGGCCTGCAGTCCGTACACCTTGAGCGCGTCAACCCGGCTGTAGCGGCCCGGCAGCAAAATGGCTCTGGCCAGCAGCAACCCAGCCCCGCCCGCAAAGAAAATGGCCGGCAGCTCCAGAGATCCGTGGGGAAACACAAACGCCCACAGGTCGTAGGCCAGATTGACCTGGGCGGTCAGCGCAGAGACACAGCCAATCATCAGGCCATTGTAAAAAAGACCGTAGATAGTAAACGCCCCCGGCGGTGCCAACATCGGCATCGTAATCACCTCGCCTGAGGGGGTCACTGCCGGAAAAGCGGGCAGATACATGGTGATACCGCCGATCATGACATTGAAAGACACGATAATATTGTTAATCATGATGCCCGTGGAGGCGACGGGCTCCTGGCCCAAGATAGAGACGGTCCACAGCTCTCGGCTAGAGCGTACGGTTTCAACAAACTCGCTGCCGAGCACCAGGGTCAAAAAGCTATCGTCGCGCCAGGCATACCACCAGCCGATGGCACCGCCAATGAAAAATAGAGCGGTTGCGATCGCAATATAGCCCCAGCTCTGCTGCACCACCTCAGGAAAGCCATAGCGCACAAAATCACCTAGCTCGCGCCATTCTTGCCGCCGAGACCCCTGATAGATTTGACTGTAGCCCCGTGTCGTTAGCCCGTGTAAATCTTTAATCACCGCAGGCCCCAGCTGATGGCTCTGCGCCCTAGCCAAATCAGCCGAGACAGACCGATAGAGGCTTGCCATCTGCCGCACCTGATCACCTTTGAGTGATTTAAGGCCTCTGGTTTCAGACTGTACCAAAAGCGATTCTAGCTGCCGCCAGCTGGGCTCTCTGCGAACCATCCAACGCTGCACATTCATGGCTATTTTGCCTACCTTGTGTGTCGTAACGCGATTTTAGGATACCGCTCTAGCGATGATATCTAGCAATGATGTCTATATGTGCATACTCAATAAGAATGTGCAGGCTCAATAAGAATGTGCAGGCTCAATAAGAATGTGCAGGCTCAATAAGAATATGCCAGAAGGAAAGGATTACCGATTTTTCTCAGGTCTGTAGTACTGTGACCAAAGCTATCTGTATTTTTTAGGAGCGATCGCAATGACATCGAGCCCCTCGCCGACTATTGGCCCCCTAAATCCTGGTAATGTCGTTAGCGCCGCCCTCAGACTCTACCGAGATAACTTCGGCAGCTATATCAAGCTATCTGCACTCGCCTTTTTGTGGGCTATTGTGCCAGTGTATGGCTGGGCGCAGTACAGCCTGTACCATGGCGTGCTGTCTCGACTGGTTTTTCGCGAACTCATCAACGAGCCAGAAACCGTAGACCAAGCCAAGCAACAGCTAGAGCCAAAGCTTTGGTCATTTTTAGGATTGGGCGTTTTAGTTGGCCTGATCTTTAGCGGCGGCTTTATGGCGTGCTACATAGGCGGCATTATCGCAGGGCTAGCCGTCGGCTTTGGCGTGGGTGCTCTGCTCAACTCATTTTTAGGTGAGACGGGCGCCATTATCGGCACGATTTTGGGGATTGTTCTCTTTTTAGCCATTGTTCTCATTGGCCTGCTGTGGATTATCTCTCGGTTCATCATTGCCGAAGTGCCCATGGCTATTGAAGGGCGCACTGACCTCACAACGAGCATTGGCCGTAGCTGGACACTCACAAAGCAATCTGTGGGTCGCATCCAGTTTGTGCTGGTAGCAGCCAATCTCATTAGCTTTCCGGTGGTAGGACTCATTAGCTTTGGCCCTCAGATTGCTCTACTGAGCGTAGAGTTTGGTTCTGCGGCTTATTGGAGCCTGTACTTTGTCGGTCTCATTTTTAGCTTTACCGCCAACATTTTGGTGCTGCCCTTCTGGCAGGCCGTCAAAGGCGTGCTCTACTATGACCTGCGCAGTCGTCGCGAAGGATTAGACCTACAAATCTAATAGCTAGGCGACGGGTCACCAGTTTGATAGCTGGGCGACGGGTCACCAGTCGACATCTGTAAACCACGCATCAATTCTTGATGTCTTAGAAAGAAGAGATGCTTTAGAAGGAAGACTAGAGAAGGCATACTCGACTATAGCTTTCGACAAAAGGTGGCCCATGAGCTTATTTAACAGCATCAAAATTCGCACACCTGAGAGCATTGAGCTAGAGTTTTCGCTCGCTGGCATTGGCAGCCGCGCGGTGGCATTGCTAATTGATTACACCGTGCTTGGCACTGGGCTTGTGGTTGTGATGCTGGTCGCGATTTACGTCCTCTCACAGCTGAGTCAAACAGAAGCACTTTTGGATATCGATGCAGACGTGCTAGAGCTTTGGGTACAGGCTATTTTGGCGCTGGTCTTATTTGGCTTATATGTGGGCTACTTCGTCGGCTTTGAAACCTTTTGGCAGGGCCAAACACCCGGCAAGCGCTACGCTCGCATTCGGGTTATTCGAGACAATGCTCAGCCGGTAAGTCTCTTTCAGGCTACGCTGCGATCGCTCCTTCGCCCCGTCGATGACATTCCCCCCTCTATCGGATTCTTTTTCATTTTGCTCGGCAAACGCGAAAAGAGAATTGGCGACTGGCTAGCAGGCACCCTCGTCGTACAGACCGACCCACGTAATGACAACAAAGACATTGTCATTTCTAAAGAGGCAAAACTCTTTGGTGATGTGCTGCTCACCACGCTGAACTTTGCCGCCATCACCCCAGACGACTTTGCCACCCTAAGAGAATATTTGCGTCGCCGCAACAGCATGACGCCTACTGCGCAAAAGAACGTGAGCACTCAGCTGGCAGAACGCCTCCAGGAAAAAACAGAATTAGAAACGCTGCCAACAGATATGAGCGCCTCGACGTTTATAGAAGCGGTGTACTGGGCCTATCAACATAAAAAGCAATAGTTAGGTTAAAGAGACAATAACTTATAGCAATCTGCACTAAGCTTGTTGCACCTAGTACAGCTACAACCTACTGCGAGACTTTTTCATGAGATGGCCCTGTTCAAATGTTCCTGTTATCTGAGTGTTATGAGCGAGGTCTGTCCATTGATAAGTTTCCGTCTCTTTTGAACTGCTGATTTCGGTTCCTGGATGAACTAGCAGTGCCTGCACTTCTACTAAGGTCATTCCTATTTTGATTCTGTCGTATAGGCTAGAAAGCACTGAGTATGGGGCTGACTACCACCTAAAAAAGCTCGGTTTTTTTGGTTCGTATGCCCGCAACCAAGCGACCGCAGACAGTGATGTAGATATTGTGTTTGCAACCGATCGTCCAAATTTGTTCAAGACTGCAATGCTAAAGCAGGATTTAGAGGCGCTACTGGATCGTCCAGTTGATGTGGTTCGTCTACATCAATATTTAACGCCAGGGTTTAGAGATCGAATAGATCAAGAAGCTATCTATGTCTGATGATTCGAGCTTTATTCAGGAACGGTTGAGCGCTGTTTTAACTGCTCTAGAGCGAATCCCTCGACGATTTTCAGCCATTTCGGAACCAAGCGATTTTGTCATCAGTAGTGACGAAGGCTTAGATCGGCTAGACAGTATTTGCATGGTTCTCATTGCTGCTGGCGAAGAATTTAAGAAAATTGACTGGCAGACGGAAGGCAAACTATACGCTTAATACCCGCAAGTTCTCTGGAGAGGCACGATTGGGTTGCGGGATGTTTTGGCCCATGCCTATTTTCAAACCGATCCAGAACAGCTGTTTACAATTTGCCAGGAAGACACACCACTACTGATTGAGACATTACATCAAATGATTCAAGATCTAGCACCCAAGTCTTAACCCGCACTCTCAAGTAAGATATCGCTCTCATCTAACCAAAGTTGCCGGTTTGCAGAGTGCATTATGTAGCCCCATCACGTATGCCAAGCAGCCATGCGTGACATGACACAAACCGCACTAAAGATGAATTCCACAGTCAAACCTAATCTGCTTTAGCCGTGTTGACAGGATTTTGTCATCAACGGATCCTACTGGATTCGAACCAGTGACCGACCGATTAGAAGGCGGTTGTGTTTAATTCTACAAGCTCACTATATCAATGGTTCTGGGTAATGCACTGATATGCTTCCCCAAAAATTCCCCAGACCTACCGCATTTTAGGCGCTCGATCAGGCCATTTTTTGAGTAAATTTACTCAAAAATATTCCGGTGAATATCGCCCTTGAAAATAGATTTTTCAAATATTTCTTTACCTAATATAGGTTGTGCCATTGGGCTTGCCCCAGCGGTTTTTTAAGGATATTTCACCCAACAGTTCCAAGCAATGGTTTCCATCACGGCCTTGGCGGTGCTTTAGGCACGTTGGGAAGTAGGCCAACATCACCCAACCAAATCCAACGATGAGATGATGGATGGTGAGCGAGCTTAAAGCGCTTGTATTAACATGGTTTCATTGCGCATGCTAAGTGCGCATTCGGGCTAGTTGGAAACAAAATTAATGACCTCCACCTATGGACAACTAGATATTCGTAATGTGGCAACTTATCCAGTTGCTGATGCTGCTCGCTATTTGGCTATTCCGGCAGGGACATTGCGATCGTGGTTGCATGGGCGGACGTATCCGACTGCAAATGGAAATAAGTATTTTGAGCCGTTGATTCACTTGCCAGATCGCAATAGTCCACAGCTCTCGTTCACTAACTTGGTAGAAGCTCATGTGCTGAGGGTGATTAGGCAAAACCACAAGGTTCGCTTGGACAAGGTGCGTACGGCGCTGGATTATGTAGAGCAAAAGTTTGGGTTGCCCCACCCACTGGCACGGGCTCAATTTCAGACGGACGGTGTGGATTTGTTTGTGGAGTCTGTGGGGCAACTGATTAATGCGTCTAGAGATGGTCAACTGGCTATGCAAAAGACCTTGCAGCAGTTGCTCCAGCGCATTGAATGGGATGAGGAAGGGCTAGCACAGCGGCTATTTCCGCTAATCCAGCTACAGCAGGCAGATGCGCCTCGTGTATTAGAGATTGACCCACGTATATCTTTTGGACGACCTGTTGTGGTTAATACGGGGATTCCTTCCGATGTAGTTATTGACCGTTTCCGAGCGGGCGAAAGCTTGGAATCGTTGGCTGACGATTATGACTTCAGCCGTCAGCAGCTTGATGAAATTCTTCGATATGAGATGATTTTGTCTAAAGCTGCGTGAGCGATCTCTTTAGTAAAGCAGAGCCGCCTACTTTTTGGTTAACCGAGCATTGAGCCACTAGACAGTTGTAGGTACTCCATTTCAATTTGGTGAGGAAATTGAGTGCATGACGATCATTTTCCAACTAAGTCTTTGAGGCTTAAAACTTTCTGATTATCAAATAATTATGAGCGGTTTCTCCTCATAAAAGATTGTACG
>JBCBKQ010000170.1:0-12699 GCA_038521595.1 Cyanobacteria bacterium J06627_28 | reverse complement strand
TGATCGCTTGCTACAGTTAAAAATTTGGCTTGCGATCATCTCGCCTCATTTTAATGACTAGATACGGACATACACCGTGCAATCAACATATCGTAGGTAGCAACACTCAATATTCACGGTGCAGATATCAATAACCCGGCCTTATCTATTAATAATAATTTTCAATAGTGAGGTCAAGATATTATTATCAATCACGCAGACATTTCAGAAGGAGTCTGTGCTGTCAGATATGTTGTCCAAGCATGACAGTCTACTTAACTATTCTTCTGCTGTAGACTCTGGCTGAGTTGCGATCGCAAGTCTTGCACCCTCAATCTGTCTGACTTCATCCATCACACCAACAACTTCGCCATGGGCGGCGGCTTCATCGGCACGGATAGTAACAACAGCTGCCTGACCAGGGTTAAGCTGCTGCGTTATCTCACTTTGAATATCCTCAACTTCTACAGTGGATTGATTGAGGGAGACGAGCCCCTCCGAATCCACTGAAATCGTAAAATTAGCGTCTGGCTGACGCTCAGCGGTTTCTGCATTTGGCAAATTGACGGGCAATCCATCAAACTTTGTGAGAAACAAAGAGGAAATAATGAAATAGGACAGAATGGCAAAGATGACGTCAATCATTGGCAGAATATTGACGGTAACGTCTTCATCTAAATCATCGCTGAATAGACGCATAGTCTGCTTTCTCCGAATAGCTATAATTCTGGTGACGCCGTTGGTGCAATATCTCTAGCTGACTGCTGTACTCTTGCAAAAGTGATAGCTGCCGACGATAAAAAGCTCGAAAGACGTTGAAAGCCCCCAGCGCAAAAATAGCGACAATCATACCAGCTGCCGTGGACACAAGTGCCTCGCTAATGCCGCCGGTAACAGCACTCGCATCCGCGCCCAAATCACCAATACGAACAGCTGCAAAGGAGCGAATTAAACCCAATATGGTGCCGAGCAGACCGAGTAAAGGTGCGATCGCAATAATGGTTTGGAACACGCTAGAAAACCGCTTTAGCAGTGGAACTTCAGCGTGGGTAGCTCCCTCCAATGCGAGACTAAACTGCTGCGGTGAGGCATCTTCTAGCTCTAGTGCCTCCAGAAAAATCCGGGCAATGGGAAATCCCAAACTCTGTTTCAGTAGAGCGACAGCTTCCGCTGGATTAGCCTCATACAGGTTAAGCACTCGCTTGATCAGCGGTCTTTGCCGACGCCTAATACGCAACCAAAAGACAGCACGTTCAACCGTCAAAATGAACGCAAGGATCGAGAAAATGAGCAGTGGCCACATGACAACACCACCCGCAGCAAACATTTCACGCGTAGACATATTTGTCTAAGTCCTTTGGTAGAAAGCTACCAACGTACAGGTTAGCAAGCTTACTGTCAGATGAAATTCATTGTCAAGTAGCTACAGGCAGGTCACTTTAAGCACCACTCATCAAAATCTGGTCTTTGAGTAAACATGAGTAAAAGCCTATTTCTCACGCGAGGAACCTGGTATCTGTCCCTTCAGATGCGAGTATTTCAGCCATTTCAGCACTGGTCTGCGTATCCCCATGTGCTAATTGTGTCTGTCGTTACCTTAGTTGTACTTACAATCTTTATGAGTTCCTGTTTGACTTATTGAGAAAGATTACCGATAATTTAACGTGACGACTAAATTATTTCTTACCGTATTCTATCGTCATCTATCATTTGTGCTGGTAAGCCTGACTTGCAATTGTTTGCAAAATTCAGAAGCGTTGCAATTAATTGCAGAAGCAGTAGTGTTTTGTGGACAGTGTTTTGTGGACTAAGCGCCGCAAGCTTTAAGCTTCGTAGTTAATGAGGATATTAAAAGCTACAGGTGGATAGGTTCGCCGTCAGCTACAAAGTTTCCAATTTTTTGGGTCGAGATGGGTTTTTCTAAAGAGATATTTGAGCAGTACCGCCGAGAAGTCCGGATTATGTGGCGGGTTCTGGCGGTGGGTGCGGTTATTGCTGGAAGTGCCCACTTTTTATCATTGCCATTTATTTCTAGGCTGATTTCTGTGGCAACGGATGACCCTAGCTCAGACATAGACGCCACGCCAATTGAGATTGTTGTGGAAGAAGATGTGACGCAGGTGGCCAAAGAACCAGAACCAGAACCAGAACCAGAACCGCCGAAAGAGCAGCCAGAGCCTGCGGCATCAGCGGACAGGCCATCTGCGGCTCCCCTCTCAACCAATGCTGAGCCAGTGGCTCTCAGCGATGTGGCAGCAGCAAACACCGTAGCCGTTTCCCCGTCTATTGCGACCGAAAATGAAGAGGTCGGAGGGGAGGGCGCCGTGGGTGAGTCTAGTGCCATTGGTCTGGTGCCCGGATCGGGAGAGCCCATCGTGGGTGATCGCATCAATTTGCCAAGTACAACTCCGCCTCCTGAGCCAAGGCCACGACAGCGGGTCGAAGAAACCTCCTTGGCCGCTCGCCGCCAGCCGACTTCTCGGGTGGTCAGTTGCAATCCTTGTTCTGTCCCAGATTATCCAGGAAATGCGCGCCGTAATCGCTCAGAAGGTCAGCCCGTCATCAACGTTGTATTCGATGAAAATGGTCGCGTCGTTTCGGCAGAAATTGAAGTCACCAGTGGAAATGAGGCCTTCGATCAGGCGGCTCTTGAGGAAGCACGACGAAACTGGCGGTTTCAAGATTCGCAAGGAACAGGTGGTCAGGTATCGGTAGATGTTACCTACGTTGTCAGAGACTCCGACCAGTACGAGGAAGCGCAGCAGGCAGGTGAGGTGTTGGCCGTTGAATTGCCTGCGCAACAGCAAACTCGACCTGTGACGTCAGGCCAAGCGCCAGCCCAATTGACATCACCTCCACCGCCGGCAGCTGTTCCAGAAGAGGATGCTCCGAATGGTGCTGCTGCCGATAGTTCCGCTGGCAGTGACGATGCAGGGTCAGCAGAAAATAGTGACTCACCTACCGTCGAAACATCCAGTGAAGGAAATGCTCCCACAGAGACAGATGAGCCCAGTCCTGAGGCACCCATTTCCCCCGAGCCTGTTACTCCCCCGCCTGCGCCCGTCGGTCCTGAGCCTGTATCACCAAGGCCTGACCCGATACCGCTGCCAGCAGTTCCTGCACCAGAGCCGGAACCACTGCCAGCGACACCCTCTGCATCTGAGCCTGCACCATCAGCTGAGTCAGCCCCTGAGACAGCTCAATAGAAATCACGCAAAATCATCAACGTCTCGACACCGTTAGCGCTTTGCAACCTAACTATCCAGTCATTTCAGCATGTTCATGAAGAAGCTAATTTTAGCGCTAGGTTTTTTGCGCCTTTGGAAAGGTTGGCAAGGGAAGTTTGGCTTTGCTATTTCATCGGGAATTGCGTCTCTTTTGCTGGCGCCACTGCTAGTAATGTTGCCCATGGAGGTCATTGCTCAAAGCGACGCTCAAAGCGGCTCTGGGCCCGACTCCTCTACGCCCATCCCGGTTCAAGTGCCAGACAGCTCACCAAACAGCTCACCAAATAACTCGCCGGGCGAGCCTGAACCAAGCCTGCTAGATCAGCTAAGAGAGGCACAAAGAGATGCACAGCCAGCCGAGATTACCGGCGTTCGCCTCGAAGTCCTAGAGGACGGTCTCAAGGTAGTTTTAGAAACTGAGCAACCTGAACGGGTGGAGGTCTTTCAGTTTCAAGAGGGCATGACTCTAATCGTTGATGTGACCAACGCAATTTTGGCGTTGCCTGAAGGCGAGTCGTACCAACAGCTAAATCCTGTGCCGGGGGTTACTTCTTTGACCCTAGAGCAGCGAGGCAACGAAGTTCAAATCACTGCAGTGAGTGATAACGAGGCACCGCCAGTTGCCTACTTTGAGAGGATTTTGGAAGGGGTGCAGCTAGATGTTGTGACCATAGTGCCAGGGGCAAATGATTCAGATATTGACTTTGGCAGTAACAATTTACGCATCATTGTAGTGGCTGAGCCGCCCGATAGCTTTCAGGTACAGCAGGCTTCAACAGGTACTCGAACCAATACTGAATTGATTGATGTTCCCCAGGGTATTCAGGTTATTCCGCAGGCGGTTCTAGAAGAGCAGGGGTCTACGACGCTATCGGATACCCTGCGTAATGTCAGCGGGGCCAGTGCCGGAAGAGCTTCAACCGGTTTACAGGCAACGACCCCCATTATTCGGGGCTTCGAGAGTAATAATGTTTTGCGCAACGGCCTGCGGGACGATACTTTGCGCATCGGTTCGGGCGTGAACAACATTGAGCGAGTCGAGATTCTAAAGGGGCCTGCCTCAGTGCTGTTTGGCGCAGGTAGTCTGAGCGGCACGATTAACCTGATTACTGAGGAACCACTGACAGAACCGCGATACGAGTTTGGTGCTTCTGCAGGCGGGTTTGAACTGTACGGTGGAGAGATTGATTTTACAGGGCCGCTAGATGAGTCGGGTGAGCTAGGCTATCGGTTGAATATGGCCTATCAAGAGCGAGGTAGCTTTCGAGATTTTGAGCGGAGCGAATCGTTTTTTGTTGCGCCTTCTCTACAGCTAGCCAATACAGATCGCAGTAGCCTGATTTTCGACATTGAGTATTTAGCTAGCCGCTCATACGGCACGGCGACAGGGTTACCGCCGGTGCCTGCGATTGGATTTGAGGGAAACTTTATCGCAGAGAGGGCTTTGGAACAAGGTCGACGATTTCCTAACAATCCAAACGCCGTTACGCTAGATACCCCAGGTATTCAGAGGGCAGGCACCCTCGACCTTAGCACCAACCCGAGCAATCCAAACTTAAGCTACAGCGAAACGAATATTGCCAGAATAGGGTATCGCTTTGAATATGATTTCAACGATAGCTGGACATTTAGAAATGAGTTTTTAGGGTCGTTTCAAGAGACGCCGCAAGATAGTGTGGTGGGTATAACTGGCAGACGAAGCGTGGGCGGACAGCCTAATTTTGAGGAGTATACTAGGTCCTATCTTATAGGCAGCGGTAGTCGTGAGGCCTTAACGCTTAACTCTAATATTGTGGGAGAGTATGACTTATTGGGAATTGACCAAACCCTATTGCTAGGAGCTGAATTCTCTACGGAATCAACAAGAGATGTACTCGTAGAGCGGCTTGGGAGAACGCGCGATTTTACAGTGCCTAACTTCCCACCTTTCAACATATATGAGCCTGTCTATAGAGATGACGAATTCTTCTTTGAAACTCAGTTAGATCCCGAATCTCCCCGTGGGGATACGACGACTCGCCGCCAGACAGTGGGGCTTTACGGACAGCTTCAGCTTGATGTTGCTGATTATCTAATTCTTTTGTTAGGCGGACGATTCGACGTCGCCGATCAATTCTTCGTAGACACTGAGCCTCGGGGTAATAATCCTATCTCTCGCGAACCCGTCAATACGTCTGACACGGCATTTAGCCCCAGAATTGGCGTTGTTGTGAAGCCAGCAGAAAATGTCTCGCTATATGCCAGCTATGTAGAGTCGTTTTTGCCTATCATTGGTCGTAATGTGGGTGGTGATGTCTTTGTGCCGGAGACAGGAAGCCAGTTCGAGACTGGGATTAAGGCGAGTTTGTTTGACGATAGGTTAAACATGACGTTGGCCTATTACGATTTGAGTAGACAAAATGTTTCGACTCAAGATGAAGATAATCCTGGCATTCAAGTCCAGGTAGGCGAACAGACAAGCTCAGGCATAGAGTTCGACTTAATTGGTGAACCCTTACCTGGATGGAATATCATTGCCAACTATGCCTATACCGATGCAACTATTAATCGAGATAATACTTTTGCAGTAGGTACCAGACTCCAAAATGTCCCTCAGCATTCGGCAAATTTATGGACGTCTTACGAAATTCAGAGTGGTGATTTAGCAGGCTTTGGCATTGGTGCAGGGGTTTCTTTTGTCGGCGAGCGCAATGGCAGCATCAGAAATTCATTTGTTATCCCTGCTTACACTCGTACAGATGCTGCCATCTTTTACCGCCGAGACGGGTTCAATGCGCAGCTAAACTTTGAAAACTTGTTTGATATTCGCTACTTTGAGGGAGCCAGAGATTTCAACCGAGTCAACCCAGGTGCACCGTTCTCGGTGGTCGGTACTATGAGCTGGGAGTTTTAGACTGAAAGTTTTAGACTGAAAGTTTTAGATTGAGAGTTTTAGACTGGGAGCTTTTTTGAACAGTGATGGAAAAACAGAGTTGCGATTAGCCCAATGCTGACTTTCACCAAAATCTGGGTTGGCCAGCTAGTCTCGACGATTGGCAGCTATATGAGTGTATTTGCACTCATGATTTGGCTGTGGGATGCAACAGGATCTGCAACGACGCTGGCCCTGGTAACTTTTTTTTCTCAGCTGCCACGGCTGATCATTACGCCTTTTGCAGGCGCCATTGTCGATAAGTTTAACCGTAAGCAACTGATGCTGTTAGGCGACGTGGCGGCGGCAATCTGTACGCTAGTAGTGGGCTTGTTGTACTGGCAGGGATGGCTGCAGGTGTGGCATCTCTACGGCGTTGTGGCTATCTACGGCTGTTTTGGGCAATTGCAAACGTTGGCTTACTCTACGTCTGTAGCACTCCTGGTATCAAAAGAGAACTACACCCGGGCAGAAAGCATGGTCGCTGCTGTGAACTATGCTGGTGCGGTATTCTCTCCTATTTTGGCAGGTAGCCTGTATCCTCTGGTTGGGTTAACCGGTATTATCACCATCGATTTGGCGACTTTTTCTGTTGCATTTATCACATTGACATTGGCCAAGATTCCTCAGGTAAAACAATCTGATACGCAGTCAGAATCGGTCACTTTTAGCTGGCAAGATTTGACGTTTGGCTTTCGCTACATTTGGCAAAAGCCAAGCCTGTTGGCAATGGCGATCGCCTTTACGCTATTTGCCATTCCCAGCGATATCGGCAAAGCTCTCTACAACCCGATGATTTTGGCTCGCTCAGGAGGCGATGCTCAAGTCCTTGGGCTAGTGACAACTGCCGCCGGGATTGGAGGCGTTGTCGGTGCGATTTTGGTGAGTGTCACCGGCGGATTTAAGCAGCGAATTCATGGCATGTTGCTAGGGTTTGCGGCAACGGGGCTCTTTAAGGTGTCTTTAGCTGTGGGGCAAACGCCGTTTGTTTGGATGGGGGCTCACTTTGCCGCAACGCTGACGATTCCGCTGTTTTATAGTTCTAGCAATGCCATTTGGTATGCCAAGGTGCCGCCCGCATTACAAGGCAGGGTACTGGCGGCTGACCAAATGATTGGGCTAGGCGTGGGTGCGATCGCACCTTTAGTGGCAGGCCCTTTAGCTGACTATGTCTTTGAACCGGCTATGCAGTCTGACAGTCTACTTGCTCGGATATTTTCTCCCCTTTTTGGGCAGACGCCTGGAAGTGGCATGGCCTTACTCTATGCGCTAACAGCATTGGCAATGGCTGCTGTTGGCATGGCAGGCTACGGCGTCAGAGATCTACGCCAGGTAGAGACTTTGCTTCCAGATCATGAGGAGACTGCCACTTAGCTAGCCTACGAAAACAGAAACAGGAAAATGGCTACTACGCTCGCCTTGCAAATTTGCAAACGTTGCAAATTTGTAGCCTGGCTTACATCTACTGCAATTCGCTGGTAGACCACCCTATTGCCTGATAAACGGCACCACAAAAGCAAAGTATCAAAAGCTGTGTTGCGTTGAGTACTATCACGTTATTGACAACGAATGTTAATAAAGGTTTAGAGAAAATTGTTTAGTTGTCCTATGACTTTATGATGCTCTTGAAGATAAGAGTAAAGCAGGTCTATGCCTGCTGTGCCACTCTTAATACTTGTGAAACCTTTTCCAGATAATCTTTTGTATCGTTTGCTGTACAGCATTTTTGACTGAGCTTTCTTTTTCTTCACTGTAACTTTACAGGTGAAGAGTCATCATAGCGAGACAAAGCAAGATACAATAAGAATTATCTTATTGATACTAAGTCTCAATAAAAGGGTTTCAAAAACTAGGGTGTCGTGCTTGTGTAGACGAGGCCTTAGGTGATTGGTGGTTGCAGAGCTGTGGTGTGTGCATCTAACAGTACGGCATCTGTTGCAGTCAATCTAAGAAAAATCAGGGTATCAAAGCACAGATTAAAGAAAGTACCGGTTAAAAAAAGTACCGGTTAAAGAAAGTACTGCGTTCGTAATTAGTCATAGTCGCACGAGTGCGACTGTGGCATAAGGTCTTGAGTGGAAAGTGAAGGTAGCAAGGTAGATACGTAATTTAAATCATCAGAGCACTGGCGTGTTAGGCGCTCAATGCCCATTGAGCTAGGTTGTGACAGCTTCATTTGGGATTAGGTTCATTCTAGGGTTTACGCCTCTAAGAGTTATGTCTTTAGAGGTACTTAGCGCCTACTGGATTCTTTAGCTACATGAGTCTAGGTAGTGAAAGATGATTTTTAGCAACAGTAACAATTTTAAGAGAGATTAGCTATGGTTCAAGTTAGCCTGAGTACGACGACGACGTTTGACGGTGACCTTAATGCATTAATTGAAGATCAGGGCACTTCTGTAACTTTCCGACTGGAGCTAGATGAACCCGCTCCAGCTGGGGGGTTAAAGGTTTATATAGACAGTGAAGTAGAACAGATTTTGAACCGGTTGGATCTACCTGCTGCAATCCGTAGTCCTCAAATCGAAAACCTAGATTTACTACAAACCCAGACTAACTTTGACAATTCTGGTCTAGCCGTACAGGTTAGTGAGGGTGCAACCTTTGCCTCGGTAACGTTAGATGTCTTTGACAATCCTGAGCCAGACACCTTTCTTCCAGAGACATTTGATGGCTTGGTAGAGGCGGTTTTCGGTTTGCGCACAGCCGACCAGATAGCGCCAGAAGATCTCACAAGTATTACCAATATCGACAGCTACACCATTGATCCGGATGGCGCTAGCACCACGGTGCTTTTTGCCGATACCGCTGATCAGCTGCCCGGTACATCAGCGCCACCACCAGTACCGACAACAGGCTACGACGAAGCCACTAGCGGAGATATCTCTAACGATCCCAACAATCCTCTAGTACTGACACTTGAGGAAGGCACTACGCGCCTGACGGCGACCACTGGCAATAGTGATCAAGAGTATGTCACTGTCACCGTTCCAGAAGGCTTTGAGCTATCTTCTCTTGTCCTAGAATCCTACTCGCCAAACGATGTGGCCTTTATTGGTGTTCAGGAGGGAGATGTCTTTACTCAGCCCCTAGATAACACTGCCGATACGAGCGAATTTCTCGGTTATACCCTGTTTGGCACGAGCGCGGTAGGCACTGACATTTTAGACAACATTGGCAATGGTTCCAATGGTTCAGATTTTGGTGGTCAAGGCTTTGAGGGGCCGCTACCCGCTGGGACTTATACCTTTGCCTTGCAGCAGCTGGGGCCAGAAAGCGACTACACGCTGGCCTTCAATCTCAACGAAGCCACCGCGATGGAAAACAGTGCACCTGTTGCGGCGAATGACCTCTACACCGTCATTACAGCGCCTGGCGTAGAGGATCCAACTTTTGAAGTGCCGACTGAGCTGACGGTAGCGGCGGCTGACGGTGTGTTGACAAATGACACCGATGCCAATGGGGATACTCTGACAGTTGAGATCGCATCCGACCCCACCAACGGTGCCGTAACTCTCAATGCCGATGGTGGCTTCACCTATACCCCCACCGATGGTTTCAGCACTGGAGAGCAAGACAGCTTTACTTACACCGCTAGTGATGGCAATGGCGGCAGTGACACGGGCGTCGTGGTCATCGAAGCGGTGGCTGCACCCACGCCACCACCCACAGGTGACACCGTCGTAAGCTTCGAAGTCAGCCCCAATACCTTCTCAGAAGAAGATCCAAACAACTTAGTTGAGTGGAAGTGGTCTGTTGCTGGAGACTTCCCAGAAGACGGTATCACCGTCAACATGACAACGACAGGTGGCGGTGCGCCCTTTGCGTTTACCGAGCAGTTTGCAGCTAGCCCTGAAGCAGAATTTATTGATGCCGATATTGTTGGGTTTGACGAAGAAACTGGCGATCTCAATATTCTCTTAGAGGCCCCCGAAGCATCTTTTAAGCTCTACTTCGTTGATGACATTCTTGAAGAGGGAACTCAGGAATTTGAGTTCTTTGTTGTAGACGGCGATGGTTATACCGTCGACCCAGAGACCAACGGTGGACTCTTCACGATTACTGATGATAACGGTGGCCCAGGCATTGGCCCCACCATCGGTTTAGCCACGTCTGAGACGGAACTAACCGAAGGCGATACTTTCACTGTAACCTTCACCGCTGAGGGTGATATTCCCGCAGAGGGCGTTCAGGTGCTGGTACAGAGCGATGTCCCTGGCTCTCTCGGACAGTTTGACCTAGCAGACCTGGGCAACATCACTACGACTGGCATTGAGGGCTTGCCCACCGTCGGCGATGGCGGTGGCGGTAGCTTCTTCATCACCATGGTCGAGCCAACAGCAACGATCACTCTCGATGTCTTCGACGATATCGTCGCCGAGGAGCCGCTGCCGATTACCTTCACCGTCGCCAATGGTGAACTCTACGAAGTAGATTCGGCTAATCCCAGCATTACGCTGAATATCTCTGACGAAGCGCAACCTGTTGGTCCTACGGTTGGTCTCACGGTTGATAAAACTGATGTGACCGAAGGCGAAAGCATCACGCTTACTTTTGCTGTCGATGGAGAGATTCCAGACGGCGGTGTGCGCGTACTGGTCAACGATGTGGCAAGTGCGCAAGGTCAGCTGCGTAGCCTGACTGAGTTCGACGTGGCCAATATCGAAACCACAGGCATAGAAGGTCTTCCCGAAGGCGCAGACGGTGACAGTGGTTTCTTTGTGACTATCACTGAGCCCACAGCAACGCTCACTGTTCCCGTCTTTGACGAAGGTGCAGATGAGGATGAAGCCAACGAAGTATTCACCTTCGAGCTAATCGATGGCGAAGCTTATGAAGTCGATGACGCAGCCAACAGCTTCACGCTGAACATCAGCGATCCTGTTGATGGCGGCGGCAATCCACCGACTGATGGTCTTCCTGTCGTTAGCCTAGCGGCGACGCCTAGCACCATCTCTGAAGAAGGTACTCCTGAGGAGCGTCTGCTCACGCTGACATTCAGCGTAGAAGGTGAGATTCCAGAAGGCGGTCTAGTTGTTCTATTAGAAAATCTCTTTGGCATTACCGATCAGGCCGACGGTGAAGACGAGCGCGGTGCCTTTGACGGTCTGACATTGTCGCCACCCTTTGACCGAGAGAACAATATTATCGGCGTTCGCCTACTTGAAAACGAGGCTACCCTACAGCTGCCGATTATCAACGACCTGATCGAAGAAACAACAACCTTCGACTTCCAGCTGGCCGATGGCGATGGCTACACCATCAACCCAGACCAGAGCGGTACGCTATTTACTGTCACAGATGACAATGGTGGCCCTGGCGTCGGCCCCACAATTAGCTTCTCCGCGTCTGAAACCAATCTGGCCGAGGGTGACCCGCTGACCGTGAACTTCGTAGTCGATGGAGACATCCCTGCAGGGGGGCTAGAAGTCCTTGTACAGAGTTCTCTCCCTGCGGCGCTAGGACAGTTTGACCTAGCGGATCTGAGCGCTTTGCAGCTCACAGGCATCAGCGACGTGCGCCCTGGCGACACACGAGGACAAAGCTTCATTGCCACGATTACAGAGGCCAACGCTTCGATTGGGCTATCTATCTTTGATGACATCGTGGCCGAAGAGCCCCTAGAGGTGCCGTTTACCCTGGCCAATGGTGAACTTTACGAAGTTGACCCCGCCGCCGAAACGGTGACCTTTACCATCAGCGATGACATTCAGGCTGTCGGCCCAACCATTGGCCTAACTGTTGACAAAACCGATGTCACCGAAGGCGAAACCATCACGCTCACCTTTGCGGTAGACGGAGACATTCCGCCTGAAGGTGTGCAGGTGCTAGTCAACGATGCCGACAGTGCTCGCAGCGGATTGCGCAGCCTGACCGAGTTTGACGTGGCCAATATCCAGACAACAGGAATCACAGGTGCACCGACGCCTGCCGATGGCGATAGCGGCTTCTTTATAACTATCACAGAACCCACGGCAACGCTGACTGTTCCTGTCTTTGACGAAGGCGCAGATGAAGACGAAGCGAACGAAGTGTTTAACTTTACGCTGGTTGATGGCGAAGCTTATGAGGTAGATGAAGCGGCCAGTGGCTTCACGCTGAATATCAGCGATGCAACCGACGGTGGTGGTAATCCACCAAACCCACCCACTGGTGATGAGCCCACTATTACCTTCTCGACAGATACAACAACGCTCATTGAGTCTGAGGGTACGATTGTCACCTTCTCCTTTGAGACTGCAGGCATGCTTCCCGAGGTTGTTCTAGATGCCGATGGTGACTATGTTTCGGGCGGGCTTCCTGTCACCCTGCAGATCGATGCGGATCAACTCGACTGGTTCTTTGACCTGGACAATGGCAGCCGCCCACGGACGAATGCCGAGACAGGGAGCTTTGATGAAGTGCTCCTGCTAGGGGGTGAATCGACTGGCATTGCTGGCGGACGTTTGATTGGTACGCTGCTGCCGCCTGATTTCAATACGGTGGAGCTGGTGCTGACCGAAAACACAGCGTCCTTCCAGTTTGAAATCTTTGACGATGTGTTTGCTGAGGCGAATGAAAACATCACCTTTAGCTTGCTAG
>JBCBKQ010000169.1:0-12886 GCA_038521595.1 Cyanobacteria bacterium J06627_28 | reverse complement strand
GGGTAGTCAGGATGTGTGCGATCGCTTTTTACTTCCCGAAAAACTCTATGGCCGTCAGATAGAAGTCGCTCGCCTTTTGGCCGCCTTTGAGCGTACTAGCCAGGGCAGTACAGAAATCATGCTGGTTGCAGGGCACTCCGGCATTGGCAAAACTGCCCTGGCTAGTACGCTCAAAGGCGGCCAAAAGGCGAGCGACTTCTATCTGACGGCCATAGAGTTTTTCGGGAAGTAAAAAGCGATCGCACACATCCTGACTACCCAGCTCAAAGGCATCCACATGGCCCCAGTCTTTCAGCTGATACAGGCACTCTTCTAAATCATGCTTGAGGCCCAGTGCGCTTTGGTAGCGATCTTCTGCATTTTTTGCCATGAGCTTCAGCACAATATCTGAAACGACAGTGGGAATATCGCATAGCTGGTGTGGCGCAGTGGGCTGCCGTGCCAAGTGCCCGTGGATAATCTCCATCGGTGCGTCGGAATGAAAGGGTAGCTCTCCGGTTAACAGCTCATAGCACGTTACCCCAAAGGCATAAAAATCACTGCGATAGTCTACGCCTCTGTTCATTCTCCCTGTTTGTTCTGGAGAGACATAGTCGAGCGTACCTTCTAAAACATTGGGATTTTGAATGGTCTGACTTTCATAGGGCAGTATAGAGGCGATGCTAAAGTCAATGAGCTTGACCTGATGACTTTCTGGCTGAATGAGGATGTTGGCCGGTTTGATGTCTTTATGAATAATGCGTTGCTTCCCGAGACCATCTAGTGCTTCGGCCACCTGCACGGCAATCTGTAAAAACAAAATCAAGTTTGGGAGCGTATCTCCTAGCTTTGGCTTTTGGTCAAGGGTTGACGGGCCTGTCCTCTGTTCTAAAGAGCGCGCCAAAAACTGATTGAGCGCGCAGCCACCAAAATCATTCATCACCAGAGCACTGCCATTTCCATAGGGCAGGAGTGCTAAAGGCGTCACGACATTGGGCAGGTTTAGGTCCCTAGCAATGCTGTACTGATTGCTAAATTGCACCAGCTCGCTAAAAGTTGGCAGGGCCTTTTTGAGCAGCTTAATAACAACAAGCTTGCTGTCTTTTAGACGTATGCCACGGTAGACAACGGTGCGAGAGCCTTCGTATAGCTTCTCTGTAAAACTGTATCCTGGCAGCTGTGCGATCGCATGTGTAGAAAGCTTTGCCGACCCATTCATCCTATAACCCTGACAGACTCTTCACGCTCACTTTAGGTTTCCCATTTGGTTTGAGATAGCTGCGAATATTGATACGTTGTAGGTAAGCAGCGTTCTCTAAACGTAGAAATTTCTTACGTTTTACCGCGTAGAATTGTCATCGGTTCATAGAGGTTTAAACCTGACGTTTACGTAATCTAACAGAAGCGATGATCCAGAAGACGGGTCGCTAGCCAAATATTGTCAGATTGTTCAGCGCCTTAAGGTATATGGCAATCTGCATTAAGCTTGTTGCACCTAATACAGCTACAGCCCTTGTTTTATACAGCTTAGTGCTTAGCCATCTGCCCTTATTCTATACAGCTTAGTGCTTAGCCATCTGCTCAATGCATTAAGCAGATGGCTACATTTTTACAAACTTTAACCCCGTCTTATCCCGCCGTTAGATCTTTCTCAATATCCACGCGATATTCGTCCAGGAAGATTCATTGTCATAGGGGTGTAAGCATTGTTACTTTTTTGGATGGACGGCCTAATAGAAGGCTTAAAAGCAGCGACAGTTTTAGGCCTTGTCCTACTGGTGGGAGACTTTGCCTCTACGTTTCTCTACCACGTCCCTGAGCACGCCCTTGGTAAGCTACACTGCCGGGTTCATCACGAAACAAAGCAGACATTTCAGCATTACGCGGTTCTCTCTGGCCATCCGCTAGTAATGCTAGATGGGCTGTTGGGAGCAGTGCCATATATTTTAATTGCGATCATACTTTTCCCCCTCTCTCCATTGGGCACCTTCTTTGGACTTGTTTTTGGTGAGTGTCACGTCGTTTGGCGACACACTACAAAAATAGATTGGCGTACGCCTGCATGGCTTGCAGGCTTGTGTCAGACGTTGTGCATTGTCACCCCAGAAGAGCACTGGGTACACCATGAAAATGGTGCTATTGCCTTCGGAGACATTTTCACCTTTTATGATTTACCGGCCCAGCGATGGCTAACCTTTTTAGCCAGTCTCAAGAAGCAGTTTAGAAAGCCCTAACAGCAGAGGATTCGCTAGCGCTCTGATCTCTTGCTCTTGATAACCAAGCAGGCATCGGCAAATATAACAAATATCAGGCTATGAATTTTGCCAGTTCTAAAATAAGCTTCAGGATCAGAAATTAAATAACTGGCTCATTTCCTAATCGCTGGAAGCCCTCATCCCTATCCCTTATCCCGAGGGGCTCCGATGTATACATCACTATGAGAGATTGGAGCATAGGAACAGCCAAACAATGCCACATAGCCGGGATAAATACCCTCTGGAGGGGTGGCACGCAGTGACGGGGTGGGTCGACAACATATGCAACACAGCGATCTCAGGATTCTCGCACTTCTATATACACGTAGCCCGAGGGGAGAAGGGAATCTGAAAGCGCCCTCTCCCCTCGGGAAAGCGCATCAATGCCGCCAAGGGATTACTACAATAGTGTGTCTTGGAAAAGTCGGGATGAGAGCTCCGATCAGTTGATTATCGGCCAGTTTATTTAATCTTCATTCCTTGGCACGTAAACGGATCGGTTTCTCCAGGACAGGACTCTCAACAACAGATTTTTTCAATCACTAAAAAAAGCCCAAGGACAGCAGTGTGCAAATCCTCGGACTTGTATTTTTCTTCCTTACTCTTCCAATGTTGGAGAGCAGGCTTTCTACACGATTACAAAGGCAGACTCATTCAACACATCGGTGCTAGTGTTCATCACAGTTGCCAACGTCTCATCACCGGCTGCAATGATAGCGTTTTGGCCATTTTCACTCACAGTTAGCTGACCAAAACTCAGACCGTCTGCAAGACCGATTAAATCTTCACCGGCCATAAAGTCAACGATAGTGTCAGTGCCTTCGCCCACTGCCAACACAAACGTATCGGCACCTTTCCCACCGGAAAAGTTGTCACCCGTAAGAGTATCGTTGCCGACACCACCACGGAGCAAATCATCGCCATCATCACCCCAGATCAAGTCATCGCCAGTACCGCCGACGAGGGTATCGTTGCCGCCCTTGCCGCCGATACGGTCATTACCTGCGCCACCAAAAATGATGTCATCGCCGCCGACAGACCCACCAGCATCACGACTGTTGTTGTCACCGCGAAGAATATCATCACCCGCGCCACCATCGATAATCTGATCGCCTTCGCCACCGGCAAGGGTGTCAGCACCATCGGTGCCGACAATATCAGCCTCACTACTGCTAGTACCCAGGTCGATGTTGAATAGGAAGATTTGACCGCCTTGATCTCCCTGTCGCTCTGCAATGATGCCGCTGGATTCGCCGCGATGTTGTACCACGCCCAGCAGCGTTTGCTCTGCTAGCGGTAGAGTCTCGATAATTTCCTGTGCGCCAGTACCAGAAATTTCTTCTTGGGTGTAGAAGCTGCCGTCTTCCTTTTTGGCAACAAGGTGAGTGACGTTCCAGCTACCAGAAAACTCAGAGCTAGTTGCTCGAGTGAAGGTTTCAGGAATCGCCGCAACGCCACCAATGGCGCGAGGATTGAGCGAACCGCCTGCCGCAGCGAGAAAATAGCCCTTGCCATCTTCTGTCAACTGCATGGTTTCGCCATCAATCGGCAAGACGTATTTCCGCTCGCCGTAGTCATTACCAGAGTCTTCATCGACGATTAGGTAGTTGCCATCGGAGGTCTTAATCCACTGCAGACCGTCAGGCTGATCCATCCGGGCTTCATCGTCTTCTAGGTGCGTTGCATGGGTGCGCGTACCATCGGGATTATTTGGCCCAATATGACCATTGCCCTTGCCACCAGTTTCTAGGGTTAGTGCACCATCGACGCCTGCCAAGATGCGAGTCACATCTGCAGATAGGTAGTCTGGCAGGCCGTTGCCATCGAGATCGTTATTTTCAAGCTCATTGATGATGTCGGTAAACTCAACGCCCAGCTGCGCACTAGGAACAGTCAAGTTTTGAACAAAGCGATGCTTGGTAGGATCTGGATCGACAGCGGGGTGCTCGGTTTTGCTGTCGCCGTTGAAGTAGGTGTAGCCATCGGGCTGTTCGTTGGCCTCGACGGTGCCATCTGCTAGCGTGTCGCCATCTTTTTCCCACAGGAACATTTCTGTATCTGCGGCGGCCTCGGGCGTATCGAAGCCATCCCAGCGATAGCTAGTGGGGATGTAGCGGGCGCTGAAGTTGTCAGGGGCGTCGCCATTTACGGCGTATTCGTCCAACATCTTAATGTCGGCGTCTACTTCTTCAATGCCGAGGGCGGCGTAGGTTTCAGCGGTAGCCGCCATGCCGTAGGTTTGGCCGTACAGCAGACCATTACGACCCAAGAAAGAATCGCGATCGCTCGCATCTTCAGTCAGCGCATTGCCGTCTGCATCTACGCCCTTCTTACCGATGTAGATGGTCATCGGCGCAGGCTCAATTTCTAGGTTATAGCCTGCTGTTACAAGAACAACATAGTCTTCGTGGCCGGAGTTGATAGGGAGAAGTTTCTCAAAGCCTGCCTGACCCAGTGCGGGCGCTGTGTAAACAGTTTCGTTTTCCACATCTACAACCATAGAGGCTAAGCCCATCGTCGTCGTGAAGAAATCTGCTCCAGGCGACAGGCGTGCTTCCTCTTCGGTGTAGCCCGCAGCTAAAGCAGCCTCTTCAAACAGCTGACCAATGTTCCACTCTTCGGCCATTAGCCAGACGTTATCTTCAAAGCCGATGCCCTCACCATACTTATGGGCTTCCTCGTAGTAAGCGCCACAAAAAGAATGGAAGAACCAGTCAGCAAAAGAGAGCTGCTGATCTGCGTTGAAATCAACGACTGTACCGTCTGCTAAGGTTTGGTTGCCCCACTTGGCACCCAGATCAGTTTTGTCGTAATTTTTGCCGTCTACAACTTCACCAAACACGTTGTAAACCGTGCTGAAGAGATGCCCAGCACCCTGAAACATGTCGCTGGCAGCCGCCTCGTTATTCAGGAAGTTGGCAAAAGCTTCGCGATCATAGTCGATGGTATGGACATGAGAGCCCGTAAAGCTTGCACCGCTATCCATTACCCAAGGATAAGTTTCGCCTTCGGAGCTGGTGAGGGTCGCATAGGATTCAGACTGGTACGCAACACGTACAGTGTCTTCATCTTTTAGCCAAGCGGCCTGACCGTCTGGATAGCCCGTTAGAACGTGACCATTGTCTGGATCGATTTCGCCTACTGTTGCAAGGGCTTTAAAGTTGCCGTAGGGAAAGTCAACATCACCGCTACCGCCGTCCTGCAAATGTTCGGGCTTATAGGAACTACCCGCTTGCGGAATTAGCGCTGTCGTTTCTCCGATATTTACCATGTTTGTTGTTTAATCCTGGATTAACAATTTAGATCTGATCAAAAACTACAGTTCACTCTCCCTAAAAATTAATCGGGTAGATGACCCAGCGTTGGCTATTCCAATAGGCTGTCCAACGCGATAACCCGACTGCATTATTTAAATACAGCTACTCTCAACTAATACAAAAAGCTGAAAGCAAGCTGAAACATACTAAAAAAATGCTGAGAAAGTGCTGAGTTTTTTGTAACCGCAGGCAATCTCTCGCAGTTCTGTTAAAACGGCGTTAAGGCTAAAACAAGATTTCGATAAGCTATACTGCTTTGTTCTGTTTATGTGTCTAATCAGACAGAGAGTATTGCCGATGAAACCCTTATGTTTTAGGACATGCATCATCATAGATGACGACAAAATACAATACTTTAAAGAGCCTTAAATATGCCAGACCCTCAAAACGAAGAAACATTTCTTTGTCGCATTTCTTTTTGTTTATTCGAAGATTTGTAGCGTTGGCCGCCTAGCTGTTGGTGATTGGTCAGGCCATACCCTATCACGACGCAAACAAGTGATCAAAGTAAAAGATAACCATTCTCTTTTACTCACATAAAAAATCTCCCAGAAAAGCACTGGGTGCACCGTGAAAATGATGCCATTTCCTTCGAGGAGATTTTCACCTTTTATGATGTACCTGCGCAGCAGTGGCTTGTTTTTTTACTTAGGCTCAAGCGTCGGCTGAGGAAGTGTCCTCTGGTACGAACACAAGCCCCCGATAAACCTGTTCAATCGGAAAGCTAAGGCCAATACTTTCTAGCGTTATGGTGTCGCCTTCTTGGTAGTTGTGAATGAGCCATTCACCCGCATCATTTTTGCGATATAAATCCATCTTGATTCGGGTACTGCTCACCATTAAGTAATCTTTTAATTCAGGGTTGTTGCAATATCTTCAACAGCAATCATGGGTAGCTTTTGGGTTGGGCAGTGATGTGGACGCTTGTATATGCTATCTATTTTTGCCTCAACGGTGGGACTGTACGACTCCATCGCGCCTCAAAAAGCCCTAGCCTGATCGTACAAATCAGGCTAGGGCTTTTCTTTTAGCTATTTAAAACCTATCTACAAAGCGCAGTTTTATACGGCTGTAAACGCAGATTCTGTGAAGACACCTACGTTGGCATTGATGACTTTAGCGAGATTCTCTCCATCTGCTGAAATCATCACGTTGTTGGTTTCAGCTCTGCTAATGGTGAGCTGACCAAAGGTGAGGCCACCGCGCAAGCCGATGAGATCTTCGCCTGCAACAAAGTCGTTGATGCGGTCAAAGGGACCATCGCCTAGTGCGATCGCAAATATATCCGCGCCAGCACCACCCGTCAGTCTATCCTTCGCTTGGCCACCATACAGTAGGTCATCGCCAGAGCCACCATTTAAGATGTCTCTTCCACGACCCCCAAGTAGCTCGTCATCACCGTCACCACCGTTGATGATGTCTGCACCGTCACCACCGTTGATGATGTCATCGCCATCTGTATCAGACTCTATGCGACCATCGCCAAAGAGCAGGTCATTACCTTCGTCACCAGAGATAGTGTCGTTCCCGCCTTCTCCAAAAATGCGATCGCGCTTACCCAAGCCCTTAATCTCTTCATCGGCTTCAGTGCCAACCAGCGTATCTTTCTCTTCGGTGCCCTCGATTACCGTCAGACCGCCATTACCGCCGTTGCCGTCAATGACCGTGTCTTCACGGAAAGCCAGGTTTTGAATGCGAGTATCTTCTGCGCGAGACGTTTCAGCAGCGGTGAAAGGATTGTTCTCACCAAAATTATCCAACAGATACTCAGCTAGGGCATCTTGCTCAGAGCCATCAGGGGCAAAGGTCGCATCGCCTGTGCGAGGCGCGTCATCCTCCAGTGCCAAATCAACAACATCGCGCTGCGGGAAGGGAAAACCATCGCCGCCACCTGCCAAAAAGCCCAAAGTCACCATGCGGAAAGTGCGAGTTGAGTCACCCACCAATTCTCCATTTTGTACGAGGACATCGGCATCATTGCCATCCTCATCGAGAATCGCCGCAGACTGAATCCGATTGCCGGGCTCAGCAGTGAGGTCAAAGCTAAACTGAATGCCCGCAACCTGTGGGAAACGACCCTGAGTATTTTCATCGTCTGGCGAGCTGGCCGCTACCGCATGTTCAAGGACTGCTAGTAGCTCCTCGGCAGTAATCGTCAACAGCGTCAGGCCGTTGTTAAAGCGCAGCGTGTTGGCAATATCTGTTTCAGAAATGCCACCGGCAGGCTTAACGCCAGGAATCTCTTCAGTCGGCAAAAACTCAGGCTCACCCGTGCCCCCTGCAGGTACAATCACCTGACCAATGTCATCGCGAATACCGCCACCGTTCTTGAGAGAAATCACAACGCTAGGATCTGTTTCTTTAGCGATCGCTAGGTTCGCGTCCGCTGTCAGATTACCCAGATTGGTTTCTTGGGTACGTACGCTGCCGCGACGGCCATCGAGATAGACTTCGCTATTGCCAAAGAGGTTGCTCTCTTTCGCAATAATGACTTCTCTGAGCGTATCCACAATCTCTTGAATTTCAGGGTCTACTAGGCCTTCTGCGCCTAGGTCTGCAACGCCCTGCTCGTCAGTAGCATACGCGCCGCTAACCTCTGCGTCATAGCTTTCAGGAATGATGTTGCCATTTTCATCAAATTCAACCACCAGACGCCCAATATACTTATAGTTGCCGTCTGTATTGACAACCGCAACGGGCTTGCCATCGGCGTCTGTGGTGAAAATAGGATAGGGGCCTTGCTCGCTGTCGCCAGCACGAGGTCGGTCGTTTTCGTCAAATAGGCGAGTGTTAGAACCGCCTGCCACAATTACGTCTACATTGGTCAAACGAGTTGCTAGCTCTTGCTCAATGGCAATCTGTTGCATATGAGAGAGTACAACAACTTTATTGAGACCAGGGTTAGCCGCTATCATCTCATCGACGTCTTTTTGAATCTCAGCGGCGAGGGCGTCTAGCTGCGCGGGCGTGGGGTTGCCGTCAAAGTCGGCAGGTAGAACGGTGACATCGCCAGGGCTAGAAATCGTTGGCAGCGTAGGCGTGGTTGCGCCGACAACGCCGATGGCTTCACCATTTACGTCAATGACGGTTGTCGCTGCAATGCTGTTTGGCAGGGGTGCTTTGTCGTCCTCTACAACTAGGTCGGCCAGGTCTTCGCTAGTACTAAAGTCTAGGTTGCTGCTGAGATAAGGGAATAGGGCACCGACAAAAGATTCGTCGATGTCTGTCGTCTCAGGGTCGTCTTCGCCGCCTTGAACGAGGTCGCGAACGAGGCCAGTGCCCAGGTCAAATTCGTGGTTACCCAGTGCAATCGCTTGAATGCCCAATTCGTTTTGAATCAAAATATCAGCGCGACCCGCACCACCAAAAGCATCTGCACTAGCAGAAAAAAATAGACCCGGAATAATCGCATCACCTGAAGAAAGCGTAAGCGTATTATCAAAGTCATCTCTGAGCGCGTTGAGCACCGCAGAGGCGCGGGGGGCATCGTCTAATGCAGGAATACCCGCCTCTTGGTCGGCCAGATGAAGGAGCTGTAGCTGAAAGTTTTCCATGGATTTGTCGGGAATCGTGAGTTGGGCAACGAGAGGTTCGTGATCGCTGGCGACCACAGTATCGGTAAATAGATTGCGACCGTCGTCGCGCGGAAAATCGTTGTTGACATGCACAATGTCAAACTTTGCACCCGGTAATAGACCGTCTGAGACATACAAACTGTCTAAGATCTGGCTATTGCCATCAAAGATAAAGCTGTAGGCCTCGTTGTTGGCGACAGCCTGTTCGACCAGATTGGTCAATACTTTTTCATCGCCTACGCCCGGCAAAATCTCTGCCAGATCGTTGGTAAATTCAAAGGTGTTTAGGTCACCGAGAACAACAACATTGGCAGTGGGATCTGCACTCAGCAAACCGTCTACGTAGTCGTTAATCTCTTGAGACTGAGCTTCTCTTGCTTCCTCGCCTGCCTGTACAAAGGGCTGCGGCCCACCAAATACAGGCGTCGAGCCAAATCGCGAAGAGAAGTGATTGTTTACTATAGTGACTTCGCTGCCGTCAAAGGTGAACTTGCCAATGAGCGGATCGCGGCTGCCCGCAAACGCTTCTAGGCCATCTAGTAGCGCCACGGAGTTTAGAGAAACTCGCTCAGTGTTGTACAAGAAGGCATTGCGAATGTTACTACCCGGCGCACCCCCAAAGGCGTTTGGTTCGGGAGCGATATCGGCAAAAGCGTAAGTGGGGCCGCCAGCAGCTGCGATCGCATCCACCAGCTTCTGCAACGTTTCTGTTGCATCCGTCTCCAAATTCTCTCCACCACCCTCAGTGCCATTATTATCTTGAATCTCTTGCAGTCCAATAATGTCAGGTGAGCCTAAATTCTCAACAACCTGCTGCGCCAGCAGATCGCGCTGAGCGTCATCTTCTTCTAGGGCACTCAAGTTGAGAATGTTGTAACTCGCCACCGTTAGGTCAGTGTCTGTACCGGCTAGCTCAGTGACTTCTTGGGTCAATCCGCTCGGCGTAATGTCAAAGGCCTCGGTAACATTTACTTCGTAGTTACCAAAGCTATAGCCAACTACGCCGGTTACATCACCCAGCTTGTCACCTACGGTGAGCGCAGGGGTGTCGAACCCATCGGGCAACAGATTTGGATCAAACTGAATCTGTACGCGCTCGGGATTTTGGTCGCCTGTATTGTCCGGACCAGAGCGGAGGCTGATGCCGCCACGGGCATTGAGTACACCGTCAGGCGTTGCAAACTCGCCCTGATTTGGCAGCGTGACCGCTTCCGCCGAAAACCGATTAAAGACGCGAGTCGGAGACACCGCAGCGGCATCTTCTATAGTCACTCGCATGCCCTCTAAACTCTCGTAAAAGTCGATGGCATCCTCGGCTGGGTCAAAGTTACCCGGTTCATTTTGCAGGTTCACCGGCAGCTCATCGCTACTGATAACCACTTCTGTGGGGGCTACTCGGCCACTTTGGCCAATCACTACGGCTTCTGGCAGGTCGTTGCCAGAAGAGAGGACTAACACTTCAGGAGACGTCAGCTGTGTAATGGAGAGATTGCCGGTGTCTGCGCCACCAGGAATGAATTCGCTGACAGTGGCAAATACTTTTGTTTCATCACCAAGGGTGACCGTAGGCCGAGCGCCCGTAAAGACAAACACGCCATCCGAAGTCGTCTCATCGTCATCGCTCTCACCCTGAAGATAAAAGCCGTTAAAGGCAACTCCGGTGACAATCCCGGTTGTCTGTACGACTTCACCGACTAACGGAGAAATATGGGCCGCCCCTTGAATTTCGCTAATGCTGGCGGAGGGCACATTGATGGCATACAGCGCAATCGTATTCGACTCTTCATTAGCGACCGAAAGCAGCGGCTGACCTGTTGCACTTTCGCTGGCAGAAATAAAGTTGAGCCCTTCGGGAGCAATGTCATCATCGCTGCGCACATACTGTATGAACTCTGGCTGACGCGGATCAGAGAGATCGTAAACCAGTACACCGCCACCGGCTCGCTCTAGTCCGACAAAGGCATAGGGTCTACCGCCAATGACACCTGTGGTGACAGCTTCTGGCTCTGCCCCTTTATTATCAGAGCGATTGTCAAACTCTTCTGGATCGCCGTCATTGGCATTAAACAGCTCTGGCGCTTGCTCGGCAGTAATACGAGCAATCTGATCGCCACTGTCAAAGACAATGTTGCCATTGGCGTCTAGCACAGAAAAAGAGCGGCCACCGTAGGAGACAATCTGATCAAGATCGCCATCTCCATCGGTATCACCATCAATAGAAGAGATTGTTAATCGACCTAACGCTTCATCTTCTAGTAGCCTAGGATCAAAGCTGTCATCTAGCGCCAAGCCCTCACGGCCAAATGAAACAACATCAGCTAAATCCTTTAGGCGAATAGCATCGCCTCGACCTGCTTCATCAGCATCGCCCCGATCATCTCCCTCATTGGCAATCACATAAAAGGTCTCGCCACCCGACTCAAAGGAGGCGATAGAATCTGGCATATACAGCCCAAAGACAGGCGCTTTTTCAATATTGATAGCATCGTCCCTGTCACTGGCATCTAGTCCATTGCTGCCCTCAAAGTCAATGATGCCGAGCTGCACAGCTTCCGCACCCGCTTCTAAGCCAAAGTCATTGTCGTTGAGTACCGCAATGCGGCCATCGGGCAGCAGCGCAATCCCCTCTGGCTTATCAGAGGGTAAATAACCAATGGAAGGCAGGTTGGTAATCTTGCGCTTGCTGACGGGTGAAATTCCCGCTGCAGCTAAATCGTCTGGGGTCTGTTGTTCTAAAGTCAGTTCACCAAAGTCCTGCCCAAGAACGTTTGTTGCCCCTTTAATGTCAATTTCGAAAACAAACTTTTGCCCGTCATCTGCCAAGGCAGAATCGCGCTCTAGAACATAAAACTTTCCGTCGCCTGCAAAAACCGCATCGCCAATCTTATCGACGTTGTTACCCACCTCAGGATCTTGCAACAGATAGACATATTCTGAAACTGGCTGGCCTGTGCTCGGGTCAATGCCCAGGATGCGAATAACGCTGGAGTCATCCCCCGCTGCGCGGTCTGGATTGCTCAGCGGCGTTTGAATAAAAGCGTAAAAAATACCAGTGTCTGTATCGAGTGCGGCCCCTTCAAACCCTCGATTTGCTCGGCGGTTTAGATACTCAGCGGGGAGTGTTTCACTGCCAAAGGTGCCTTCTGTAAAGGTTATTCCTGGGTTCGCTTCGGTGGCCTGCTCGGCAGTTCCATCGGGAACAAATCTGTTGATCAACGTACCACCTTGATCAAATTGATAAATGGCTGGGCGGTACTCGTCTACTGTCCAAAAGTTACCGTTACCATCTCGCAAAATGCTCTCTAAGTCAGCGCCCAGCGGATCGTAATCAGCACCGAAGGTATCAAACCCTTCTAGCTCGGGCAAATCAACCGGATTACCCAGGGCATCTACGGCCTGACGGTCTACGTTAGGAATATTTGGCAGGCCTGTGATCGGCGTGCCATCTGCTCGCTTGAGCAATAGCTCGTCAGCAATAGAAATCTCTCCTGTTGCCTCGTTAAGCTCAAAGGCAACAATGCGAGCCTGGTAGTCTGGCAGTAAAAAGGGGCGGTTGTTGCCATCGGCATCGCCGTTTGGCCCGCGATCTGGCACGGCTAAAAATTGGAGATTGCCATTGGCAGCGACGCCATCGTAGTAAAGGCCAGAGAAGCCGCCTAGCTCGATGGTCTCTCCGGTTGCGGTGGTGAGTGCTGCGCCACCGTTGTTGATGTCACCGCGATTGATAAAGTCGTAGTTTGTGAGGTTTGGTAGGCCTTTG
>JBCBKQ010000168.1:0-12976 GCA_038521595.1 Cyanobacteria bacterium J06627_28 | reverse complement strand
CCGCTAACCAGTCTGTATCTCTCTGGGCAAGTCGCGCTTGATCTAAAGCAGCGCATAGAGTCGGGGGAGTTTGAACTGACCCAGGCAGTTGCCCCTTTGCCTAGCGACACCCGATTTATGCCGCAAGACAGCTGGGGCCCACAGCTGGATATGATTTGAGCCGACCAGCGCTAGACAGGCCTCTCCTGCTGGTTGTCAGCTCGTTCTGGTTGTCAGCTCGTTCTGGTTATCAGGTCGTTCTAGTTGTTAGGTCGTTGAGATCTCTATGGCCTACTCGGAAACAGCTGTTTCAGCTACTTTAGCTGTTACTGGCGTTTCTGCAGGCGCTTCTACCGCAGGACTTGGCTCACTCTTTAGTTCACTCTTGGGCTCACTGTCTGCTGTTTTTGGCTTGGGCTTGGGCTTGGGTGCGCCGACCGGGCCGCGTGATTTGCCCATAGGCCGTTTGCGACCGCCACCTTTTTGACCTTTAGGTTTTTTCTTGGGCGGTACGACTGCAACGGGCTTGGCCTCTGTCAATATCAGCTTGCCTTCTTTGCGTTCTACCTTTAGGTCCCAAAAGTAGCCGACGGTGCGTCCCGATAGCTGACCGTTGATCAGCAGCTTAAACGGTCGCTTAGGCTTAGCGGTCTCTGACTTACTCTTCTGAACAATATTGATCAGAATTTCATTGTCCTCTTCGGAGTACTTGGCTACTTCGCCGCGCACAGAGAACTTATCGCACTGGTCTTCGGCTTCTTCGGTAGAAAGGGGCCGATTTTCGTCTTCGGCATCGACAGTTTCTGGGTTGAGGGTTTCAGGCTCCCACACCCCTACGATTTGAACGTGCAAGGCGGGAATTTTTTCGTCTGAGTCTGAGCCTTCTTCTTCGTTTTTATCTTTGTAGAGGGTGCGTGGATACACTACCCAAAGGTGCTCTTTCTCGAGGTCGATATGTTTTTTGATCAGGCTGGTGACACGGCCTAGCAGTACTGCATCGACGAGGGTGCCGTCTGCGATCGCAATATCACCCCGATTAAACTGCTCTTCTGACGCAACGTACTTACCCTTTAGCAGACCAATGGCCCGGTACTGCATACGCTCGCTGGGCAGGGAAATCGGGCCAGGGCGCTGAGGGGTTTCTGGCTCGGGCGGTGGCGCACTTACAGCGGCCGCAGGAGGCTTAGGTGGCGGTGCCACAGGTGGTTTTGGCCTGGCAGGGGGCTGCAATAGCGAACGGCCAGCTGGTTTTTTAGCGGCCTGTGCTCCGGTCGAAGGTGAGGCAGCTGGGCTGGTGCTGGTGCTGGCACTTTGGGGGGGGCGACTAGCGGCAGAACTCATCGATCCTAAACTCCTGAAACTGTATCTGCGACTCTGATGGTTGAGACTCAGTTAGTAGAGACCCAGTGAATTAGGCCTCTGATGGTATTAAATCGTGACGTCGAAAATGACCGACGTCATAACTCGACGTCACAATTTAAACCCTAGGTTAACATCAGCACCAAAATTGATTTATGGCACTGTGCACCTTATTACAAGATCTTTTTCAAGCTGGCTTGCATAACTCGCTCTCATTACGCAGAGTTCACGGTTTGTCCAGAAGATGAAACATTATGGCGCAAAGAAATTATAAAAAAAGTTGGTATGAGCCCTTCATAAAGGCCTTAATGCCCAAAATCTTGTGATTAGTAGTTCAAAACGGTTAACTCAAATCCGCACTTTTTTGCGATCGCATCACAGAAACCCATTGCCTCCTTGTCGTAATAAATAGTCATTTGTCCATGGATACCTCATGTTTTAGCGAGTAGCTGTCGCTAATAAAAGTGTCCAAAGTAACCAAGCAGAAGTTATAGCGGGAAGGTTAGGGGTAATATGAGCAAGTTATTTTGATGAAAGTTATTTTGATAAATAAAAGTATTTCTCAAGGAGACGACTGCTGTGGCTTTTAAGAAAGATAGCTGGTTGGTAAGAAGCGTATTGATTTTAGCGGTGGCGGCCTTTGTGGCAGTGCCCCTCATTTTTGTATTCAATGGCCGCTCTCAGAGCAGCAGTAACTACCCTGCCAATGCCCAGCAGCCCAGCGTTGATCAAACTGAGAAGCTTCAGGGTGAAATCGACGGCTATACGGCGGTGCTAAACCGTGAGCCTAATAATCAAACTGCGCTAATTGGCATTATCGAAGCCAAAGTTGCCCTAAATGATTTAGAAGGCACGGTAGAGCCGCTAGAAAAGTTGGCTGCGCTCAATCCCGACGTTGCTGAATATTCCATTGTGCTGGCGCAAACCAAACAGCAGCTGCAAGACCTCGAAGGGGCCGCCCAGGTCTATCGCCGCGTGCTGACTCAAAGTCCAGGCAACATCAAAGCGCTAGAAGGGCTGGTGTATTTGCTAGCGAGCCAGCAGCGCACAGAGGCCGCTGTGGGATTACTGCGCGATACCCTGGCCACTGCCGAGCAATCCAACGAGGTTAATCCAGGCAGCATTGACGAGCTGTCGGTGAAGCTACTGTTGGGTCAGGTATACGTTGAGCAAAAGGATTATGATGCAGCGCTCAAGCTATACGACGAGACCATTGCCGAAGCAGCGGCAGTCTCGCCTACTCAGCCAGACTTTCGTCCAACGCTGGCCAAAGCCCTCGTGCTAAAGGAACAGGGCGACGATGCTGGGGCTCAGGCACTGTTTGACCAAGCACTTGCCTTTGCACCCACCCAATATAAGGACAATATTCGTCAGCTGATTGCAGCAAATACCGCGCCTGAGGCTGAGGCTGAGGGCGAGGCAGCTGAAACGCCTGATACGGAAGGCGCTGATGCAGAGAGCGCTGATACACAAAGTTCTGAAGCACCTGTTGCGCCATAGGATATGGATAGCATCTGTATTTATTAGCATCCGTATTTAAAGACAAGTCATCAAAAACCAGCGACTAAAAAAGAGGCCATCCTACATATGGATGGCCTCTTTTTATTCAGACTTTGTTCAGTTTCAGCTGTAGCTGCACTAAGCTTGTGGCACCTAGTACAGCTACAGCCCTGGTTCTATAAAGCTTAGTGCTTAGCAGCGGTAGGACCCCGCGTCGTCGCACGGCGCTAGGGAATGCCTACCAAGAAAGCGGTGAGAAGAGCGTGTCGCCTTGCGGCGCTGGGGAACGCTCCCCAAGACAAGCTACTCAATGCACTAAGCAGCTTGCTGTAATTGCTTGTCTAAGCGCTCTGACTAGAAAGATTCGTGGCAGTGGTGCCGGGCTGTGCGGCCATGGCCTCTGCCTGCGCATCGATTTGGCTAAACTCGATGTGATTGAGCAGCGTCGTTACAAAGGCAAAGAGTAAGAAGGGTAGGGAAAGCACCAAAATCAGACCAACCGTTGCCAGGGCATAGATGGGGCGACTGGCACCCATCAGGCCTAAGGCAGCAGCTAGGCTGACAAACAGCACAATTAACCAAACAATAATTTGACTATAGATGTCACCAAAGGTGAGGGTGCAATTCATCCGATATTTTTTAGCGTTATCCATATGCTGTGAGTGTACTGTTACGCAAAGAACGACTAATGAGTGCTAATAGGATATCGATTCGTTTTCCCTTTCGGACTATTTATCAATAGAGTTTAAGAATTAATAAGATTACTTACGTGGTTTATCGCTATCTATTGCTGTACAAGCCCTATGACGTGCTCAGTCAGTTTACAGATGAGGGCGGTCGGGCAACGCTGAAGGACTTTGTGTCTGTGCCAGAGGTGTACTCGGTCGGTCGATTGGACAGGGATAGCGAGGGGCTACTGCTATTGACCAATGACGGCGCAATGAAGCACCGGCTGAGCCATCCTCAGTTTGGCCATCGGCGGCGGTACTGGGTGCAGGTGGAGCGTCAGCCCGATGAGCAGGTACTGCGCAAGCTTAGAAGAGGGGTGACCATTCGCAATTACACAACGCGACCAGCAGAGGTGCGGGCGATCGCACCACCTGCCCTGCCCCCCAGAAATCCGCCTATTCGCTATCGTAAGCAGATACCCACCGCCTGGCTAGAGATGATTTTGACTGAGGGAAAAAATCGTCAGGTGCGGCGTATGACGGCGGCTGTTGGCTTTCCGACTCTGAGACTGGTGCGCAGTGGGCTGTATCTACCCCAGGGCGAACTCACCTTAGCCGGGCTACAGCCGGGCGAATGGCGCGAGCTAACGGCGACGGAGGTGCGATCGCTCCCAAAAAGGCTACCTAAGCGCTCTTGAAAAAAGATACTCTCTTTCCTTCCGTGTCTTTGAACGCGACCGTCCTTAAATGCGACCGTCTTTAATCAGGACTGAACCGGCCTGTCACTGTAGGCATTATGAAGCGGTAGGCGCTGTAAAGCGTAAGCGGCTATGGAAAGTAGGCGTGTTACATTTCAGCTTTAGAAAAAGCCTTTGGGGAGATTCTAAAGAAAGCCTCAGAAGAAAGCCTCAGAAGAAAGCCTCAGAAGAAAGTCTCAGAAGAAAGTCTTAGAAGAAAGTCTCAGAAGAAAGCCCTAAAGAAAACATTGGAAGAAAAGGACATACCCTAGCGACCATTATCAGGCATAATCTGCTGAGAGTTCGTAACGGTTACTTCGCTAGTCAAGATAGAAACGCAAAAACTACACAAGTAGGATATCTCTGCTCTTTCAAAAAGACGCCTAACCCGCCGTTCGTTGTCGATTATGCTCATCTGTGCCAGCTGCCAGTTTGCAAACCCTGTAGACCACAATTTTTGTCAGCGCTGCGGTGCACCGCTGGCGGCAGATGATCCTGTTGTGAAAACGGCCTCTGCTGAGCTGTCGCTTCAGGTGCGGCTGATGCCGCCTGCCCAGCTGCCGCTGATACCTGATACTTTTTTGCCTGCCAGGGGTGAGATGGGGGCTGTTGATGGTGATAACTTTGAGCGGTATGAGGTGCGCACAGTATTGCGCGAGGGCCGAGCCCAGGTGCATGATACTCAGCCAAAGGTGCGATCGCAGCAACAGCAACAGCTGACAGATCTGGCCAATCAGCCAATAGAGCAGCTAAAGGCCCATGCAGAGTTGCCGCCTGCTGCGTATCCGTACCTACTTTTGGCAGAGGCCGCACCGCCGCTCTACGATGCCTGGCATCAGGCCGAAACGGCTGTGTTGATTACAGGCGATCGCCCGCCCTTGGCCTCTTTGGTCACGTCTTTTTCTAAGGCGGTTGATCCGCTCCAGCATGTGTATTGGATGTACACACTAGTGGATTTGTGGGCTAGGCTGGAGCCTATTGCGCAGTGGCGCTCTAGCCTATTGCAGGCAGACAACTTGGGCATTGGCGCTGAGCAATCGCTATGCATTGAGCAATTTACAGCGCCCCACCCAGAGCCACCTCAGCTACCGGCGCTCAAGGCTTTTCTAAAGTCGCTCCTCGCCCAGCCCCACCGAGGTCAGGTGGCCGGGCTCAGGCAAATTAGGCGACTGATTTTAGCCGTCTCTTCTGTGCAGACACTATCGCAGCTGAGTGAAGAGCTTGCTGCCATTGGTGAAGAGCTGCTAGCGACCCCTGCGGCGATTACCCCACCAGCGACGACTGTCAGAAGCGCCCCTTCTCAAGCGTCTTCCCAAGGGCCCGCCCAAGCGCCCTCTCAAGCGCTCATTGCCTCCGTATCAGCGAAGGCCTTTGCCCAGGAGACGGCCTCTTCTCCTGTGGTCATAGATCCTGTAGTCATAGATCCTGTAGTCATAGATCAACGTATTGCGTCAGCAAGCCGTAATGCCTTACCGACCAATCCTAGTTTTGTGAGTTCCTCCGCCATGCCTCCTATCCCTGAGCCGTCAGACAAGCCTGCAAATAACTCCATAAATATTGATATGGAATCGGAGGGTGATATGGAACCAACGGCTACAGCCTCAGGTCTTCCTTTGCCGGAGCCAACCTTGCCCCCAGGGGTAGCTTCAGTCAATGACGCAGACGCTAATGACTCTAGTGCCCCCGAACCTGATGACGATGACGCACTGCTAAAAAACACCCTCCCCGTAGACGGTAGTGAATTGGCTGGTGACCCTGATGGCTGCGACTCAACGATGGTGCTGCCGATGAAGCTCGTTTCTCTAGAGGATGCGGGCCAAACGAACGTTGGTCGTCAGCGTGACCACAATGAAGATTGCTTTTGCATTGCTAGCAATCAGCAAAAGCAGTCTGATAATAGCGGGCAAAAGACAAGAGCCCACTGTCTGTACATTCTCTGTGATGGCATGGGTGGCCACGACGGTGGTGAGGTGGCTAGCCAGCTAGCGGCTAAAACGCTGACAGATTATTTTGAAACCCACTGGCCCCAGGCGGCCTTTACGGAATCGCAGACGCCGCTACCAGATGAGGCGACGGTGATAGAGGCTGTGAAGCAGGCAAATCAAGCTATTTTTGAGGTAAATGAACAGGAGCAGCGGGCCGGACACGAGAGAATGGGCACGACTTTGGTCATGGTGCTATTGCAAGGTACGTCGGCGGTTGTGGCCCATGTGGGAGACAGTCGGCTGTATCAATATGCGCGCCGGGTTGGCTTGCAGCAGATGACGATAGACCATGAGGTCGGCCAGCGAGAGATTCAGCGGGGCATCGAGCCAGATGAGGCCTATGCCAGGCCCGATGCCTATCAGCTGACGCAGGCGCTAGGGCCCAGGGATTCAGAAGACTTGGCTCCCAGTGTGAGCTATTTGAACTTTTCAGAAGATGCGCTGTTGCTGCTATGTTCTGATGGCCTGAGTGATAACGATTTGGTGGAGGATTATTTAGATAGTCACATTGACCCGCTGCTTCGCGGCCAAAAAGATTTGGCAACGGGGGTCAATGATCTGATAGCGCTTGGCAATGAGGTAAACGGGCATGACAATATTACTGCGATCGCAGTGTGCTTGAGAGTAAGTCCTGACTTGGAAAAAGGGAAGCTGGCCTCTGAATAGGGCGCAGTAGGGTGCGATGCCTTTGGTCACTCTTTGCTCACTCTTGAATTACTTTTTGCTCACTCTTGAATTACTTTTTGATTACTCTTTGATTACTCTTTGGATTGTTGTTTTGCCAATTGTTTTTTGGCAGCTTTCCAAAAGGCTTCGAGTTCTTCTACGGTGTAGTCGGTTAAGGCTTTGTCTGCTTGCGCTTCTACTTGTTCAAAGCGCTGGATAAATCGTTGGTTTGTGCCCTGAATCGCCCTAGTTGGATTGAGCTTTTGCCAGCGGGCGATTTGAATAAGAGAGAAGAATACATCGCCGAGTTCTCCTTCTTGATTGGCTTCTGATTCATGGGCGATCGCATGACGCAATTCTGCGATTTCTTCTTCCACCTTGCCCCATACTTCTTCTAAGCTATTCCATTCAAAGCCTGCCTTCGCCGCTTTCCGAGAGATTTTCATTGCCCCAGCCAAAGGCGGCATGGAGCGAGCATAGCGTTGAAACTTTGGTGTGAGCTTGTTGGGGTCTTCTGTCTCTGCCTTTTCTGCGGCCTTGATTGCATCCCAATTTGCATTGACTGCGTCAGGCGTTTCGGCAGTGGCATCACCAAAGACATGGGGATGGCGGCGAATGAGCTTTTCTGTGATGTTTCGGGCCACGTCGCTGAGATCAAAGTCACCTTGTTCTTTGTAGAGCTGCGCCTGAAAGACGACTTGCAACAACAAATCGCCTAGCTCATCGGCCACGTCTGCTTTATCACCATGTTGAATGGCATCGACGACTTCATAGGCCTCTTCTATTACGTAGGGCGTGAGAGACTCCGGCGTTTGTTTTAAGTCCCAAGGGCAGCCACCTTCTGGGTTGCGTAGCTGCGCCATGACATCAATCAATCGCTGTAATTCTGTGAGTGTTGGAGAAAGCGTCATTGAAAAGGGAGGGAAGACAACTATGCCCATAGTACTTTGTTCACTCTCTCTCGTTTTTCTGATCAAGGCTCCATTACGAGGCGAAAGCCAAACAGAATATGACGCGATGTCAGCGGGCGATCATGCTGATAGGCTGCGCGGCAAAAGCCTGGATAGTCGTCCCAGCCGCAGCCCTTGAGCAGCACTTCAGTCGTGCCGTTGCTTTTTTCGACGAGGGTGCTGGTGTATTCAAAGACGTTGCCGGCCATGTCTTCGATGCCGTAGGGGCTTTGGCTGAGGGGAAAGGCTGCGATCGCACTCGTCCCGTAGGGCCCATTTTTTGACCAGTTTGTCCCATCATCTCGCCACTCACTGCCCCAGGGAAAATAGCGCCCATCGGTGCCGCGAGCTGCCTTTTCCCATTCCAGCGCGGTGGGCAATCGATAGGTGACGTCATCCCGCTGCGATCGCCACTCGACATAGGCCAATGCATCCTCATAGGAAATCAGCACGACCGGATGCTGCCCTTGTCCGGCAGGATATTGGTCACCCTGCCAGAGGTAAGGCTCTACTACGCTGTAGTCATGAACTAAAAAGCCCTGCGTCTGGTAGTCTTCGGCAGAGATGCCCGGCGAGCGGTGGCCACTCGCGCGAACAAACACCTGATAGTCCACGTTGGTAATTAGGTTTTCGCTAAGGCAAAAGGACGGGAGATTGGCCGTTTGCTGCTCGGGCTCTCGGTCAAACCAGCCCTGTCGGCGGTAGCCTGCTTCGGCGGCGGGGATATCTGAAGGCGTATTGGCAAAGCCCTCTGCACTAATGCGATAGGCGTAGTCTTTTTCGGTGCGATCGCTGCCGGCAATGAAGTCACCACCGCCGACAAAGGCAAACCCGGACTGAACCTGGCAATCTGTCTGAGTGAGCGGCTCAGTGGTTTCTGGCACGAGGCCGAACATCGGGTCGTCGTCGCAGCTTAAGAGTAGCGCGGCAACGAGGAAGAGTCCGATACAGGTACCTCTTGAATTTGCCTTCATCACTCAATCCCATATGTCTATCACAAACACGTATGTCTATCACAAACACGTATACCTATCACAAACACCCTATGCCACAGCAGTAAAATAGAAAAACAGCGTCAGCCCCTGCTCTTCTATGAAAAACTGGCTAGTTACCGATGACGGCACCTGCACCGAATTTGGCACGGTCGAAACAGATCCACCAGAGCGCACCTATCGGATGTATCGCTTCCTGACTGAAATGGAAGACATCCTAGAGCGCGAGCCCGACGATGCTAAGCGCGTACAGGCAATTATTCCGCTCGTGCGCAAGCTGCTAATTAGCTCGTATTGGCTACAGATGGAGCACAAGGAACCGAATCCTAAAACGGGATGGGCAGTAAATTTTCTCTATCGTGAGCATGAATATCCACTCACGGTGCAAATGGTGACCTGGGCACCCGGCACCCAGTCAAAAATCCACAACCATGCGACTTGGGGCATTGTGGCCATGGTCGGTGGGCAAGAGAAAAATATCTTTTGGCAGCAGGCCAAGGACGATCCCACGGCAATTCATGAGGTGGGTGAACAGATTCTCTATCCTGGCGACATCATCGGCTTCACTAGTAATGCGGTGCATAGAGTCGCGCCCATGGGCGATGAGCCGACGATTTCTTTTAACCTGTACGGGGTGACGGATCGAAAGCAGCGCTATAAGTACGACGATAATACGCTTGAGGCTTTGCACTTTTAGGCAGCCGATTCGACCCTATGGTTTTGTGGTTGGTTTTATGGTTTCGTCCATCCATCTCAGGTAGTCGGCGCTGCCCTGGTCTATAGACAATGCGATCAGTTCGGGGGTGTCGTAGGTGTGTAGCGATCGCACCTTTTCAGAAACCGCCTCAAACTGACGCTGTCTCGTTTTTATTAGCAGCTGCCACTCACCATTTTTATGAATCTGCCCTTGCCAGCTGTACACAGAGCGAATTGGAAAAATGCTGACACAGGCGGCTAGCTGAGCCTCAACCAACGCGGCTGCAATCGTATTGGCAAGCGCTTCAGAATCCGTAGTCGTCAAAACGACGCTCCAAGGGCTGTCAGACTTTTCCATTTACAGCAGATTTCTCCGTCAGTCTTTCTATAGCCTGCTGCTTAATGCAGATTGCTATAGGTGCAACAAGCTTAGTGCAGATTGCTATGGCAAGCTTCCTCAGCGGCTCTCCTTTTAGGCGCTCGCCAACCGATTCATCTTGACAAGACCCAGCTCCTCTACGTAGGCCTCTGACAGCTCAGCGCCTTCCCAATCCACATCGGTTGGATCAAGTCTACGTAGGTCTGCCTGGGCAAACTTTGCGCGGTGGAGATTGGCACTTGCCAGGGTTGCCCCCGCAAACTGAGCCCACCGAAAGTCGCAGTTTTGCAAGCTTGCATTGGTGAAGTTTGCCGCAGTTAGATCGGCTCGTCGAAAGCTAGTTCCCTTGAGCCGGGCCTCTCCAAAGCTGACGCCGCTCAGCATCATACCGCTGAAATCTAGACCATTGAGCAGGGCGCGATCAAACTTAGCACCATTGAAATGTGCTTTGTTGATGGTACTCCCAATGAGGCGAACGCCCGATAAGTTGGCCCAGGAAAAATTAGCAGAGGTCAAGTCAGTATTTCGTAGGTTGGCACCGTTGAGATTACTGCCGCTAAAGTTTGCGCCTGTTAGCTGTGCTGAGCGCAAATTGACATGGGCCAGATTGGTGCCGCTAACGTTGGCCTGAAAGAAGCTCGAACGAATGCCAAAAGCGCCCTGAAAATCAGCCTTGTTTGCTCCGACTGACTTAAAACAGGCATTGCTCATCTTTGAAAAGCGAAAGTTCGCTCGGTTTAACGTGGCGTTGGTAAAGTTTGCATGGGTCAAGAAGGCACGGCTAAAGTTGGCCCCGGTCAGGTCGGAATTTTCAAAATTGGCTTCTAGCAAAATGCGACCGCTAAAGTCTGCCCCTCGCAAAGAGAGCCCGCAAAAGTCTCTGTAGCCTTCCTCATAGAGCCGGAGAACTTCTTGTGTCTGCATAGCGATAACCTTTTATCAAAAAGGACAGACACCCAAAAACTCGCGCCTAATCCAAGTATTAAGATAATCTTTAGCTAGCCACTTATGGGGCTATGCATCCCCTTAGTTACATAGCCATTTAAAACTTAAAAAACTACCATCAACATTAAATCTATCCCATCCGGATATCTACAATTCGGCAGTTACTTTCACACAAACACCCCCGATGACGACGAATACGAGCGCACCGTCCTTTTCCCTACAGACAGCCGGATTCTTTCTTTTGTGGCTGGGTTTTAGCGTTTATGCCTTTGGGTTTGCCCCGCCAGCGCAGCCAGATACCTTTGAAACGATCAAGCAGCTATCAACTGGGCAGTGGGACACTCTCAATCCGGCCATCGTGGCGCTGTTTAATCTCATGGGCATTTGGCCGATGATCTATGCCTGCTTGGCGCTGCCTGATGGCATTGGGCAGAAGCTCCCTGCTTGGCCTTTTGTCGTAGGAAGTTTTGGTGTTGGGGCATTTGCCCTGCTGCCGTATTTGGCATTGCGCCAGCCGATATCCACCACCCTTGGGGGGACAAAGACGACTGAGGGGGCAGAGACGACTGAGGGGACAAAGACGACGCTGATTAAACTAATAGATTCGGTTTGGACAGGGCGTGCGATCGCACTTGGCAGCCTCATCTTGCTCGCCTACGGTCTCACCCAAGGCAACTGGAGCGACTTTGCCCAGCAATGGCAAACGAGCCAATTTATCCACGTTATGAGCCTAGACTTTTGTATGCTGTGCGCAGTGGTCAGCCCGCTGGTCAAAAGCGATATGGCCAAACGCAATTTCGACAACCCTCTTCTCTTTTGGTGTGCTGCGCTCATACCGCTACTCGGCGTTGCACTCTATCTCTCCATTCGTCCGCCCCTACCCGCCGCTGACTAACGACTCGATCCAACCACTCACCCTCACAATTCAGCTAAAAAGTAGGTTTATCGAATGCGCTCTCAATGGGAATGTCTGCAACAAAATATCGGTATCTGGCACGGCGCCTTTCTTCAATTTTCCCCGGAGGGAACGCAGGTCAAAGAGACTCCCAGTGTCCTGACGCTAAAAGAGACTGAGCCAGACCAAACGATAGAGCTGATTTTAGAACGCGAGCCCGACGATGGCCCCAAAAAGGTAAACCGTTTAACTTTTAACGCCCCTGGCCCCGCACCGGCCACCTATTTCTTTGAAGAGGGTTCTTTTTCTCAGGGTGCATCCCAATGGTCGGCGTTTGGTCAGTTTCCTACCGAATTTTCGCTTAAGGTCGGTGACCGGCGGGTTCGCTTTGTGGTGATGTACGAGTCCACGCAGCGCTACACCAGTCAGGTGAAATACGTCACGCTCATTTGCGAGACTCAAACAGACGGAACTCAGTTTGTTGATGACCGGCTAACTGCGACGCAATTAGCGGGAAGTTGTGAGGGCACAGCAACCGTATTCGATTCTCGTACTGGCGATTTTCTCATGGGTGAGAGTCACTGGCGTTTTGATGATGAGCTGTCACTGGTGAGTAAAGAACAGTTTTCTGACGGTGAGCACAGTCTAGTAATGTCAGGTCTGAGAATGTCAGGCGCTCATGCCTCAGAGACTTGTCTTGCCTTGCAGCCCAAGTCAGATGATGAACTCGTGTATCAGTTAATGCTTTTACCGAAGGGCGCTTATTGTTTGCTACCTCAAGAAATTAAAAGAGAGAAGGCTTTTCGCATAGAGGTTGGCTGGGTGAGCGAAGATGGCGCGCGATCGCGCTTTATCCGCTACTACGATACGCGCGGCGTTTGGACGAATTCTGCCCTCATCTCGGACAGTCTGAAAAGCTAGCCAAATTTGCCCGTCCAAATACGCAAAGCGTCAGATACCCCCATGCGTTGATAGCAAACAGTTTTACGGATAGGACGAACCCACTTTATACGCTTAGGCATGTACTCTCTCAAAAACTCTCTAAAAAGCAAATCTGTCGAGGAATAACCGTTTGGTTGTTAACTGCTGCGGTAAAAGCATGAACTCTTCTGAACGCACTGCCTATGTCAGCTTTTTGACGGCGCTGCTTAAAAACTGTTTTACAAACTCATCTCGGACAGTCTGAAAAGCTAGCCAAATTTGCCCGTCCAAATACGCAAAGCGT
>JBCBKQ010000167.1:0-12990 GCA_038521595.1 Cyanobacteria bacterium J06627_28 | reverse complement strand
GCGTGCTTACTTTTCGTTTTTTTGTTAGTGAGTTCTAACTCGTAAGCGCCGTGATTGTAGAACGTAATGGTAGACATATTCGAATTTCCTTGTGAACTAAAAGAATTAAATAAATAACAACAAGAGGAAGGTTAGCGACTCACAAATGCTTTGATGTGCAATGGCGAGTCGCTAACAGCGTTAGGAACTAAACAGATTCAAAGTTGTTGGCGGTGAGCTGCGTGGTGTCTACACCTTCGAGAATGGCGATCGCATCTTGGTGCCGCTTAATCATCACGACGCCAGTGTCAGGTGCCAGCCCAGAGAGCAAAATATCGAGGTCAATAGTGGCGGTCGGGGTGGTCATTATATTTCTTCCATCTCATGTGCTTAGCGTTGTTAGGCACACTGCTGTAGTATTGCCTTGCACCTAAGGGGATATACCGAGAGGGTCAGAAAAATATGCAGCGCCGATGCGCTCATCGACGATAAAAATGACGCTTTACGTCGCAATTGCAACGTGTAAGCTTCGGAGGGAAAGGGGTACAGCCTTTGTGTTGATTTCTTTACAGAACCTCGTTTTAAGGCGCTGATGATTGTTATGCTTGACGTAACGCGTAACGCTAAAGAAAACGGGTCATGCCTTCAAAATATAAGGAGGCAAAACTAATGAAACGTCCTGCAATTCATCCCGGCGAAATTTTGGCAGATGAACTTAAAGAGCTTGAGATGAGCGCGGCTGAGCTAGCCAGAACATTGCACGTACCGACCAATCGAATTACTCAAATTCTTAACGGTCAAAGGGGTATTACGGCTGACACAGCATTACGATTGGGTCAGTGGCTAGGAACTGGCGCTGAGCTATGGTTGAATCTACAAAAGTCTTATGAGTTACGTCTGGCTGAACAAGCCTCTGGAGAAGAAATTAAGAAAACAATTGAGCGTTACGCGCCTTCACAAAACCAACATCCTGTGAAAGCCTAGGTCAGGAACGACATTTTCTAGAGTGGCATTTTAAGGTTCTGATGATAGGCATGTTCCTGGCTGGGGCAGATGCTCCACCGACTCTGCGGACCGGGCTAGTAGTGTGACGGTTCCATCGCGATCACGCTGCCATGCCCGAGCCTCCACAATTGGCTCAGTGGTTACAAGAGGTTGAATAGGCTCACTCACCATAGCCCCCTGATTCTCTGAAGCATTTGTCTCTGAGGCGTTTGTCTCTGAAGCATTCAAATCTGAAGGTGCCAGATCTAAGGGCGCTAAATCTTGCCAAAGCCCATCTGCACTGAGCGGAGAAGTCGGGTGCTCAGGAAGGCCGCCTCGCCCGCTGCTCACAAAGCTTCCCGTTTGCGTGCCGAGTCCCCGGCAACCACGAGCAACCGTTGGCGGTGCGGTATCCACCGGCAGCTCACGTTCAGGCTCCAATGCATCTGGATTAAGCTCCGTCACTACCACTTCACCATTGCGACCAAAGCGAGAACTGGCCGTGATATCGCTCGAAGAGCTATCGAGCAGGCCAGGGCGAAAGGCAATCCCTAACAGATTACGAGCCGTCACAGTGACATTGCCCCCATCGCCTTCAAAGGCGTTGGCACGAATATCGCTATTTTCACTCGGCACAGCCACCACAAACCCTGTACTCAGGGTAATATCGCCCCCGTCGCCGCCGGTTCCTGCGATGCCCGCTTCTGTGGAAATCAGGCTGCCATTTCTCAACAGCAGCACCTCTTGCAAGGTCAGGGCTAGGTTGCCGCCATCGCCACGGGTAGACTCAGCCGTGATTTGAGCGTTGTTTAAGCTTAGCTGGTCAGCCGTCAACACAATATTGCCGCCCGCACCAGTGGCGGTAGAAGCATTAAGATTGCCACCGTCGGCTAGCTGAATGCGCTCAGCCGTAATGTTCAAGTTGCCAGCGGCCCCTAACTCAGCACTTTCAACAGAAATAGTGGCCTCACCCTGAACCGATAAATTTTGCGCAGCGATCGCAATGGTGCCACCATTGCCCGTCGCTGGCCCACCCGTAAAGGGAATGGTCGTGACCGTAGGGCCAAAATCGCCCGATATTGAAAAAATTCCACTCACTAAGCCTAGTTCACCTGCGTCACGGCCTAAAATTACAATCTCTGAAGCCTCAATTTGAATGGCACCGCCCGCGCCCGCATTCAGCGTGGCACCGCTAATGTTGGCACCCTCCCTAATCGAGAGCAACGGGGTTGTCAGGTTTAACGAGCCAGCCGCCGCCGCAGAAAAACTCGACAAATCTATGACCGATCGCTGACTAGGACGAGATGACCCAGAGAAAAGATCAATAGAGTCTGTTGCAACAATGGTGATATCCCCCGCAGGGCCACCAAAAGGCACCGTAAAAAGGCCGGTACCCGAAAAAATTCCCAAACTTTGTTGCATCACTAAACGCCCGGTTTCAATCGTCAAATCACCCGCACTGCCATCCCCCCCAATCGAGACATTGGCGAGTAATGACGGGAGTAACGGCAACACAACTGGGGCTAATTGTTGTAAAACAACAGAATCAGTCGCCCTGATCAGCAAATCACCTGCATTCCCGTCACTCAGGGTGGAGGACGAAACCAAACCGCCATCTTCTAACAACAATTCGCTTGTGGTGAGGGTGATATTACCCGCTGACCCAGCCGGAATGCCTCGGCTCAACTGGCCAGTAGGCGTTTGCGTAAGCCGGTCTACCAACAGAGGCACCCTTGTCAAACTTTGAGCATATACGCCAGCCGCATTCAGCCCAATGCGCTCCGTTGCCGTAATCTCAATATCGCCGCTGCGCCCTGTTCCCAGTGTCTCGCTCGAAACCGACGCCCCTTCACTCAGCTGTATACGCTGTCCCCGCAAGGTAATATCACCCGAGTTTCCCGAACCAGTGGTAAAGGAAAAAAGTCCACCCGTTTGACGATCTGAAATTTGTCGGCCCCCTGTAAAAATCAGGGACTGAGAAGCACTAAAGTCTACAAAAGAGATCCCCTCTATCGTGATGTCTGCTGCCGTAATCTCAATCGGGCTGCTAGCCCCCGTCCCTGACGTTGCAGCGCCCACAAACGAACCCGCCTCACTGCGAAAGTCAGCCGCATTCACGCGAATCCCACTACCATTTATCCCGCCTAAGGTATCGGAAATTAACGCCGATTGTCCGGCCAGCCTCACCCTTTGCCCTTGCAGATCAATGGCACCCCCACCGGGGCCCGTTGTATCTAAAATTGACTGCTCTAACAGGCTAATATTGCCAAGAGAGTCAATTTCAATTCGCCCGCCTTCTGCCGTCAATTGTGCCCCTCGCAGAGAAACGTCGCCTCCGCTGAGGGCCAGGGTTTGTCCTTCAGCGACTGATAACGTGGGTGCGATCGCCTCCACTCTCCCCGGAGCATCTCCCATCACCAGTCCAACAGGTGCACTCACCGTCAGTAGCGGCGGCAGCGCCGGAGAGCGGGCGCTATACACAAACCCATCGTCAAACCTTAGACCTTCCCCCGCGCTCGCAAAAAAAGAGCCTCCAATCTCTAGTTGTGCCGCTGGGCCTATCACAATCCCATTGGGATTGATTAAAAACACATTGGCATTGCCGCTAGCCTGAATGCGCCCATCAAGGCGAGAGAGATTGTCACCCGTCACACGGCTAATGATATTGCTCAAGGCTGTCGAATTGGCAAAAACAGCGCGATCGCCCGTAGGAATAGAAAACGCCTCAAAGCTATGAAAGAGCGTCGTATCTCGGCGTGCACCCCCTGTAATCGTATAGATGGTGCTGCCGCCATTTATCGCTGTATTGGTCGCGGTATCAACGATGGAGTTCTCCGCTTGAAGCGTAGTATCAGCAGTGATTGGAGCCGTGACTTGGGCGTGAGATCGCCGTGCCCCCAACCCTAACGTCAAACAGCAAAGCAAGACCGATATCTTTGCTAAACCAGATGCAGACTGGCTAAAGACGAAATAACTTGATGGTGGCCAACTTCTCATAGCTGAGGCGCACTCAAGGGCACATCTGCCAAGCCGGCTTGGTCCAGCAGCGCTTCTATAGAAGCCACATACTCCGCATTGCCCGGCGCACGCTGATACAGATCAAACGCTAGCTTAATCGATTCGTGCCATAGCCCCACAGCGGCGTACTGCCGAACCCGCATCAGAGAATCTTCCGGTAACGCCACCGATAGCGAATCCACCCGCTTGAGGGTGCCCGTCACCGATACCGACGCAGACGGACGGGCTGCATCACAATAAACTGACAGCGTCCAAGCGTAGGTTTCACCAGGCGTGAGCGCTGCTTTGCCAGTGGGAACAGCAAGTTCTACGATGCCTGCATCCGCCTCAACAGAAAGCTCCTGATGAAAGACATAATCATCATTGCTATCTTGAATCACGAATTCTAGCGGCGTTTGTGGTGTCAGCGGCGCTGGAATATCAAAGAAAAAACTCGGCGCATCACTGGCTGTCTCACTCCAGACGACACCGTTTACTAGGGGAACCAAAGCCGTCAAATCCTGATAGGCCAAACAGTCTCCTCGGGTAGCTCCACCCCGCTGTCGGCCACTGGGTGCGCCTTGATCGGGTGGCGTGGGTAAAAGCTGAAGATTTGCTGCCGCTGGGGCTGGGGAAATCGCTAACGCTATCACTCCAGCAGCCATCCACCCAAACAGAGAGCCCAGATTGCCAGTTCTAAAGAGGTTCATTCGCTTAAAGGTGCCGGTTGATTGATGATCTTTCATTAATAAAATCTACTCTACTAAGAACATCTACTCTATTCAGAGAAAAAAGCAACCCTGCAAAAAAAAGACGAAAACACGATGAAAACACAACGATGCTATTCGTTCTGTCTCGCATTCTGTCTTGGATGACTCACAACAGTTCCTGATACCAAGCCACCGCCTAACGCTAATAAAACAGGCACCACTGGCAACCACCCCCCCTTCAACAAAACAGCCCAAGCGATAATGACGAGGCCACCCGCACTCAATATGTAGAGAAAAAACAGCCGCGTCGGGTTCCCCTGCCAAACCAACCAGCCGCCCATCGCCGCCATCACAATGCTCAAAGACTCTAGCCATTGCGGCCACACCCAAATTAAAGTGCGCCCGTCGAGAACCGCGCTCACTAGCTGGCTAGTCATTTGAGCCTGCATAAACACACCTGCCGTTTTGTTTTGGCCCTGTACGCCATAGGGCGTCGCCCAGTAATCACCGCTGGGCGCTGTCACCCCGATAAAAACAATGCGATCGCGCACCTGCTCACCATTTACCTGACCGACTAACAGCTGTTGCAACGGAATGTGAGCCGCAATTTGCTCAGGCCTCGGTAGCACCCGGTAATTTAGCAACACCTGATTGCCGCGATTGTCCATGCGCTGCAAGCCCCCAGTGCGCCGAGCCAAACGAGGAAACACTGTTTCGCCTACCTTCAAATCGCCTTGGGCTGTGAATTCGGGCTGAAAATTGTCACCTGCTAAGTACTGAAGGGCCACCAGCGCAGCAAATCCATAGGGCGTGACACAGGGTGAAACCGGATCGGGTGTGAGGGTAAGCAGCTGTCGCCGCAAGGTGCCGTCTGTTTCTTCAATAAAGTCACTAAAGCCGACCTGCTCTGGAGGTATTTCTGGCGCAGCCCGAATGCCCACCTTATCCGCCACCGGATCGCGACTTTTACACACGCCTACCATTTCTGGCCGCGCCAGGGACTCGGCCAGCTCCGGCGTCAGGGCAGGAAAGTCACGATAGAGATCTAGCGCAATGACGCGGGGCTCGTAGCTCTCTAAAATAGAGAGCGTTTGTTGTAGGGTTTCATCGGAAAGAGACCCCCGACGCTCTGATGAGGTTTGTCGCTGAATATCGCTTTCATCGACGGTGACGACAACAATTCTTGAATCAGGCGATTCTATCGGGCGCAGCTTCATCAGGGTGTCGTAGGCCTGTAACTCTAGGCCCTGTAACAGTCCTGCCCAGCGCAGTCCTAAAATGGTCAGTGCGATCGCGGCGACCCTGATCACTGGCCTCGCCACCGCCGTCCGTCCCACCGCGCCCTGACCGCGCCCTCCAACCAACCGTTCTCTGGAACCCAGCCGTTCCCTGTCCGTTACGGTCTCAGAAGAGAACTGTTCTCCAGTGGTTACGCCTCGCAGCGACTGCCAAGTAGGCGGTACTTCCGCTGGGTTTTGTACAATCACAGGGAGCCAAGCTGCATAATTTCCAGGCTGACCATAGAGCCGTTCGCGGGCTTCTCGGACGGAGAGATACAAAGACTGGCCGTGGGAAAATGCGGTGAGGAAGGCTTTGAGAAACTGTTGGGCGATCGCATCTGACACCGGCTCACGCATCACAATCGCCTGCGGCAAATGCAAATCCGTCAAGTCCCAGGCCAGCTGTAGCCCATCACAGGAGTTGAGCACGGCTAGCTGCAGGCCGTTTGCGATCGCCCGCCGCAAAGCATACTTAAGCTGTCCCACCGTCAGCGACTCTGTTCTATTAACCTGTAAACAGCCCTGCCCTTGACTGCTACTGTGCCCCGCAAAAAACAACAGATCCCAAGGCGTATCCCACAACTGTTGTTGAAACTCAGCCAGTGAGGGCTGAGACAATAGCGTGACTTGCCCTGTAGGCAGCTGACTCAATAGCCGACGGTCGGTCTCGACATCGATGCCTTTATCATTACCCAGCACCGCTAAAATTTTTACCTGACCGGGTGCTTTGCCAGCGTTTTGGCCGGTCTGTTGTTTGCCGGTCTGTTGTTTGCCAGTTTGTTGTTTGATAGCGCGGCCATAGCTTGGCAAGCTCACCGACAGTTCAGCCTGGGGATAATCTTCAAACAAAGACCACAGCCGCCAAGGAAAGCGCAGCACGGCTTTATCCTGTGCGGTGAGCATAAACCGAATCGATTCTGAGGGGCCCAGCTGGGTGCGAATTTGGCGTTCAATAAAGGCAAAGCCCTTTGAGTTCAGCCACTGATTCAGCCCTGTTTTTAGGGTGGTGCTAAGGGTCTCAAAATCATGATGCGATACATTCGTGAGCCCGCCTGTTTCAAACTCAAACTCACCTGCCATTTCACTTGTTTTTTCACTGGCTTTCTCACTGGCTTCCTCACCAGTAGAGGGGCTTGCAGGCTGTTGCCAGTAGGCCTGAGGGCCATAGAGGGCTCCATAAAGCTGTTGCCAGCGCTGATAATCAGCAGCTAGGGCAGGGGCTGGCGGCAAGCTGCCGACAAATTGCACAGGCGGCTGCCCCGTTTCCCAGCGCTGCATACTCACGTTGGCAAAACCCGTTTGCCAGTGCCCCTGGCCTAAATTAAGCAGTAGCTGCTGTGCCATGGGTACCCGCCTCAGCTCACAAACGCTGTCTCAAGCGTCCCATCGGCCTGTTGAATCCGAATGCTAAAGGGACGGCCTGCCGGGCAGCGGAAAGGCGGCAGTTGAATGTAGTTGTCGCGATCGCCACTCTGCACCGTTTGCAGCGGTTCTGTTGCATTGGGACTAAACAACGATAGCGTCAACGACCCAGGCAATAACAGATCAGGAGAAAGAACACTGTTGGAAAAGGCCGTAGCTGAAAAGACATCTTCTGAAAAGACACCTTCTGAAGCGCCAGCCGGGTAGAGTTGAATCCGAATATTACGACGCTCATCAGGCTCGATAGAAATCGAAATCGCCAACACCAGCGCAAAGGTATCAGTGGCGGTCGTGAGGGTCAACCGTTTACCGTAGGTCATGCCAGGCTGAGAGGCGTTAACCTGAGATGCCTTAAAGTCGGTTATTGCACCGCGAAAACGGGTCGCAGGCGTCTGCGGACTCAGTAAGTCCAGAACTTGCCAGCCAGCCGCCACCACCTGATCGACCGCTTGTCTCGATGAAGCCGCTATCCATTCACCCAAATTCACGGGGACATTTACGGGTGCATTGATCAGTGAATCAACCGACGAATTAGCGGCCAAAGGAGTACTGGGCCATTCGGGCAAGGGGGTACCCTGCCGCTGCTGATATAACTGCTGCTGCCACTGTTGACTCGCGATCGCAGCACACCACTGGCTAAATGGAATCGCTAGCCTGGGCTCAGGGACTTGGGCCAGCCGATTGAGGACATTAGTTGCCTCAGTCATGTTTGCCATTCCATCAACTGACATTCCATCAACCGCCATTCCATTAACCGCCGCCTGTGCAGGCACTGCTGAAATCGCCTCCACCCGCTGAGCCACCCAAAAGGCAGAAAAGTCCTGCACCATCGCCGCTTCACCCAGGCAGTAGCTGCGTTCTGCCGGATCATAATGGCCCGCTGTCTTGAGTTGCGATCGCGTGGCATAGCCCCATAGCCGCAGCTGCTGCTCATCGGCGTCAATCTGCGCCGCCACAAAATAATCCCCCGCCCAGTCAGGCACATCCACCCACTCTTTAGGCACCCGCATCTCAGCGGTATCAATCGCTTCGCTGAGCATCACCACAAGGCGTCGCTGGCCCAGCCGTAGCACAATCCCATCCACCACCTGCCACAACCCCCAAGGATTGTCCTCCGGCCAGAGCTGCGGCGTGGCGTCAAATTCTGATTGCAGCCAGGGTAACAGCGCCGTCCACCCGAGCTGATGCAGATATATTTTCCAGCGCGTCTCTGGATCTAAGGGCTCTAAAAGAGACGCGTAGCGCTGCCAAACCGATGCCGTCGCAGGCAGCTTCAAAATGGGCTGAACAGGGTTATCGAGGAATAAGCTCATGTCAGAGCCTCTGGTGGTGTTGATGGTAGTGGTGTTGATGGTGATGCTGGCGGGACTTCTGGCGAGGTTTCTGGTGAAGTTTCTGGTAAATAGGCGTGCTGCAACCATTCATGAATAGCCTCGCTGATATTAGCTAATACAGCGGACTCTATTGAAATATGCAGGGTGTCCTTACTCCAGTGGACGACACTGAGCAATAGCTGCTGGCGCACCCGACTCAGCTGACGAGAGACCTGATACTGCTTAATCCCCAGCTGGTGGGCAATCTCCTTTTGGGTGAGCTGCTGTTGATAGTAAAGCTGTAGGAGCGCTTGTTGAGGGGTTTCTATCTGAGTGATCGCATCTTGTAAAACCGCCGCCATCGCCGCCCATTTTTGCTGTTGCTCCGCATAGGTTTCCGCTGCCATCATTTGCGCCATGGGCGTATCCCTTGCAGGCATACTGAGGGTATTGAGTAGCGCGTGTTCAGAGTCAGCTGAACCAGAATCATTATATTGAGACTGATTCAGCGACGTCACGCTGGGGTTTAGATAAGCCCGCGCAGCTTGAATGGTTCGTTTCAAGCTGGTGGTGACGGCCCGCGCGTCTATTTTTTGCGCGTCTGCATTTTTCGACGACTGCTGATTGTAGCGCTCAGCGATTTGGGTGTAGAGGGCCGCGTCAGGGGCTGTGAGGGTGCGCACGCTACGGCTGGCAATGCGCTGTACATCGGGTACACACACCGCTTTAAAGCATTTCCAAATGGCAATGTCGGTCTCGATGTCAATAAATCCGGCGGTGAGCAATGACTGCCTAACCTGAGTTTGGCTAAGCCTGCGCAAAAGGCCCCAATCACTGCAAATATCGGCGGCCTTTTGCTGGCGGAGGCAATCGCGAATAAAGTTTGTAAAGGCCGTGCGGGCATATCCCTTGAGACTGCTGCCATAGGTGGGATCGTAGCGGGCAAGGATGCGATCTGTTTGGGCGATCGCACTTTGAAACCCATCAGCCAAACTAACGTGGACACTCACAAATCGCTGGGTAATCGTTTCTGATGCCCAGTAGCAAGCTTCCTGTAAGTACGCCGATAAATGCAGAGCAGCCTGCGGATGTGCTTTGGTTTGCCACTGCTGAAACCAGTACAGCGCCCAAAAGGCTTCTGGCTGTGAAGGTGATTCTGAAAGCGGCTCTGAAGAAGGAGCCTCTGAAGAAGGTGATTCTGAAGAAGGCGACCGTATCTTTTCCTGTGCCATACTCCTGCGCAACCGTGAATCTGTAATCCATGCCTCGAAGCGATCATCCGAAAACCGGATAAACGTCGTAAACATTTCTAAAACAGTGATTCGAGGCAGCATACGGTGTGGCAGCACAGCCCTCTTACTGTCTCATAAATCACAGCCCGTTACCTCACAGCCAATTACCTCACAGCAATTACTTCACAGCCAGTTACCGACTAGCACATAAGCAGACCAATAAGTCGGATGGCGATAGTCAGGATTTTTCAACAAGAACAGCTGCGCTTGGCGCAAGGCGTCGGCTTTGCTCGTGTCCGGCTGCCCCAGGTGCTGGTAGAACTGGTCTACAAAAGCTGCGCTGGAGGCATCATCCACCGTCCAAAGCGAGGCTAAGGTACTGCGCGTGCCGGACTGTAGTGCGACCCCCGCGAGGCCGAGAGCAGCACGCGTGTCTCCCGTAGCCGTTTCGCACGCACTCAAAATCAGCAGCTCAATGGGATCGGGCCGGTTGAGATCGCCCGCTTTGAGTAACTCACTCATTTCCACCACCGGAATCGGGCGATCCCACGCCAAAATAAAAGTCTCATCAACCTTGGAGCTAAACTGACCGTGAGTGGCTAAATGCACGATGGGCTGGTTGGCTTTGCTGATTTGCTCAGCCAATCGCCCGGTGGTGAAGTCTTCATTGAAAAGCAAACTGCCGTCCACCAGAGACTGGGCTGCTCGCAGTTCATTTTCTACATAGGTAAGTGCACTAAAGCCGTGTCGGGCCTGACTTAGGCCCGCTAAGAGCGCTGTTGAACGGGTGGATTGAAGCGCACGGGGTCCGAGCAATTGCAGGCCAGGGGAAAGGGCGATCGCATAGTCTTCAATCAAATAGCGATCGTCATGATATATCGCCGCCATGGGCACATTACGCAGCACGCCGTCGAGCACAAATACCAACGTTTTGACATCAGCGGTCACTAGCGCTGACTGCATCGGTTCAATTAGCAAGTCATATAGGGTGTTGCCCAACGCTTTCCCTTCTGGGGTCGTAAAGGGTTTTTCTAAGTTTTTTCGCCAGTCTGTAAGGGTGGCTTCTAACTGTGACTGGGCAACGACCGTGGTGTATTGCTTTAGGGGTTGACCGGGCAGACTGACCAGCATTTCAATGCGATCGCTCAAAATAATCGGATACACCACAGCTGCGTCCGTTTCTGCAACCTCTTCTAACGCCACTTTTTGAGCATCCAAACAAGCCGTACGAAAGAAATTATCTAGCTCAGCTACTTGCAGAGCTTCAATTACCTGACGGGCTTCTTCTCTGCGCGCCACAACCGTTTCCGAAGAAAGGGAGGCATCTTGTTGAGCCGGACGCAACAACAGATCGACCAGCTCACGATAAATGGGTTCCACCTGATCGCGGAAGGAAAACTGTAGGTCTTGATGGGTCGCGCTGAGGTCTTGATGAATTGACTGGAGGCTGGCAAAGGCATCGCGGTAGGCCGACAACGCTGCTTCGAGGTTGTTCTGTTGTTTGAACAACCGTCCGAGCTGCCACTGCCACTGGTAGGAAATATCGGCAGCGTTCAGAGTTTGCGCGGTGGTGAGGGCCGTTTCGGTGAGGGCTTGAGCCTCAGTCCATTGGTGCGATCGCGCGTAGGCCTGAGCAAGATAGCCCCGTGCGTAGCTCTCTGCCCGGCGATCTTGTAGCACCACACTCTGTTGGAGTGCCTGCGCGAGCCACGATGCAGCAGTTTCTATATCGGTTGAGGTGCCGAGCACCAGCAAGCTCTGAGCGGCATGAATGTAAGCATATATTTGACTGCGACCCAATGGCGTGCCCTCCATTTCAGTCGTTAGCAGGGGTATCGTCTGCCTTGCTGCTATCGGATCGTTATTTGCCAAAACTTGCAACAAATTAAGCCGGGCCTTAAGACTGAGATCGGCTTGGCTAGCCTCAGTAATGGCCTGTTGGTAATGTGCGATCGCCTCAGAAACATTTCCCTTTGCCTGAGCGGTGTTACCCAGCCCAATCAAAATTGCCCCAGTTGCAACTGGGGTCTCTAGTCCGCCCGTCAGAGCCAAAGCCGTTTCCAAGTGTCTCTGGGAAGTGTCTAAATCACCAATCAGGCGATAGGTTTTACCCAGCTGCTGGTATCCAATCACCTGCACTGGCAGAGGCTGCTGCGGTAAGAGACCCTCCAAAGTCCGAAGCGTATCTGCTACCTGATGGTAGAACCCTAGTGTTTGCTGTGCCTGAATCTGATTTAAAAGATTGTTGAAGTAGCGTAGCTCATCTCCATTTTGCAGATAGAGTGTCTCAGCCTGTTGCCAAGTTTCTAGCGCAGATTGGATACGCCCGGTGGCAAACTGTAAACTGCCGAAAGTGTTATAAATCTGAGCGCTAATTTGTGGCGGAACCGATGCGACAGCGAGCAAGTCTAGACTATGCAAAATATTAGTTTCCGCATTTTCCCACTGCCCCAGTGCTTGGTAGGCTGTTGTCATATAACTATGTAACAACGCTTGCTGTGCGGGCTGATTTTGCGTCGCCAATACCTCAGAGGCTTGTGACCAGTCATTAATAGCTGAGGTAAAGCGCTGGGCCTTATAGTGTTGTCGGCCTTGATCTATTAGTGCGTCTACCGATTGTACTTGAGCAGATGTCTGAGCTGCCACAAGTGCAATGGGCGAAGATGTTCTCTCTGTAATGTAGGGCTGCTCTAACCTATAGCTCAAGGCTGGCTCGTGGATCCAGGCAGACATTGTAACTAAGGCAATACCCCAATAAACATAGAGCAGACGTTGAAAGAATTTGAGCCGCTGGGAACGACGACGCATGGGCATGGTTCGACAATCAGATTGTAAAGATCATACGCTGCAACGGTACAGTCCCAGACCATCTTTGATGGTCTTAAAGAGGCTAACACCCTGTGAAAGTTGGCATCTACAAACTTGTCAGATTGGTGCAAAATTGGTGCAAGAAAAAATGACGCTAATGAAACTATTGATATCAGAAAGCTTCAGAGGCTAGAAATCATTGTTGATATCGATGAGGTCCGCCGTTCGAGTCGGCGTACGTCCATTCCTCACAACCCCTGTCATG
>JBCBKQ010000166.1:0-13087 GCA_038521595.1 Cyanobacteria bacterium J06627_28 | reverse complement strand
TCGGCGTTGGCAATAACGCTGGGCTTACCCCCTTCCATTACGGCCACGACCGAGTTGGTCGTACCAAGGTCAATTCCTACAACTTTTCCCATGTGTTTGCTCCGAGTGGAATAACGAACATTGCGTTCAAAAGGTTATATACATAGTGCTCAATGGGGGGTGGTTTGCTGAAGGGGGGGTTACCGAACAGTGGGCTTCGGCTACGCTCAGCCGCCCTGCTTCGGGCAATAGCTAGGGCTGTGGGTTGCTCTGAGCTATTGGGCCGGTGAGTGCGTATATTGCATCAGTTCTATTGGCGCACCGTTGACTTCGATGAAAGCGACCCGTAGGCCATCACTCGGGCTATTGGGCTCAATGATGACCTTTTGACCTTGAATTGCAGCCTGTAAGTTTTCTACTTCAAAGGCGACGTGAGGAACGGTTTTGACGAGTTCTGGATAAGGTGCATTTTTCCAATAGCGTTGCCATTGAATGCCGAAAGGATTATTTTTGTGATCGCTGACGGTCATTTTTAGATGCGGCAGATCAATTTCTCCATCGAAGCGCTCTGTGGTGGGGATGCCGAGATGGTTATATTTCATGACGAGGTCTGCTCGTTTTTACGATTGGGACAAAATTTGATCGTCTAGTGAGAAGTCGACATCTGCTTGCGTTAACCCGTTGACCATGTAGTCGTTTTGATATGAGTTTTTGAGTCCTTCAATAAGGCTGAACTGTGGTTGCCAGTTTAGTTCGGCCTTGGCTTTGCTGATATCTGCGAAGAAGTGCTGGACGCGCATGGGGAAGGCTTTTTTCTTGCCGAAGTCGAAATCGCTGGGGTCGTAGTGGACGATTTTGATAGCGCTAGGGCCCTTGCCGGTGGCGATCGCACACCCCCTGGCCAACCCATCAAACGTCACCGCCTTTTCGCCTGAAATATTGTAAATCTGCCCTATGGCTTTTGTGTTGCCCAGCACAGAAACCATCGCTGTCGCAAGATCCTGGCAATGGCCAAGATGGGTAAGTGCCATGCCATTGCCAGGGATAGGAATGGGGCGATCGCGTACCAACCGATCAAAGAACCACTGCTCCAATGGATTGTAGTTTTGGGGGCCGTATATATAGACGGGGCGAATGGCCGTGAAGGGAACGCCCTGCTCTTTTAGATAGTCCTCAGTGTGGAATTTGCCTTTATGACGGCTGTTGGGGTCTACCGCATCGCCTTCTTTGTGTGGCATTTGCGCGCTCTTGGCGTAGACGCCTGCGGAGCTGACATAGATGAAGTGCTGGAGCTGGCCTTTGAATAGCTCGACTAAGGGCTGAGTGTCGGTCAGTTCTCGTCCGTTGTTGTCGAAGATGGCGTCGAAGGATTTGCTTGCCAGGGCGGCTTTTAGTGCGGATGGGTCTTTGCGATCGCACACAATACTCTCTACACCCTCAACCGGGGCCGGATGATTTCCCCGATTGAGCAGGGTCACCTCGTGCCCCTGCTCTACCAGTAACTTTGTCAGGTAGACGCCAATAAATCGGGTACCGCCAATGACCAAAACTTTCATAGTGCTCTGCGTTTAGTGTTCTGTGTTTGGTTTTCTGCGTTTAGTTTTCTGTGCTGAGTGTTTACTCCTATATTTCTAGCGTTGCAGATTTTGAGCTTGTTTTGGAGCTGTTTTCATGAAACCGTCTCTAAATCCCAACAGAAAAAATGTCAATATCAATAGGTTTCTCTTATGTGAACCATAGGCAATTTTTTGTGTCAAAAAGCCCCTTAAATGCTGCCCTGTGTAAAGCCTCAGCAATGGTTAACGAATGTGTCAATTTATGTCACATGTCGGCGCTAGCCCTTTGTACATATAGGTTTTCTGATACAACTTAAGACAGCTGCAAAAGCTAATTGTGGTATGTCAAAGGGTTTCCTTACCCTGATTCCATAATTTTGTAAACAATCATTTCCGATTTGAAATAGTTGTTTCCAAAAGCTGAAGCGTATTCGCTATTTTGTCGTTCGCGCTGAAGAAAATACTCGACATTTCACGCTCAGGAGTTTTCACGCATGTTCACTCAAGTTCGACCCACCGTAAGACACGTTGTCCCTAAAGAGTTGGGCAGTCGTTCTTTGGTAAAGGTGGTTTATGTCGTTCTGGAGCCCCAGTATCAAAGCTCCTTGTCTGCTGCTGCCCGTACTATTAATGAGGAAAATTCTCAGATTGCCGTGGAGCTTAGCGGCTATTTGATTGAAGAGTTGCGCAGTGAAGAAAACTACGAAGCCTTCAAGAAAGACGTTTCCGAAGCTAATATTTTCATCGGTTCTCTGATCTTTATTGATGAGCTTGCTGACAAGGTGGAAGCAGCGGTAAAGCCTATCCGCGAGCAGCTAGATGCGGCGGTTGTATTTCCATCTATGCCCCAGGTGATGCGCCTGAACAAAATGGGCAAGTTTTCGATGGCTCAGCTGGGCCAATCAAAAAGCGTGATTGGCGAGTTTATGAAGAAGCGCCGCCAAAAGCAGGGCAGTGGCTTTGAAGACGCCATGCTGAAGCTGCTGCGGACGCTGCCAAAAGTGCTGAAGTATTTGCCGGTAGAAAAGGCGCAGGATGCTCGCAACTTTATGTTGAGCTTTCAGTATTGGCTTGGTGGCTCTGCTGAGAACTTAGAAAATTTCCTGCTCATGCTGGCTGACCAGTATGTGTTGACTGACGTCGATGTAGACGGTGCCCCCAGTGATGATCCGCTGGCATTTGAGGAGCCCGTTACATACCCTGATATGGGTATTTGGCATCCGCTCGCGCCCGAAATGTTTGAAGATATTCGTGAATATCTGAACTGGTACGATTCGCGTACGGATATTCCTGAAATCTCTCGAAATCCGCTTGCTCCCTGTGTTGGTATTGTGCTTCAGCGCACTCACTTAGTAACGGGTGACGAAGCGCATTATGTTTCTATTGTGCAGGAGCTAGAGTATCGCGGTGCGAAGGTAATCCCTGTGTTTGCCGGTGGTTTGGACTTTTCTAAACCTGTTGATCTTTATTTTTACGATCCGCTCAAGCCCAGTGAGGCAATTGTTGATTCTGTTGTTTCTCTCACTGGCTTTGCTCTTGTGGGTGGCCCAGCACGGCAGGATCATCCTAAGGCGATTGAGTCGCTGCAAAGATTGAACCGTCCTTACATGGTGTCTTTGCCGCTGGTTTTCCAAACGACTGAAGAGTGGGAAGAGAGTGATCTTGGTTTGCATCCTGTGCAGGTCGCTTTGCAGATGGCGATTCCTGAGTTGGATGGTGCCATTGAGCCCATCATTATGTCTGGCCGTGATGGGATGACGGGTCGGGCGATTACGCTGCAAGACCGAGTGGAAGCGATTTCGACACGGGCGTTGAAATGGGCGCGGTTGCGCAAGCTGCCCCGTGTAGACAAGAAGCTGGCGATTACGGTCTTTAGCTTCCCGCCTGATAAAGGCAATGTAGGTACGGCTGCTTACTTGAATGTGTTTGGCTCTATCTTTCGCGTGATGGAAGAAATGAAAGAGCAGGGCTACACCATTGATGAAATGCCTGAGACGCCCGAAGCGCTAATGCAGCTGGTAATTAACGATGCGCAGGCGCAGTTCAACAGTCCTAACTTGAACATTGCTCACCGCATGTCTGTAGCGGAATACGAAGAGCTGACGCCTTACTCTGAGCGCCTAGAGGAAAACTGGGGGCCACCGCCAGGTCAGTTAAATACTGACGGTCAGAATCTGTTGGTTTACGGCAAAGCGTTTGGCAATGTGTTTATTGGTGTGCAGCCTACTTTTGGTTACGAAGGCGACCCGATGAGACTATTGTTCTCTCGCTCGGCGAGTCCTCACCATGGTTTTGCGGCGTATTACACCTACTTAGAGAAAATCTGGAAGGCAGATGCGGTGCTGCATTTTGGCACTCATGGCTCCTTGGAGTTTATGCCTGGTAAGCAGATGGGGATGAGTGGTAAGTGCTATCCCGATAATTTGATTGGCAATACGCCAAACCTGTACTACTACGCGGCGAACAATCCTTCTGAGGCGACAATTGCGAAGCGTCGTGGCTATGCAAATACGATTAGCTATCTGACGCCACCGGCTGAAAATGCTGGTTTGTACAAAGGTCTGAAGGAACTCAGTGAGTTGATTGGGTCTTACCAAACGCTTAAAGAGGGTGGTCGTGGTTTGCCTATCGTAAACGCGATTATTGAGAAGGCGCGTCAGGTCAATCTGGATAAAGACATTGAGCTGCCTGCGGAAGATGCGAGCGGGTTGGACAAAGAAGATCGTGACACGCTGGTGGGCAAGGTTTACATCAAGCTGATGGAAATTGAGTCTCGGCTGTTGCCTTGTGGTTTGCATGTGGTGGGTGAGCCGCCGACGGCTGAAGAGGCGATCGCAACTTTGGTAAACATTGCTGGTCTTGACCGCGTTGAAGAAGAGCAAAAGAGTTTGCAGCGCATTATTGCTGAGAGCATTGATCGAGATATTGATCAGATTTATGCCAGCAGCGATCGCGGCAACTTGGAAGATGTGCAGCTGCTATACGACATCAATAGCGCTGTGCGAGCGGCTGTGACTGCCATGGTAGAGGCTCAGCTCAATGATGATGGGCGCGTTTCGCTTAAGTCTATGCTGTCTTCTTTAAGCTTTGGTGGTGCCAAAGATCCTTGGACGAAGGCGATTCATAAGCTGGGCTATAAATCTGTCCAAAATGACTCGCTGAAGCCGCTATTTGAGTTCTTGCAGTACTGCCTAGAGCAGGTGGTGAAGGATAATGAACTATCTTCTTTGCTGAGCGCGTTAGATGGTGAGTATATTCTTCCTGGCCCAGGTGGTGACCCTATTCGTAACCCAGATGTGTTGCCAACAGGTAAAAACATTCATGCGCTAGATCCGCAGTCAATTCCAACCTCTGCGGCGGTTAACTCAGCCAAGATTGTGGTTGATCGTTTGCTGGAGCGTCAGCGTGTTGAAAATGATGGTGCCTATCCTGAGACGATTGCGACTGTGCTGTGGGGAACTGACAACATCAAAACCTACGGTGAGTCGCTGGCTCAGATGATGTGGTTTGTAGGTGTGAAGCCTGTGCCTGATTCACTGGGTCGGATGAATAAGCTGGAGCTGATTTCGCTCGAAGAGCTGGGTCGCCCTCGGGTTGATGTTGTAATCAACTGCTCTGGTGTGTTCCGCGATTTGTTTGTCAATCAGATGGCGCTGCTTGATAGAGCGGTGAAAATGGCGGCTGAAGCGGATGAGCCGCTGGAAATGAACTTTGTTCGTAAGCATGCAATGGCTCAGGCGGAAGAGTTTGGCGTGTCTTTGCGAAATGCGGCGACTCGCATTTTCTCTAATGCCTCTGGCTCGTACGCGGCGAACGTGAACTTGGCCGTTGAGAATAGCAGTTGGGAAGAGGAGCAGGAGCTGCGCGATATGTATTTAGCGCGGAAGTCCTTTGCCTTTAACTGTGACAATCCTGGCATGATGGAACAGTCTCGCGGTTTGTTGGAGTCTTCGCTAAAGACAGCGGACGTAACATTTCAGAACCTAGATTCTTCTGAGATTTCGTTGACGGATGTTTCTCACTACTTTGACTCTGACCCGACTAAGGTCGTGGCGAGTTTGAGAGATGATGGTAAGAAGCCTACGGCCTTTGTGGCGGATACAACGACGGCCAATGCTCAGGTGCGATCGCTCTCTGAAACTGTTCGTCTCGACGCCCGCACAAAGCTACTGAACCCCAAGTGGTACGAAGGTATGCTGTCCAACGGCTACGAAGGCGTACGTGAGCTATCGAATCGCCTAGTAAATACCATGGGCTGGTCGGCAACGGCAGATGCAGTCGATAACTGGGTGTACGAAGACACTAACGATACGTTCATCAACGATCCTGAAATGTGTCAGCGCCTGATGGATTTGAACCCTAACTCTTTCCGTCGTATGGTGACGACGTTACTAGAAGTGAACGGTCGTGGTTACTGGGAAACTAGCGACGAGAATATTGAGCGCTTACAGGAACTCTATGAAGAGGTGGAGAACCGGATTGAGGGTGTTGAGTGACCTTTAGCGAGTTCTGCCGTTGAATGTTTGATTACCCAACTAAAAAGGAGAGTCAGAATTCTGACTCTCCTTTTTAGTTGGATGTAAGTAGCTTGGTAGGGAGTTGTCTGTCGTTTCGCTTATGCGGCTTGCAATGTTTGCGGTTGGGGTAAGTCTCGTCCCTCTTCTATATAGCTTGCCGTTAGTAGCTCTAAAACTTCTTGAGCATTTTGGAGTGCTTCTTGATAGGTGTCTCCATGGGTAAAGTAGCGCTGAATGTCAGTAGCAAACTCTGGTAGTTCTACTAGGTAGCATTGGTCTGTTTCCGACCAAATGATATTGACTCGATATTTGAATTGAATCATTCGTCTACCTCTGAATTTTTAGCCTTTTCTACAGCTGTGCTGACTAGCTTTTCTAGATAGCGTTTTGCATCTTGACTATTTTTCCCTGCCAGTGTGATTGGCAGCTCCGGCAATTGAGGATGAATCCACCGCTCATGACTGCCTCTTGTTCGCTTACAGACAAATCCTGCCTTTTTCAGCGCTTGTTTAAGCTCTCTGATTTTCTTAGGCATATATTTTTATTTACTACATTAGTTTATTGAGTATTCTTTTTGCTTGCATCATTAGAGCCAGTATTATTAAGGTGAAGCATTTTCTTTGGCAAGGCTTTTGCCGCAAATATTTTAAGTGAGCACAGATGTATAGACGGACATTTTTAGGTGGTATGGTGCCGGTACTGGCTGCGCCGAGCTACCTGTATCGAAATAGTAAGGCTGAGGTGATGGGGAGTAAGGCAGTCGCGGACGCTTTCAAAAATCAGCAGTCGGATCTGATTGTCGAAAATGTGCCGGGGACGGTGGAGTCGATTTTGCCGGACGATACGGAAGGGTCACAGCATCAGCGATTTGTGATTCGAATTTCAAGAGATATGACGCTGTTGGTGGTGCACAACATTGACATGGCTCCGAGGATAGATGACTTGCGCAAGGGCGATCGCGTGTCTGTAACGGGCGAGTACGAATGGAATGAGCGCGGTGGTCTGATTCACTGGACGCACAAAGACCCCCGTAGCACTCACCAAGATGGTTGGATCGATTTTAATAACGTGCGATACGAGTAAGCGGCTTGAGCTGTCAGGGCAAAAAACGAAACTTACAGCAGTAGCGGAATGCACAGCACTCCGAGTAGTGAAACCATGGCGGTGAGCAGCCAGATGGCCCATCGGTTTGGGCGGTAGCGACCATTCTCGATTTGTAAGAAGGCCTGGTTGTAGCGCCAGGCAGCGAGAGTGATGGAGAGGACGCCAAAGCCAACGAGACTAATGCCGATGAGCCTAGAGCTAAAGAAGGGGGCGATTGAGCTGTTGGTGGTGTTGAGGTTTTCGAGCTGCTGGATGAAGAGGCCAAAACGGGCGATCGCAAATCCGAAACCAATCAGTGAAATAGACGTGCGCAGCCAAGCCAAAAACGTCCGCTCGTTTGCCTGATGCTCTCTCTGACGATTGGGCGTAGGCTGTGATGTCGGATTGGCAGGTGGTTCAGCGTTTGGCGGGTGGGGCATAAGCAGTGGAGAGAAAAGGGGCGACGGAGAGCACTGTCGTTTACGATTTGCTGCTCTCGAAGTATTGCTTATGACACGCACGAGAGGCTATAGCCGTTCGCACTTAGCTTACGCCACTACGAATAGCCATAACCCTTGTTCTATAAAGCTAAGTGCATAGCCAACAACCAAGGCTTCTACGTAAGTGTCCTGCTGCATTAGGACACTTGCTATATCTAATCATCAATTGATATTTAATTAATTGATATCAATATGAAGAGCTGGGCACCTTAACAGAGCATTGGTGTGGTGAGTTCACGATTACTTGAACGGCAACGAACGCTTTTCTCCTTTTTGGTGCTCTCATGTATTTTCGCTCTACTGTTGATCCTTGGTTTTATAGCCTAGTTGTGAGTTTACCGATAGTACTGGTCGCGTCGCTGACGCCTGTGCTTTGTGGGCTACCTTCTACGGCTTTGGTACTGGCAGGGGTGGTTTTGCTGCCTGTGATGGTGCTGCCAACCTGGTTGCTTTTCTCTACGTACTACCGGGTTGATTCTGTCATTTTAAGCATTCATTCTGGCCCGTTTACCTGGACGGTGCCGATTACAAACATTCACGACGTGACGCCCTGTCGCTCTATTTCTGCTGGACCAGCGCTGTCTATCAGTCGACTTAGAATTGAGTACGGTCGTCAGTGCTCGATTGAGATATCCCCTAAGCATCGAACAGCTTTCTTAGAAGCGCTGGGTTACTATCCCGCTGAGATTATGCAAACGTCTGTTTCTGTTTAGGCTGCTAGCTTTCTGAATGCTAGCTCTCTGAATGTTCGCTCTCTGAATTATTTGTTTTAGTCGCCGCCGTATTGTGCTTTTAGTTCGGCGACTCTGTCGTCATCAATTTTTTGGAACAGTACAGGGGGCACTTCAAAAGCTCTGCCTGCTTTCAAGATAGTGAGGTCAGTGGCGGCGCTCATGGTGCTGTTGCGTTCGGCTTCGGTGAGCTGTAGGGCGTCGAAGAGCTGTTCTACGGTGCTGGGGATAAAGGGAATTGATGCGATCGCATACAGCCGAATCAGATTAATACAGGTCCGAATCACCACAGCCGCTTCGTCCTTGTCCTGCTTAAACAATGTCCAAGGGGCACGCACGTCGATGTATTGATTACCTGCAGACCAGAGGGCATTTAGCGTCTCGGTGGCTTTGCGAAACTCCATGTGCTTTAGGTGCGATCGCAACCCTTCCACCAGCTCCTTACACCGCTTTTCTAACTCAATCTCTGCCTCACCCGGTTCTCCACCCGCAGGCAGCTCATTGCCAAAGCGCGACGCTGTGAACTTTAGAATGCGATTGATAAAATTGCCAAAGTTGTCAGCCAGTTCCTTATTGACCTTGGTTTGAAACTGCTCCCAGGTAAAGGCCGAGTCAGATGATTCGGGCGCAGACGCCATCAGCATGTAGCGCCAGTAGTCTGCTGGAGCAATGTCCAAAGCCTGATCTAAAAAGACGCCTCGTTTAGAGCTGGTAGAAAACTTACCGCCGTAATAGTTCAGCCAGTTGAAGCCCTTGATGTAATCAGCCATTTTCCACGGTTCGCGCGTGCCCAAAATGGTCGCAGGCCACATGATGGTGTGAAAGGGCAGATTGTCCTTGGCCATGAACTGGGTGTAGTTCACATCTTTGGTGTCGTACCACCAGCTTTTCCAATTAGCGCCGGTCTCATCGCCCCATGCTTTGGTTGCGGATACGTAGCCGATGGGGGCATCAAACCAAACGTAGAAGACTTTGTCGTCAAAGCCCTCCTTGGGCACAGGGACACCCCACTTGAGGTCGCGGGTAATGCCTCGGCTTTGAAGCCCTTCGTCTAGCCACTTGTAGGCGATGGAGCGGGTGAGGTTTGGCCAGTCGGTTTGCTTGTCTACCCAGGTGCGAACGTCGTCGCTGAGTCTGTCTAGGCGAAGGAATAAGTGACGGCTAGTGCGCACTTCTACGTCAGTACTACTAGAAATAGCAGAACGAGGATTGATCAAATCTGTAGGACTGAGCATTTTGGTGCAATTTTCGCACTGGTCGCCTCTGGCTCGCTCGTAGCCGCAGTTTGGGCAGGTGCCTTCTACGTAGCGATCAGGGAGAAAGCGCTCATCTGCAATGGAATAGACCTGACTAGTTTCGCGCTCTTCGATGAAGCCTTGTTCGGCTAGGCTTTGGTAAAAATATTGAGTGAGTTCCTTTTGTTCGGCAGAAGAGGTGCGGCCAAAGTAGTCAAAAGACAAACCAAACTGCTTGTAAATGTCGGCTTGACGTTCGTACTGGCGCTTGCAGAATTCGGCGACGTCCAGCCCTTCCTCTAAAGCGGCAATTTCTGCAGGAGTTCCGTGCTCATCCGTGGCGCAAATGTACAGCACTTCTTCGCCTTCCTGGCGTAGGAAACGGGCGTATACGTCTGCGGGCAGCATCGACCCTACCAAGTTCCCAAGGTGCTTGATACCGTTGATGTAGGGCAGGGCGCTGGTGATGAGGTGTCGCATACAGAAATTTTAAAGACGCCAGAAAAAAGCTCAGTTTCGCCTGCAATTTTGCAGGCGAAACCTCTCACAGACTAGCGTTTTGGGGGCGTGCTGACCAGTCTTTTGCGGTTGAGTCGATGCCCTATCGATTTGAGAGTTAGCTACGATGTCAGCTTTTTGAGCTACGATGTCAGCTTTTTGAGCTACGATGTCAGCTTTTTGAGCTACGATGTCAGCTTTTTGCTGAAGCCCAGGCGAGCCTCGTTAACAGAGACAGGACTCAGTTCGTTTTCGTAGCTGTCGTTTTGGGTGCCGAGCAGGCGATCCCAGAAGGTGAAGTACAGGGCGTAGTGCTGAGTGAACCGGCGATGGTGATACCAGTGGTGCATGGGGCCCACCATCCAACTGCCGAGCCAGCGGCCAAACGGTGAGGATGAAAACATGCGCAGGCTGCAGTGGTGAACCGTTGCGCCTAGGCTCATGACCAGCATGACCGCGCACAGCACAGAGATATGCATGGGAATAACGCAGACCACGGCCATGAGGTAGATCGATTGAATTAGCGCTTCGGCTGGGTCAAAGGCAAAGCCGGTGAGCGGCGTGGGATTTTTGGAACGATGATGGCCCTGGTGCATCCATTTGTAGAGTTTGGGATGGTGCGCGAGCCGGTGGGTGAAGTAAAAGTAGGTGTCTTGTAGAAAGATGACCAGCGCCAGGCTAAAGGCAACATAGCCGAGGCCGTGTTGGTAAGGGTCTAAGTACAGACGAGTGAGGCCTAGGTCGTAGGCACTGGTCATAATGGCGGCACAAATGCCAAAGATGATAGATGACCAGATGGAGAGAATGATGTCGCTGCGGGTGGCCCTGAGGGCGGCGCGGGTAGTGCGATCGCGAAAAAGCATCACATACAATCCACCAGCAATGACCAAATAACCTAGAAGCGTAAAAAGCGAAAAGAATAGACTGTGCCGGCACAGATCTTTTACCAGCAAGGAAAAACTCAAAATCTGTTCTGTATAAACTTGTTTTATACCACTCAGGTTAGAGGTAAATGTACTTAGATCCACTTTTGTTTAGGAAAGGAAACGTTAGACATATCAATCCCAACTGATGGCAAAAGCGATCTTGATAAATGCTAAAGACGTCTTAAGCCACCATTCCTTTGAGAACAGCTCGCGCAATATCGTCATTGACCTGATCGGTAACAAAGGCCTCTCCTAGCTGTTTTGGCAACACAAAGCGAACTTTGCCGGCCTTGACTTTTTTGTCGCTTCTGAGCGCAACTAGGATATCTTCGATATCGATAGAGCTGGGCAGCTGTGTGGGTAGCTGAGTTTTTTCGATTAAGATCTGCTGGCGCTGTGTGTCTGCGGTGCTCCAGTTGCTTTGTTCCATGGCTTCGGCAATTTTGGCAGCGGCGACCATGCCAATGGCAACGGCTTCACCATGGTTAATCGAGCTGTATCCGGTGAGGCTTTCGACAGCATGGCCGACGGTGTGACCGTAGTTCAAAATGGCGCGGATGCCAGCTTCTCGGACATCTTGGCTGACGACATCGGCTTTGGCCTGGCAGGAGTGAATGAGCATGGTCTGCAGTAGCTCATGGCTGACGTGGGCGTAGTCATCTAATCGCTCTGCGGCTTCTAGGGCTTCAAATAGAGGCACATCCCAAATGACGCCGTACTTGATAACCTCTGCGATGCCTGCTCGAAACTCGCGTATGGGCAGCGTCTCTAACACCTGTGGATCAATCAAAACCAGGCGCGGCTGATGAAAAGCACCAATGAGGTTTTTTCCTTTTGGGTGGTTTACGCCGGTTTTGCCGCCCATGGAGGCATCGACCATAGCGAGCAAAGAGGTAGGCACTTGGACGACGGCGATCCCTCTGAGCCAGCTGGAGGCGGCAAAGCCAGTCATGTCTCCAATGACGCCGCCACCGAGGGCAACCATGGCGGAGCTGCGCTCTAGCTGATTGTTGTAGGCTACATCGTGGATTTTTTCGATGGAGGCGAGGGTTTTGTGTTCTTCGCCTGCGGGGAGGATGCAGTGACAAACGGTGTAGCCGGCCTGCGTGAGTGATGCGATCGCCCTTTCCCCATACAGCTCAAACACTACCGGGTTAGACACCACCAGTACCTTTTGCCCTCGCTGTACCAATGGTGTACCTTCACCCGCTAGCCATGGCCCCAAATAATCTAGGCCACCCGGCGCAATGCGAATATCGTAGGCATTCTGCGGAATATTGACGCGGATAGTCGCTTTCATCTCGGTCGCTTGCATGTCAGTCCTTGGGTGGTGTAGAGCGGGTGGGGTGTAGGGCCCTTGTTTTCAGGGCGGGGATGTGTCTAGAATGTTAAGACTCAAGTCTAGGGGTTAAGCTTTATGATTCAATAAGAAGGTATTTAACAGCAAGTCTAGGAGATCGCTATGGGCGGCGCAGTGGTTTATGTTGTGTGGTTAGGGGCGTTATTTGGAACTGCCATGGGCCTTTTCTTTGGTCTGCGAGCTGCCAAGCTAATCTAAGACTGACTCATTTAGGTCTGGAAATTTCAGCGACTGTTATTAATATTCATCACTACAAGGTGACGGCGATAGCCTGTCACCTTTAGTTGTTTAAAGGGCGACTAACTTGTGAAATGAGTAGACGCTAACCTGCCATACTTTAGGCAAGTAGTCTCTCTTGGGAGCGGCCTAGGATGATTGCCACGCTGCGTAGGGCTGATCGAGTAGTTCTAAACGATATTAGATGGGAGCAGTTTGAGACGCTGCTCAAAAGCCTAGGCGATCATCGTGCTAGTCGCATTGCCTACGACAACGGAGTCTTAGAAATTATGGTGCCTTTACTAGAGCATGAGCATCTTAAGGAAGTCATAGGCGATGCTATCAAAGATGTGGCAGATGAGCTGGCGCTGGACTACGAGAGCTATGGGTCTACTACTTGGAGAAATCGCGCAGCCCTAGCCGTCCTCTGACAGCGGCTTCGTTTTGAAAGTAAAAACAGTTATCGGCCCCAAGGCCAGCTAGGGC
>JBCBKQ010000165.1:0-13090 GCA_038521595.1 Cyanobacteria bacterium J06627_28 | reverse complement strand
TATTTTGTGCTGAGTTCAGGCAGATTAGACCGTGTGCTTTGCGGCCATTTCAGAGATGTCTTCTGGGGTCATGAACCGCTTTTCGGAGCAATAGGTCATGAGGTTAACGCCATCCATCATGCGGGCAGTACTCACGCGCACCCGAAAGTCATCGGTGAGAAACCAGCAGCGCTCTTGGCCTTGATTGGTTTCGTAGTCGGTGTCGATAGTGAGCACGCCGTCTTGGCCAAACCAATAGCGGCTGACCACGGGAATGGTTTCTACGTAGCCGCGATCGCGCACAAGCTTTCCAGACCGTCCGCTCTTATCATCCGGTACATCTACCAGCACCGCCGCCGAAGAACTCGGCGCGCTGTCTGATAGATTCGCCTGCCAGGCAAACGTCGCCCCCCCAGCGGCCAAGCCCGGCTCAATATTTTGAGATTTACAGATATCAATTACCCGCTGATCGTCCGGGGTCACCACACCCACAATCAGATTGGACTCTCCAGATTCATCCGCGACTACATCAAAGTGATGCACCGTACGCTGCGTAAACCACACGCCTTCGCTCTTACGAAAAAACGCCATCATGGTCATGGGAGGGTTTAGTAGCATCGGTTATTTCTGAGTTCTTACAGCGCTGTTGCCTATAGTAAGCCGTTTTCTTTTACTAAAAAAGACACCTCTAAAGACACTTTCTTTCAAAACACTTCATTACGGTGCAGTTGTGTTGTGACGGATGAGTCTGCAATTCTAAATAGATACTCTGCTCGTATTTTTTTGATGGTGACTTCTCGCCCTGCTAGCTCCACAGACCTTGCGCCCCGTGCCCAGCTGGCACAGGCTGACTTTGCCAATGCCGACTTGAGCGGCAAAGACCTTTACCGGGCTGATTTATCTGGAGCCAACCTTTCGGGCGCAAATCTTAGTGGCACTGGATTGGTGGGTGCCAACCTCTCGGGCGCAAATTTGACGGGAGCAAACTTACAAAAAGCGGACCTGCGGGGCGCATCGCTAAAGGGCACAAATTTAGAAAAGGCCGATTTTACCGGAGCTTACCTGTATCGCACAGATATTCAAGGCGCTCAGCTCATAGGCGCGGTCCTCACCGATGCAGAGCTTAAGCTGGCGCTTTACGATAGTGCGACCCGGTGGCCAGAAGGCTTTCGATACAAGAGCAGTGGCGCAGTCGGCCCAGGTGCTGCTTTAAACGGAGCCTATTTAAACACGGCCAATCTAAAAAATGCAGATCTCAGCGGCGCCATGCTGCTGGGGGCCTATCTCAGCGGTGCCAATTTATCCGGAGCGAACTTATCCGGCGCGGGACTCAGCGGTGCCAATCTACAGAAGGCTTTTTTAACAGGGGCGAATTTGAAGGGGGCGACCTTAGCGGGCGCAGAGCTTCAGCGTGCAGACTTTCGGGCGACAAATCTGACAGATGTCGATATGACGGGTGTAGGCAGTATTGCCGGAGCGGACTTTAGTGAAGCGGTAGGCCTTATGGATGAAGGACGCTCTAAGCTGCTCAGTCACAGCTCAGAGGAGCTAAACGAATGGAATGCCTACACCCGTAAGACCACAAAACAGAGTCTAGAGGTCAAAGACTAAAGGGCAGTTAAGCAGGCCAGTTAAGCAGGCCAGTTAAGCCGTAGCCTAGACTCTTTTCTCTAGATACTGACCCACCATAATTTCTTCACCCGAACGGGAAATGATGGTTTGACGAGTGCGGTAGTTTTCGCCGATGAGTTTGAGTTCTTCTTCGAAGGAGGAGCCACCATACTCGGTGCGTAGGGTCATGGTGCGATCGCCCTTGAACTTGTACAGAGCTGTGACAGGCTTGGGGGTGGCAAAGCCGCGATCGCGATACATAATATTGCCGCGAATGCCAAACACGGTAGAACCGATAGAAGGCTTACGACTTGGGCTTAAGTAGGTGCTCTCCCAGGTGACTTTGGCACCGCAAATCATAGGGACCGTCAGCTCATGACGCACACCTAGATCAACAAGCTCTGCATGGTCAGGCTCCAAGAATTGAATGGAGATGTCGCTGACGACTTCTTGAGTTTCGTCATTGGCGAGGGTGTAGTAGCGACGGCGAGACTGCCAGTTGCCTTCTGAGTGCTGAAAGAATGCGATCACACGCTCTTCCAGTCCAATCAACTCAGAAGCCGTTAGCTCAGAAGGCTGAAACACTTCAGGACGCTGAATAAAACCAGCTTGATCAGCTCTCTCGTTAGCTTTTTGGGCAGACATAATCATGGGCTTTCCTCACCTTCAGGCTGACTTGATAGATATCGAAGTCTTGATTGTAAACAGATATTTACAAATGTTCATAATATCAAGATAGTTCATATAGGCCCATTGCAGCAATGCTCCAAAAGACCGAGCAAAAAGACCGAGCAAAAAGACCGAACAAAATATCTCGATGCAATCTATCTTGGATTGAAGATGCCCAACCGTATGGGTTGCTACCGCCATGAAGCTGATTTCTATAGCAATAAGAAAGCTTTTCAAAAGCGCCTTAATAAGGACGTACGACAAGCCCCAGAGCCTAGGCGATTTGGGTCGATTTGGGGAGTGTGATGACAAATTCTGTGCCCTGACCTACTTCAGAAATCACCTCCAGCGTGCCTTGATGCTGCTCAATAATCTTGAAGCAAATGCCCAGTCCTAAGCCAGTTCCTTTGCCAACGGTTTTAGTTGTAAAGAAAGGGTCGAATATTTTTGCTTTAACGTCAGGAGGCATCCCAACACCGTTGTCTTTGATGCTGACTTGTACGTGTTCTGCATCGGGCACGCAAGTGGTAAGCACTAGCTGCTTAGGCTTGACGTCTGCTTCGATCATGGCATCAATTGCGTTACCAATGATGTTGGTAAAGACCTGATTGAGCTGTGCTGGCGAACAGGCAATTTCTGGCAGGGGTTCGTAATGCTTTATGACCTCGACGCCTTCCTTGAGCCGATGACCCAATATCAACAATGTGCTGTCTAAGCCGTCGCAAAGATTCACCTCTTTGATAGCAGCTTCATCCAAACGAGAATAGTTGCGTAGAGAGATGACAATCTCTCTTACTCTCTCAGTTCCCATCTTGATGGACCCACAGAGCTTATCTAAATCTTCGACAACAAAGTCTATATCTATCTCTTCACGCTTATTGACAATGAGGTCTGACGGATTGGGGTATTCGGCATTGTAGGTATCCAGTAGCTCAACAATGTCTTGGACGTAGGCCAGCAGGGGCTTTAGGTTGCCATGGATAAAGCTAATAGGATTATTGATTTCGTGAGCGATGCCCGCCACCATCTGGCCTAGGCTAGACATTTTTTCAGTTTGAATCAGCTGAGATTGCATGTCTTGCAGCTCAGCCAGCGCAACCGATAGCGCCTGAGTACGTTCTTCTACCCGATGTTCTAGCGTTTGCTTGGAGGCTTCTAACTCATGAGTATAAGTATGAACCCACCGAATCAGCTGATTCAAATCGTTTGAGAGTATGCCGATCTCATCAGCCGTTGCAATCGAAGACTGAACCTCAAAGTTACGCTCTTCAATGACGCGTCTAGACACTTGAGATAGTTTGCGAATGGGCTTAGAGACAGCATTCGCCAAATAGTAGCCAACAGCAGCTGTAATCAGCGTGACGAGCAACGTCACCCCACTGATAAATAACCACAGGTTTCGCTGACCTTGAATGAGCGGATCTTGAGAAGAGAGCAAAATAAAGTGAACGGGCATCTGAGTGGCCCTGTCAAAGTGAATATGCTCTGCCGTGAACATCTCACCCTGCAGCTCAATATCTGTATCGTGAGGATGAGTATCCTCCATAAACGCGTTAGCGGGAATGTCTGTCTCTGGTGGCAAAGTCGTCGCCATGACCTTGCCATCGATAGCGACCACAAGTTCGCCATCAATGGACATTGTCAGCCGCTCTAAAAAATCAGTATCAACAGCAGTTCCCAGAGAGAGCCCACCGATAATGCCGTCATCGTTTTTAAAGGGGGCCGTCCCCATCAGAACCGGCAGGTCTGGGTTCTGCATGGAAACAATCGAGGAGAGATCAGCGCCCGCGAGCAGCAGCTCTTTCATTCTTTGATTTTGAAAGGTAGCGTCGTTTAGCTCGTAGCTTCGCGTCGAGAGAATAGCTTGAGCGTCGTTACCAATAACTTCGATAATATCTGTATTTAGAATCGAGGAAAGGGGCAAAAACTCTTGCCGTAAGGTGGGCACGCTGGCCTGCTCGACAGCGCTAATAATAGATTGCTTAGTGGCTAGCAGGCGAGCGATTTTCCTCAGGTTTTCGAGCTCTTTTTCTATATCTTGTTTAACGAGTGCGGCCGATTCAGATACCTGCGCTCTTTTCTGCTGCTCTAGCCTGTGACTCAAGTATTTGCCGAGCGCCGAGCTACCCAACACCCAAAAGATACAGAACATCAGGATGAAGGGTGTACTAATCTTGACGGGTAAAGAGGCACAACTGTAGCGACGAAGAAAATGACTAAGCATAGCTCTACAGAGTGTGGGAGAACATCAGACCAGCGCAGGCAAAACTACCCACACACAAAAAACAAAAAACGCATCACTGCTTTCTACGCTTCGTTTTCATCGTCATCATCGTCATCTTCTTCGGCCTCAGCCAAAATGGCCTGCCCCTCAGGCCCAGCGACAAACTCAACAAACGCTTGGACAGCCTCATCGGCATTGTTGTGAGAAACCATGCCTAGCAAAATGCTCATTGCATAGGCATTTGAGGCCATGTTTTCATCGGAAGGGGCGATATCGTCTAGGCTCAGCTGTTTGACGGGTGCCGCTTCTGTTTCGTCGTCTTGTACGAGAGCCGCCAGGCTGTACTCTGTATTTGCCGCAGTCTCTAGCAGTTCATCATCTTCTGCAAAAGTCACTGCCTGAGGCGTGATGGCAAGATCAGCCCCTAGATAGTGATCTCTGAGTAGTTTTTTCTCGTTTTCATCTTCGACGAGATCAAGCACAACAATTTCTGCGTCGGGGCCACCCACCTGCTGCCAATTGTTAATTTCACCACTGTAGATGTCTTGTAGCTGCTGTGTAGTGAGATTAGTGACGCCTGTCACGCTATCGTGAACAACCACAACGAGCGGACTCACAATGAGTGGCGTGTAGCTGATCTGCAGGTCTGCTTCTGTGGGAGCCATCGCCCGACTGACCCCCCCGATATCAAGTTCTTTGCTGGAGACGCCTTGAATGCCGCTGTCTGTCTGGCTAGGCGGCAAAAACTCAAAGGCAACCTGGTCGGTTTGCTCAAGGTAGGCATCTGTTAATAGGCTAATCGTCGAATACGTTTCTGAAGAGCCGCCTATCTTGATAGTTGTATTGGAAGCTGGTTCGGGGGCGCTAGAGCTGTTGACTGCGCAGCTGCTTAGAAGCAACATCCCACTAGCTATAAGCAATGGAGAAGCAAATACTTTGCAAAAGGCATGAGTTTTCATTGTAAGGAGGTTTTTGAAGAGTAAGAACGGTTGAGTAAGCATTGGAATGGGATTTGCTTACTTATCCCCGATTTTTCTATGGTTCCCCAGACCTAAAGTCTTATCGACTTATTTTTGTATGGGAGACAGTACCGTTCTGTATTGTTCAACTCCTCTCCATTTGTGTCCCTACTGGGTGCCAGTCTCAAGAGCTTAATGCAGCTCAATGCCAACTAATGCCCTACCGAGCGCTCAGCCCTATGGGGCTATGTCGGTAACAGCGCTTCTAGAGCAGCCGCAACAACTTTATGATGGCTATCTTGTCGCAGCTGTGTCAGCGTTGTCGTTGCCTTCTCGCTTTCAAACGGTTTTAAGGCATAGGCCAAGTACATCCGCAATCGCCAGCTATTAGCTTTTTGTAGGGGTATCATCGCAGCCAGCGCAGCGTCTGCTTGAGCCGTGCCAGCCAGCATGCCCAAGGTTGCGACCCCTGCCTGCACGATTGTTTCATCGTCATCTTTGAGAGCGGCTAGGGCGATTTCGAGCAGCTGCTGAGGGCAGTCCATTTCTGGCATGATGGCCAAAATGCTGCGCCTAACCAGCCAGTTTTGCTCATCGTAAAAGAGTGACACTAGGGTATCGACTGATCTGGCCCCGTAAAGCCCCAAAGAATTAGAGATTTCAGCTTTTACGTTCTTATCGGTTTCGGTGGGTAGCATCTCCATCAGAGCGCTGTAGGCAGCTTCGTTTTGCTTGCGGCCTAGCCCCATAGCCACAAAGGAGCGCACCAAAAAAGCGTCGTCTTGCCGCTGGTTTATCAGTAGAGGCACGGCGGCCTCACTGTCGTAGTCTTTGAGGGCTACTAAGCCGCGTAATCGTAGTTTGGGGTCTTCGTCAGCAAGTAAGCGTTTGATTTCGGAGATGTCCATGGAGGGCATAGGGCAAGTAAAATGTCATGATAATACTTTGCTTTAGGAGACGGGGATCATGGCAGAAGCGACTGCACAGAATCCAGCAGAAAATTCTTCGCAGGAAGAAGTTGCCAGCGTCATCGCTGAGTTGGAGGAGTACCGGCAGCGATTGGTGGATGATTTTACGGCGACGGCAAAAAAGGCCAAGCTGCCAAAATCTATGGCCATGGCACAGCTAAAGCAACATCCTGAAATTATGAAAATTGACGCGGCCTTGGCCAAACTTCGAGGCGAAACGCCCGATACTGACGAGCCGGCTGCTCAGGCAGAATAAAGAACGTTTCCATAAAACGTCTCGGCAGAACATCTCACCAAAACCTCTTAGGATCAGAAATTAAATAGATGGCTCATTTCCTAATCACTGGAGACCCTCATCCCTAGCCCTTCTCCCGAGGGGAGAAGGGGATCTGAAAGCGCCCTCTCCCCCTCGGGAGAGGGTTGGGGTGAGGGCTCCGAGCAGTTGATTATTGGCCAATTTATTTAATCCTCGTTCCTTACCAAAGCATTTCATTCCACTGCAATCGCCCATCCTTATGGTTCAAGCCTCTGAAGCGCAGACGCGTGTCGATAACCTCATTGACTATGTCAATGAACAAATTGAGCTGTTGGCTTTTGACGAGCCTGAGCCGCATTTGATTGCTCAATTGGTGGAGAGCCTGAGCGATCCGAGACAGGCCACTCGCCTGAGCCTAATTGAGTCGTTGACAGAGGTGGGTGAATCGGCGACCCCTGCTTTATTGGCAGGCCTGAGCAATCACCCCGAAGCGGTCGTACGGCGAGGCTGCTGCAATGCCCTCACAAATATCGGTGACGAGGCAGCAGTCTCTGGGCTGGTGAATGCGCTGCTGCAAGATGATGACATTGGGGTCAAAAGCGCTGCTGCTGGCGCACTGGCAAAAATTGGAGCGCCGGCGTTTGATGCGGTGTATCAAGTGCTGGCCGCAGAAGACGTGAGTGAAAGCTGTAAGGGCCACGCAGCCTGGGCGATGGCGTCTATGAGTGAGGAGGTGAGTGACCAGCTCTATGGACTGGTGATGGATCCATCTGCCACGGTACGGACGGCTGTGGTGGGCGCGATCGCACAACTCGCCCAAAGACAGCTAGCCCAAAAACAACTCTCCCAAAAACAACTCTCCCAAAAGCGTGCTGTCGGCACCCAATCAAAAGCACTTCCTCGCCTGATATCAGCCCTGTCAGATCCCGCTGCCGACGTGCGTATAGAAGCGGCTGCGAACCTGAGTAGACTCGATTGCCAAATAGCGTTTCAACCGTTAATCGTTTGTCTAAAAGATCCGGTTGCAGATGTGCGCAAGGCAGCGACGTTGGCCCTAGGGAAGTTAGGCAATTCGGCGGCTATTGATGCGATCGCACCTTTAACCCAAGACCCCGACGCCAATGTGCAGCGTGTCGCTTCACTGACCATTCAGCAGCTAGCAGCCATAACGCCATAACCACGGCATCATAAACTGTTAAAGCAGCTTACTTTTTTCAGTTTCATTTCAGTTTTAACTCCCAGGTACATGCCAAATACTATGAACGGACTCAGCGAACGGGCAAAGCAGCTTATCCCCAAGGCACGCATTGTTAGCTTTGCTGACTGGACAGACTTTAATCAGGGCGCGATCGCACACTTCCAAACCGCAGACGACGAAAAGCGCTACCTCACCGACGCAGACTGGGCCGCCATTCGCGCAGAAAGCAGCCCCATAGACCCAGCCTTTGCCGCCGTTGGCCTAGACGCAAAAGCCGTCGTCACCACCCTAGAAGCAGAGGCCGCCAACATCGTAGACGAAGCCCGCGCGGTGGTGCTCACCACCTATCCCAGCATTTTAGAACCAGGAGGTGGCCTGTATCCACCGATGCGGGCAGAGGCCTGCTGGCGAGACTTTTGGCAGTTTTTACGGTGCATAAACTATGGCATCGCGGGGCAGCAGCATCACTACACCAGCACCGACGGGCTAGAGGCAATGGAACAGCTCTACGACGAGCTAAAAGTACCGCTGCCGGCCATGGTCACAGGGCTCATTGGCATCAAACGAGCGAGTCTAAAGCGCTTCCCCGTCGAAACTTACCCGGCCCTGTCGCCCTACTTTGATCATCTCATCGCCCGGCTTTCGACATTTGTAAAACCTGAGGATACCGTGTGAGTTCAGATGTGAGTCCAGAAGAAACGCTCATTCGGGCCTGCATTCGAGGCGATCGCACACAAGTCGCCACGATATTAGCCACAGGTGGCCGTCCAAATTCAACCTGGCAGAGCAGCACAGGCCTGATGTGGGCCGCCATGGAAAATCATCCAGAGGTGGTTGATTTGCTGCTGGTGGCCAATGCAGATATCGACATTCGCAACGATTCTGGCTATACCGCACTGATGTACGCCGCCGAGTCTGATCGAAGAGAAATGGTTTTAACGCTATTGAATAAAGGCGCTGACATTACCGGACGCAACGCATACGGCGAAACTGTGCTCATGATGATGGCTCGCAATGGCCAAACGGACATTGTGGAGCAGCTGGTAAAAATGGGCGCTGACGTAGAAGCCACCAATAAAATTGGCGATACGGCGCTGTATCTGGCAGCAGACAATGGACATGCCTATACCGTTGGTAGCTTGATTAGAGCTGGCGGCAATGTGAATACTGCCAACATCGGCGGCTGGACACCCTTGATGATGGCCTCAGCGCGGGGCGATCTCGATACGATTAGCCTGCTTTTAGCGCAGGGGGCCGATGTGACGCCGGTTAACCGCTGGGGGCAAACGGCATTGAGCGAGGCCAAGAAGTCTTTTCGGGCAAAAGGTGCGATCACGCTTCTCACTCAGGCAGGCGCAACCGACTAGGCCACTGCCCAAGACCGCTTCCAAGCTCCTTCAAAAAAGCTCATTCATAAAGTTATGTAACGATATAAGTCCTTTCCTTAGCCCTCTTGTCAATCAAAAAACGAGCTACAAAAAGGTCTGCCGATAGCCGCAAAAGCCAGATATTGCAGTCAATTCAAAGGCTTTACGTTAGCAGAGAGCAACAGCCCCTCATTCACAAAACTTGACAAAGACTGGCCCCTTTTCCAGACAAAATGAGAACACGCAATCAACCGTTATAAGGAGATAGCATCCATGGCTTTCGGACCAGCCTCGCGATTGGGCGTCAGTCTTTTTGAAGAAACTCCACCAGTAGAGTGGGTTCCCGGACTTTCCGCAGATGAGCTTGAGACCATTATTAAAGCTGTGTATCGGCAGGTTTTGGGCAATGCCTACGTGATGGAGAGCGAACGCCTTTCGGTCGCTGAGTCCCAGTTCAAACGTGGCGAATTTACCGTACGAGAATTTGTACGCGCAGTTGCCAAGTCTGACCTATATCGCACTCGTTTCTTTGAAGGCTGCCCCCGCTATCGCTTCACAGAACTCAATTATCGTCACTTGCTCGGCCGTGCGCCCAACAACTACGACGAAATGAAGTTCCACAGCAACGTACTCGACGCTGAAGGCTTTGAAGCCGACATCGACACCTACCTCGACAGCGATGAATACCAAAATACCTTTGGTCAAGACTTCGTTCCATTCATTCGGGGCTATAAGACTGAAGCCTCTAAGTCAATGGTCGAGTTTACTCACCTGTTTGAATTGGTGCGTGGCGCCTCCAGCAGCTCACTCAAGGGCAGCACAAATGGCAACGAGCCTCGTCTAAATAAGTTCGTTATCAATGCCGTACCAACCGCCGTCAAGGCGCCTTCCGGCGGCTCCGATGGCTGGGCATTTAGCGAGCCACCGACGTCCGCAGCGACCCGCTCCGGCAACGGTATTGGTGAGCGTGGCAAGGTCTACCGCATTGAGGTCACGTCTATTCGTGCCAACACTGTGCGCAAGGCAGCGTCTCGCTTCCGCAGAGCCAATCAGGTATACATCGTGCCTTATGAGAAGCTCTCTCAGGAATACCAGCGCATTCATAAGTCTGGTGGCGTCATCGCTAGTATCACAGAGGTTAGCTAGCGCTCTATGACTAGAAAGCGGACGACTCTAAAGAGGGCTGTAGCCTTGCTTTAGTCGTTCGCTTTTTGGCATTTATCGCCTCTTTTGACCGACCCCTTTTCCAGACTGACTCTTTTCTAGACCGACCTTTTTCCAAGCTGTTGTTGATTCATTAATACTTAACTTTAAGGAGAACCCCATGGCAGATGCCTACACCTACGAACTGTGGCCAACTAGCTCCCCTGACGACCTTCAAGCGATCATTCGCGCGGTCTACAAGCAGGTCTTGGGCAACCCTCACGTCATGGAAAGCGAGCGCTTGGTAACTGCCGAGTCTCAGCTATGCGATGGCTCTATCTCAGTACGTGAGTTTGTTCGTGCGGTGGCCAAGTCAGACTTTTACAAGTCACGCTACTTTGAGAGCTGCGCCCCCTATCGCTTTGTAGAGCTAAACTTTCAGCACATTTTGGGCCGTGCGCCACAGTCTCAAGCTGAGGTCTCCGAGCACATTCGCTGCTGCAACGAAGCTGGCTACGATGCAGAAATCGACTCCTATGTAGACAGCGACGAGTACCAAGAGTCCTTTGGTGAAAACATCGTGCCCTTTACTCGTGAAAAGAGTGAAGCCGGTCGCAAGCAGGTTGTGTACAACCGCAACTTTGCGGTAAACCGTGGCCCCGCGCAGGTTAGCAGCGCCGTCACAAAATCTCAGCTGGTGTACGCAGTCGCAACAAACAGCGCCAACAAAATCAGCACAGCCGAAGCCTCTGCGGGCTCTGTAACCGAAAAGCGCTTCAAGATTAAGACAACGGGTGCTAAGTTTGATAGTCCTCGTCGCGTCAGCTTCAACGAATACATCGTGTCAGCGACGAAAATGACGCCTCAAATTCAGCGCATTCAGCGCAGCGGCGCAAAGATTGTCAGCATTACCGAAATCAAGTAGTTACGATGAACCGCTTGATTTGAGATCGAAGGGTATAGCGCTTCAAAAGAGCTGAAAGCAAACAGGCTCAGCAATAGACTCTCAACTTTGAACTTATCAAGGTTACGTTGAGTCCGTTGCTGGGCTTTGCTTTTAGCTCTTTTCGGTTTGTTGTTACATTACTTGTAGAAAATAAACAGTTTCTCATGTAGGGTTTCACGATCCGGTTATCTGGTTATAGACGTGAGTGTTTGACTGACGTATTTGGTACAGGCTTGTTGATTGCAGACCTGCCGGGCGAATGGATACATCTCACGCTTTTAATAAGGAATTGCAGATGTCAGCAATGCTGGCCCATTTGCAATCCGTACAAGCCTTTTAAAAATAGTAACGGAGTATATCTATGGCCATCTGGGTAACTAGCCCCGACCCTGTTGAGCTGCGTCCAAATGCCTCCGAAGAGGATTTGCAGCAGGTGATCAGCGCAGTGTACAAGCATGTACTCGGCAATCACCACATTATGGAAAGCGAGCGACTAGGCAGCGCAGAATCTCTTTTGCGCAATGGCGATATTAGCGTACGCGAGTTTGTCAGAGCGGTGGCCAAGTCTGACTTGTATCGCAGCTTATTTTTTGAGTCTTCTTCCGCATACAGCTTCATTGAAAATAATTTTCAAAACCTGCTGGGCCGTGCCCCTGAGGATCAAAGTGAGATTTCGACGCACACTAGCATCTGCTTAGAGCGTGGCTACGATGGGGAAATTGATTCCTATATCGATAGTGATGAGTACTGGCGCAGCTTTGGTGAAAATACAGCGCCTTATTTGCGTGGTCAGGTGACAGAAGCTGGGTTGAAGAATGTGAGCTTTAATCGGACGCTTGCGATCGCAGGTGGAAACGCCTCTCATAACCCTGGCAAAAAAGCACTGCTCACCAGCGACATCGCAGGCAACCGCGCCACTAAAGTGAAATCGCCCAAAGGCAGCGTCTCTTCGACCAGCAATACCTCTAGCCGTTTCCGCATTACGGTATCGGGTGCCAACACAGGCGGTAGCCGCACACCTCGTAGCAATGCAGCTTACGAAGTTGGCTACAAACAGCTACAGAATAAAATTCGCACCATCCAGAAGTTTGGTGGGAAGATTCTAAGCATCGAGTCTGTTTAATTGACCACTGAAAAGGTGCTGTTTGTTTCAATCCTTTTGTAACGAACGACACCTTTTTACGCTTGAGAAATATCTCTTTGCGGTATAAAAAAGCTGCTGCTAGCAAGCAGTCTTTTATGTATTTGGAGATCACGGCAATGTCTGGAATGAAAACTCCCATTAGCGCTGGTGTCAGTGACTACAACAGCCGCCTCGTCACCATTCAGGTGACCGGCGTCTGTCGGCAGTCGGTACTAAAAACCAGCAACTATCAGGTGCGTTTACCCTACAGTCAAATGGCTCAGGCCCTCCGCAACATCAACAATCAGGGCGGTAAAGTTGCCTCTGTGCAGCTCATGGGCAATGAGCCCGTAATGGCAAACGTTGACGCATCCTCAGCAGAAGGCGACGCACCTGATGCAAAAGAGGAAAAATCACCTGAGAAAAAGGCGCCTGTACAGAAAAAGTCTAAGCGCAAGCGTCGGTAGAGTCGGCTATGGAGGCAATCAATATTGAGCGTTTCGCCAATATCGAGGCATTAGCCTTTAATCTGTTAATAGGGTCATGGTTGAGTTTTATCCTACAGCTATGACCCTATATTTTTTAGTGAGCCATCGGCTGGCAAGACGGCTACAGCTAGTAAGTTATGGACATTGATACCTTTGTCG
>JBCBKQ010000164.1:0-13103 GCA_038521595.1 Cyanobacteria bacterium J06627_28 | reverse complement strand
TACCTGATTTTGAAGACGCGGTGCAGATAGCTTGTGCAATCACTTCAGAAATAAATGCAATTACAACTCGTGACGTGAAAGGTTTCACAGATTCGCCCGTAGCTGCTTGGTTACCCAAAGACTTGAAAAATCAGCTAACGAAAGCCAACGAAAAGAGCATAGACCTTTAGAATTACATGGAATACAAAGCAACACGACTGAGCAATTTTATGAGTGACCAGCAGCCTATTCATGTGATTGGGGGTGGATTGGCAGGAACCGAGGCAGCTTGGCAAGTGGCGCAAGCTGATGTGCCCGTGGTGCTGCATGAGATGCGCCCTGTAAAGAAATCGCCAGCACATCACTCAGAGCATTTGGCAGAGCTAGTGTGCAGCAATTCCTTTGGGGCAATGGGGACAGATCGCGCCTCGGGTCTGCTGCATGAGGAGCTGCGACGGTTGGGGTCTGTTGTGATTGGGAAGGCAGATGAGCATTCGGTGCCTGCCGGGGGAGCACTCGCTGTAGATCGTGGAGTGTTTGGTAAGGATTTGACAGCAACGTTAGAAAAGCATCCACTGGTAGAGCTGCGACGGGATGAGGTGCTACAGATTCCTGAAGATGGCATCACTGTATTAACAACGGGGCCGCTAACAAGTGAGTCACTAAGTGAAGACTTGGAGCGGTTTGCAGGGCAGGCCTACATGAGCTTTTTTGATGCGGCGAGTCCAATTATCGTGGGCGAATCGATCAACCAAGACATTGCCTTTATGGCCTCTCGGTATGATCGGGGGGAGGCAGCGTATCTTAACTGCCCAATGAATAAGGAACAGTATTTGGCTTTTTATGATGCGCTTTGTGCAGCGGAGCAAGCTGAACTGAAAGATTTTGAGAGGGATACGGCGAAATTCTTTGAGGCGTGTTTGCCGATTGAGGAGATGGCACGGCGAGGGATTGAAACGATGCGCTACGGGCCGCTGAAGCCAGTAGGTCTATTTGATACCGAAAAGTATGGGGCGTTTGATGCGCCGGAAAATAAGGTGCACAAGCCCTACGCGGTGGTGCAGCTGCGGCAGGAAGACAAGGCCGGTCAGCTGTGGAACATGGTCGGCTTTCAGACGAATTTACGCTGGGGTGAGCAAAAGCGCGTCTTTAAGATGATTCCGGGGTTGGAGAATGCGGAGTTTGTGCGAATGGGAGTGATGCACCGCAATACGTTTATTAATTCGCCGGAGCTGTTGAACGCTTCGATGCAGTTTAAATCGCGGCCTACGCTGCTGGCGGCGGGGCAACTGGTAGGTACAGAAGGGTATACAGCTGCGATCGCAGGTGGATGGCTGGCCGGTACAAATGCCGCTAGAGTCGCAAAAGGCCAAACGCCATTAGCGCTACCCGTCACAACCATGCTCGGAGCGCTGACCGACTTCATCAGCTCTGCGGAGCCCAAGCATTTTCAGCCGATGCCGCCAAATATGGGGATTATTCCAGCTTTGCCAAAGCGAGTAAGGAATAAAAGAGAACGGTATGGTCAGTATCGCGATCGCGCCTTTGCCGACCTACAATCCTGGGCAATCAAAAACCAAATTAAGCTAGCCCTGCCTGTGCTAAGTGCCACTGCGTAGCCCCTGACACATCAGCGGCAAAGCACTTTCCGTAATCCATCACTGCATTGCTGAAGTCAAAATAGTTCCCATATGGCTTGGGAATTATTTTGTCGTCCTGAAAATTCCACCTCAAACATCATGAAAGTAACGTATTTAGCTAGTGGACTGTCGCTAATCTTGAGCAGCGTGGCACTCTTACCCACAGCGGCAAAGAGCATAGAACCCACAGCAAATACGCAACACATTGCAGAACAGTCTCAGCAACAGCCTTTTCTCGCCAGCAGTGAGCGCCTTGACAACCAAATAGAACAGAGTCTTCTATTAAGAGACAATCCCATTGAAGATCGGTTTAACAGTGGGCGAATGACCGCTGAGCGTAGCTATACTTTCCAGGGCAATGAAAATGAATTGGTTGTCATCTACTTTGAAAGCGCTCCTGACTATTTTGCTTCTTCTTACTACAATATCTCCTTACAAACAGCGAGTGGGCGGCTGGTTGGCACTGAAAGCAATCTGTACAGCACACAGTTGAGTTTTGAAGAACAAAATGGCACACATCAAATGTTTTTGCTACCTGAAACCGGAGAATACGAACTAGCTATTAATCCTATCAGAATCTTTCGAGATATCGGGCCAAGTAACATAGTAGAACAGACACATTCATACCTAGTCAAAGTTCGCGTAGCTGACGCCTCAGAGCGATTTTTGATCGCAGGCAACCACAAACTCATAGCAGAAGACTATCTAGCAGCCGCAGAAATCTTTAGTCAGGCTGCCAGCTATGCACCTGACCAATCTGGCCCCTACATGGGCAGACTGCTTGCCTATGCTTCTCATGCTTTCTTTTTAGACGACTCTATCGGCAATGGTATCTCCGGGACAGAAGGGTTTCAAATCATTTACGATAGGCTCTCATCTGAACAACAAAGTACTGTACTTTTAGACTTACGGCGCTTAGGAGGCATTCTGCAAGCAGTCATAGATTCTGGAGAAAGCGATTTAGACGGCTTTGATCCTCAGCTGGCAGAAGATATGGCCATCTACCTCGAAACAGGAACAGCTTCTGAGCCACTACAAACAGTAATGGATGAAATTTGGTAGGCCACCCCTGTCCAAAAGGAGTCATTTTTAATGGGTATCATAAGCATAATGCGTCAAAAGTGCTGAGCGTATAAATGGGAAAACAAGCTAAATGGGAAAACAAACTAAGTATTCCTGGTCAAAGGCAGGGTGGCGACTGCTAAGGTCAGTGCTTTTTATCTATGGGTCAGTTGCACTATATCTGTTCTTTTTTGCTGACCGAATGATCTTCTTACCGCCGGCACCCAGCTATGAGCACTCACCACAAGAAGATTCGACCGCCATCACCCTAACATCCGCAGACGACAACCAGCTTGCCGCTCGCTATCTGCACAATCCTAATAGCCGCTACACCATCCTATTTAGTCACGGCAACGCAACCGATATGGGCGGCGTCATGCCTATTCTCCTATCGCTAAAAGATCAGGGTTTTTCTGTGATGACCTACGACTATCCTGGCTATGGACACAGCACTGGCAACCCTACAGAACAAAACTCATACTTAGCGATAGAGGCTGCCTATGACTATCTCACAACAGAGCTTGAGCTTTCTCCAGATAGCATTATCGTACAGGGGCAGTCTGTAGGCGGTGGCCCCAGCACGTACTTGGCTGCTAGCAAACCCGTCGCAGGCCTAGTGCTAGAAAGCTCATTCGCAACGGCATTTCAGGTTGTTGTTCCTTTTCGAATTATGCCCTTTGAAAAGTTCCCCAATATTCGTCACATTGACGACATTGATTGCCCGCTCTTACTACTCCACGGCACAAACGATACCATCATTCCCTTTAGCCACAGCGAAGAATTGCTGGCCGCCGCTGACAGTCCCAAGCAGCTAGTCCCAATCGAAGGTGCAGATCATAACGATATTCTCTGGGTAGGTGAAGAAACCTATCTACAAAGCATTCAAACCTTTGCCAACAATCTGCCAAATGTAGCAGCAGATGAAAAACCCCTCTAGCCACGTCACCGATCTCACGCACAATCAAGAAAATAAGCACAAAGCACTATGATAAAACCTTGGTTCAGTTTGTTGTTAAGCCTTAGTATCGGTTTGCCAACGGCTGCCGTTGCCATGCCGTCAGCACAAGCAAATGAGGCCAATGAGTCTGTTGGCAATCAAATCACAGCTCCTTCCTCTCTGTTTAATCTCGAGGAGCGAATAGAACATATAGGAGAGTCTGTTCAACGAGAATACACGTTTACAGGCAGTGCAGGCGAATACATTGTTGCCTATGCGGAAAGGCTAGATGGGACACCCTATATTGGAGAATTTAAGCTGTACAATACGGGAGGGTTGTTGATTCCAGCAGGTCCAGACTACCCTGATGATATTGACTTTTCAGAATTAGAAGGTCGGCATACAGTTTTCACATTGCCAGAAACGGGAGAATATCGCTTAGTTTTCTCTTCTGACATCAACGCTTTATCAGTGCTACTCACCATTGAAGCACCCACCGATTCAGCCGAACCCGAAGAGCAGGCCCCTCCGTCTGAACCGTTCAATTATCTATTACGCATGCGGGTTGCGACCGACTACGAGCGATTCATGATTTCTGGTGTGCAGCTCTTAGACAATGCAGAGTACGAAGCTGCCCGCTCCTTCTTTACTCAGGCGATTAATGAATCTCCGGATTTACCCCTGGCCTATGTCGGGCGGCTCATTAGCTATGGCTTCCCAATCGTTGACACTGTCGAACTCGACGGCATAGACGAAAAATTGTTTTGGAATGTAATCTATGAGGCCTTCCTAACGCTAGATGAAGACGTGCAAATGCTACTCATCAGCGACTTCAAACAGGTAGAAGCAACCTACACTGCCGCCATAGAACAAGGACAGCCGCCCATCTCAGGGTTTGACGGCCGCTTCTTTGCAGAGGTTGCAGCTTTCTTAGAAACGGGAATCCCTTCTGACTATCTCGAAGACTCTGACGTCCTATAGCTTTCCGCGCTTAGCTGTAGACACCACGAACAGCTGAAAACTTTACTACATAGAGCGCTAAGCGCATAGCAAAGTGCGTTGGCATAGCCTCGCGTAGCGTTATGCATCCGTGCTTTGCTATATGATGAATTGCTAAATTGCTGTCATCACAAGCCTTAACGCCAGTCTTCATAGACGAAGTTGTAATCAAAGTGAATAGCGTTAGGGTGGCGCAAGATCATAAAGCCAATGTCTATGATCTTGTCGGCGCTAAAGTAACGAATCACTAGCTCGACCAGTCGCTCGGGTGAAATCGTGGGCTGCTGAATGTAGTAGTCGCGGCGAGCAAAAAAGTCTCTTTCCCCCCTGGGAACCACTAAGCCCTCTGTCTTCTGAGCCTTTTGAACGGGAACAGTGAAGGTATTGTTGAACTGATCTTGGTTGACTTGTAGACTGGCCAAACGCTCGTGCTGTGCCCAGCTCATACAGAACAACAGTTTCAGAATTTCGAAGCCGAGAATATAGCAGAGGACACTGCTTCGCTTGCGGGTACTGCCAATGAGCATTAGCACGGTTTCCAAGTACAGCTCCGGGCGCTGGTCGGTATCGCTCATGGAGTGCATGTACACATGGCGAATGTAATGGCGAAACGTGTCGTCATTTAACTCAATGCTGCAATGAAATCGCTTGAGGTGCTCATTTACACGCCTGCGGGTATCGGCATCGTCTGCAATTTGAGAAAGCAAACCCTCGGCGGTGTAGGCATCTAAAAATTCGGCCTGCTGCTCTGACGGTGTGGCGCACACTAGATGGCATAGCGATAAGATGTAACGCCGTTGCTCCCAGGGTAGGGTTGTGAGCCAGTCATTTGCCTCCGCTGGCAGACGAGACAAAATGGGCAGTCGATTTTCTAAATCAAAAGTGTTCACGGCTTCGCCAGTCGGGTCGTCAGGGCGTAGATGCCTCTGAGCTGCGAGTTTACAAGCTCCCAAGGCAGGAGGTTATATGCGATCGCACTCAAAGCGTAACCTTAGCTTGCCCAAGCCAAGCCACAGTGACACGGCTACAGCGAAGCATACCGCTCTACCGCAAACGGCTCACCCCTGTGATGGTAGCCATTGCGCTCCCAAAAGCCCAGCTCCATCTTGTCTAAAAACTCAATGCCGTTGATCCATTTGGCGCTCTTCCAGGCATATAAATGAGGTACGACTGTTCGCATAGGGCCACCATGCTCAGCCGGGAGCGGTTCACCATAGAGTGTATGGGCAAAAAAGTTCTCTTCTCTGGCAAAATCTTCCATGGCCAGGTTAGTGGTGTAGCCGCCGTAGCAGTGCTCCATGACATGTGCCGCTTTGGGATTTACGTCTATTGCCGCCAAGAAGTCAGTTACTTTGACACCGCGCCATTTCACATCGAGCTTGCTCCAAGTGGTAACGCAGTGAAAGTCGGCGGTAAAGTCATGCTGGGGCAAGTCCATAAAGTCTTGCCACGAAAAAGTTTGTGGTTTGGCCAGGCCAGAGACCGTAAGCTGCCAGTCATCAGTGCCGATCTGTGGAGTATCGCCATAGGTAAGTACCGGAAAGCCTTTGGCCAAATGTTGGCCAGGCGGAACGCGCTCAGCAAGTTCGGCACCGGGCTTTTCGAAAAATTTCATAGTGCAACCGTTAGTGATCTTGGGGCAACACTACGATTCTAAGGCTTTCAGATGGAAAGTTGACTGCACTTAACTAGAGATAGATCTGTGCTCATTCCCTTTAAGCAATAGCCCAGATAAAAGGATGTAAGCAAGCTGAGCCTGCCCACATCCTTGATTGCTAGAAAATCGATAAGTTATGCAGCCTGCAGCACTGGCCGATGACCAAATAGTGCCTGTAGTAGTTCTGGCTTGAGGTGAGTATTCCATTGACACAGCTGACGGAGCACGCGAGCAAAAGCATAGCTGAGCTCGATGCCATAGGAGAGATTGTCGATCTGGAGAATGTTGCTGCTGGTGCTGCGATCGCTCTCATGATGACCAAACATATTCGACAGCTGAGTCGTCATCGCCACAATTCGATGCGGTGTATGATCTGCAAAGCCCCACCGCGTCATTCCCCAAAACTTTGCCAGATGATTTACTTCATCCTGTAGCGGTTGCGCTAGGGCATGCTGCAATGCGCCTGTAGAATGCGTCATTAGCCACAGATATAAAGAAACAGCACTCCATTCTGTTGTAATTCGACGAATGGCATGGCGATATAGCGCCTCACCGGGCGTCTCTACGGACGATAGCTCAGTAATAGAGTTTTCATGGGGAGTCAATTTCTCACCCGTCAGCTGCTGATAAATGCGACAGAAAATAGGCGCGTGCTGTCGCTCTTCTTTTTCCCAAACGCCGACTTCTACCAGCCGCCCCAATTCATCGTAAGAGCCACTGATAAAGCGTGTCATCTCTGGATGAACAGCCTGTAAATACTCTCGGCTAATTTGTGCGTAGTCACGTATGGGCGCTTCGACTTCGGCTGAGGCCGCAATTAGGCTGACAAACAGCTGCGGATCGACACCAACAACTTGATCAACAGAAATCGCTTTCCAGTCAAACTTTTCCCAGGGGCGCTGCTGTGGGTCAACAAATTGCTTTGGCAGGTCGCTCAGGCGATCGCTCAAAACATCTGGAGACAAATAACGCTCTGCTAAATAATTTACCCGCTGTCGAATCTGAAAGTAATTGGGCTTTTGATAGCAATAACCAGCCAAATCTAGCGCAGACGGCGTAAGCAAAGAAGAAGATACAGTCATCGGAGTCTTTCCACCATTTTGAAGGGATTGAAAATCGAGCTGCACATGTCCTGATAGCGACATCTTGCCCATAGAGCATTCGCATCCTCAATGAGGATGACGCATGCTTCTCAATCAAAATGAAGTGAGGTGAAGTACTCTGAATCGCTGATTTTAAGAGGTTTCAGGCCTAGCGCCGCCGCTGCAACAAAACGCTTGCTGCACCCAAAGCCGTCGTCAGGCCTAAGATGCCCATGGGTTCAGGTACAGATTCGGCATTGACACGATCAATAAACTGATCGAACACCAGCGTATAATTGCGAGCCCGCTCTTCAATCAAACCTGGAAAGATTTCGTTGATAAATTTACGGTTGTCCGTCGCCGGATCATGCCAAGTACGACCATTGGGCACTCTGGGGTCGGCAGTCTGAGTGAAGCCATCCAAATCTCCAATCTCCCAGTTGGTGGCCTCAGCAGCGACTACCGGCAAAAACGCATCAAACGACTCTAAATCGCTACAGCAGCCGGTGCCTTTTGGGTATGTCTCATTCAAACCTGGATTCGTCTCTGCCTCGATACCATTTTCGGCAGCAATTTCTAGCGCTAGGTCTCTGTACCTAAACCAAGACGGGTTTTCAGTCGCACCACGTCCCGCATTAAAATACATTTTGTCGCCAAATATGAGGCTGTCAAGGTTGGCCATCAGTAACGTATCGCTAATCTCCTTCTGGCTCAGACTGTTGGCATAAAACTCTGAGCCGACTAAACCGATCTCTTCTGCACCAAAGAAAACGAATTTAACAGTATTAGTAGTGTCAGGTTCAAGTCGCTGAGCGAGCTCCAATAAGACACCTACGCCAGAAGCGTTGTCGTTAGTGCCCTCGAGCTCGCTTCTGTCTAAAGTTGGGATACTTGGGTCGTTGTCGTAGTGCGCGCCCATTAAAATCTGTTTACCTGACATGCCACGGCGCTCGGCCACAATGTTGTAAGACGTTAAGCTTTGACCTTCAAACTCGTAGTCGAATGGCTGCAACACTGGCGCGTAGTCAAAGCCCTTGAGCTGTTGCACTAGATAATCGACCGTTTTTGCCTCGTTGGGTGTGCCTACGCTACGACCTTCCAGATTTTCGGACAGATAATTGATGGTTTCAACGGCAGTCTCACCATAGCTAAATGTCGCAGCTTTCGCGGGTAAGATCAGCGCAACAGGAGACGCAATACCCAATAACACAGAGAAGAGAACTGGCTTGCGCGTTTGGAGGGGCATGGTAGATAACCTCAAAGTCAGGTGTTGACAACGTTTTAGGCAAACCTGATTGAGTCTTTTTACCAAATTTGCACCTGCCCTATAGTGCCTGCCTCCGCTCAGTTGTAATTGTTAGAATTGATACGTCCCGCACAAGCCTTTATGAGACTTTTATCTAAACGAAGCTTCTATGAACGGGCATTTGGATAGTCTTCGGCAATAGGTATTCGGTAATAGGTATCTGGCAACAGGTATCCGACAACAGATATCCGACTATCACGCTATTCGCGATAGCGAGCGAGCAAGGACGTTAATCCTTCATAGCCTTCCATACTCATGATAGGCGTGAGCTGACGGCGATATTTCTCCAAGGTCTGTTGAAATTTTTCTTCCCCTAGCTGTCCCTGCAATACAGAGGCTAACCCTGCTGCCTGTCGCCAATCTTCTGAGCCAATGCTCTCGAGTAAATACATTGCTAGGGCACTGTAAAAAACGGCTTCGTCTGAGTTTTTGAGCGCATGGTGAGCTTCGGCGGTATAGAGCGTGTACAGCCCTTGCAGATAAATGTTGCCAGAGCCTTTGACAGCTTCTGCGCCTTTGGTGAGAATGTCGAGGCTCTCTTGGGGGCGATCGCACATTACATAAGCTACGCCCAAACTGTTGTACGCCAGCGCCTGAGACTGAAAGTCACTTTGCTTTACCGCTAGCTCTAGCCCTTGGTTTAGATACGCGATCGCACCATCATAAATTGCCGTATCGCCCACATCATTTGCCCTGGCTTGCAGCACCTGCGCATAGCCCAAATTCACCAGCGCATTTGCCGCACCTACCTTATCGCCCCGCTGCCGCGCCAGTATCAGCGCCCGCTGACTTACCGAAACGCCCTCACCATAGTCCTTTTCCAGCACCGCATTACGTGCCAGATGGCACAAATCCGCCGTCTCACAGGCCAAATCTCCTGAAGACTGGGCAATCTCCAAAGCCTGCTGATAAAAGCCTTTAGCCTCTTCTGCTCGGCCAAGCATCTGCCGCGAATAACCCAGCAATGTCAAAATCCGTGCCTTCTCCTGGGTGCCCTCTACCTGGGTTAGCGGCTCGCTAAAGTAGTCCAGCGTATCTTGCAAATAGTCTCCCGAAAAAGACGCAAACACGCCGCCATATAGCGGAAAGTCATCGCGCTGAGAGAACTTTCGTAAAATCTGTAGCATCAGCTGAAAGCAGCCATTCCCCAATGCCGCATAGGACGCATTGCCCGCCCGCGCAAAGCCCTGAGACAGCCGCCCCCAAATCGCCGCAAAAATTAAAGATGTGCTGTAAGACAGCTGTTTGCCAGCCTTGGCACTGTAGGGCTGCTTGTCGAACCAAACGATCAGGCTGCGCTGCAAAAAGTGCATCACCACAGCCAAATCTACCCAGCTAGTCACGTCTACCGCCGTTCGCGTAATCGCATCCACGGGCTCGTCCTGCGTTAGCGTCGTAAACAACAACTTTGGCAAACCGACAGATGCCTTTTGCCACACTGGCCACGGGCCACCGCGCTCTCGCTCACCAAAGCCCACCGGCTGGCCCGCAGGCTGATAGAGCCAGCTCACTAAATCTGCCTCTAGCCGCTCATAGCTCGCCAGTCCGGCAATGATGCCTTTTCGCCAGGGCGCTAGCTCTTCTGAAGTGAGGCTTTTGGCCAGCTGCTTTAGCTCCTGACGGTTTAGGCTATTCGACTGGTTCGGATCAATGAAGCTTAGAAACGTCTCAGGGCGCTCAGCGGGATCTGCCTGCCGTAGCTTTTCAGCAAATCGAGCCACACCGCTGGCGACCTGCCGTTCTTTTTGCCCTTTTGCCCACTCTCCTTCAATCGTTTTGAGTGCGCGTAAAATTCGGGGTGCTTTTAAGGAGCCTTCTAGCTGCGCTTCGGTTTCGGTGATGCGCGTAGCCAGCGACCGCTCAAATATTTCGCCGGTGCCTGTTTCTACCGAGTCTTCTAGCTGCGATCGCACCTGCTCCTTTGAGCGCACATTGCCCTTCAGCGTCTGCGCCACAATCTCATCAATCAGCGCCAAATACCGCTCCACCAAAGATCCACCGCCCGATTCCACGCTCACGCCTCTATATGGTCTACCGCCCCAATTGTAAAAGCACAGACGCCAATCAGGGCAGCCAAGCAAAATTACGATGTATTTAATACATTTGTACTATATAATTTCGGTGAATGAGTTAGCCACTTGATCACAGCTGCCTCAGACCTTTGCTCTCGGAGGGCTCACCCTTTGATGTCTCTCGCTACCCGTTCGCTCAACCCTACTTCCTGCACTCACACTCGGAGATTTTGGAAAATGACTGCACCTGGTATTAAAGAATTTCGCGCTCAGCAATTCACCGTAGCGCTCCCTCTATTGTTAAGCTCAGCCCAGCAGGGCGACGCCGAAGCTCAGTGCATGATGGGTAACATCTGCCAGCTTGGCCTGGCCAATGTAGAGGTAGACGAAGCCGCCGCTATTCAGTGGTATTACCAAGCCTCCAACCAAGGCTACAGCGTCGCCACGAGCAATCTTGCCGGTATGATTTGGCCCATTTCCCGCGAAGCCGCCGCCGCGCTCAATCAGTTAGCACAGCAGCAAGCTGCCGAGGCAGAAAACACGCCGTTGGTCGCAAAGGCCAGCTAGCGTCACGCTGTAAACGTTTTCTATTTAAGAAGTCACTGACATAGGGTAAGCACCGCATTGTTGTCGATAAAGCGTGCCTGCCCTTTTTCGTCAACAGCGTTGTACCGGCAAAAATATTGCTGCGCAGCCACTGGCATATCGTCATAGTTAAAGGTGGCATCGCCTGCCGCCACCGTAGCCCAGAAGTCCTTGGCCTGCTGAGCATAGCGAATGGCTTGCTTTGGCGATAGAGACAAGGGTGGTTCTGTTAGTAAGCGTGTGATGAAGGGAAGGGAGCGATCGCACATCCAATCTTTAGATGTTTGTTGTAGCGTCGGCCAATCTTCTACAGATTCAATTCGCTTAGACTCCACAGTCAAAGAACATTGTCCTGCATCATCAGTTGTGGCTGATATTAACCGATACGGATGAGGGTAGCTCACCAAAGAACCCGTCGTAATCGCATAAAAGTCATCCGACTGAGCAATGTCTTGCACATGCAGGTGACCCGTAAATGCCACAGGCACCTTCGCTGCTTTTAGCCGTGAGACCAATGCCGACGCATTTTTAATCATGTAGCGCCGCCCCAGCTTATTAGAAGCTTGATCTGGCAAATGCTCCAACACATTGTGATGCACCATCACCATGACAAATTTTCCGCCGAGCGCTGTGAGCTGTTCATCTAGCCAAGCCAGCTGCTCATCGTCAATGTATCCCGTCCCTATTTGCTCACCGTCTGCGCCAAAGGCGTTTGAGTTTAGCCCAATGATATGAACACCAGGCAAGATCTCGTGCTGATAGTACAGTCGCTGTCCGTCATCGTAGCCAAAGGCCTGATACAGCTGAGGAAAGTCAGAGAGCGCAATGCGATCTTTGCCCGTTTCATCAGTCGGCAGGTTGCCCCATTTTCTGACCACATCATGATTGCCCGGTACCACATAGCAAGGAAACGGTAGCTGCGACAGTCGATTTGCTAGCCACTCATGGTTTTCGCGCTCACCATGCTGCACCAGATCGCCAGGAAGCAACAGAAAATCTGGTGGATCTGCCTCTAGCTGCACCAAAATTTGCTCAAAGGCAGGAATGCTCACCTCTACTAAATGAAAGCGATTTGGCGCGTCCCAAATGGTGTGTGGCAGCGCAATATGCAGATCGCTAACAACGGCAAATTTGAAATTAATGTCGGTCATGGGCTCTGTGTTTTTTTTGCGCTCAGAAATTCATTTCTACCTCTATTCTATGGGGTTAATCCGTGGGCGGACTTTATCCGGCAGACGATCCAATCTCTAAAACGGCTTATTGCAGCCACATTGCAGCACAAAAGAAGATAGATTTTATTTCACAGTCTTCACATGCAAAAGATCGCCTTCAGCACATGTACAACAAGCTTTTAGCACGGCTAAACGAACTCATCCCGCTCAACCCACCGCAGCAGAGATCGCTGTGTGAGGCGGTGCAAAGTGTATCGCTGAAAAAGGACGATGTCCTGGTAAGAGAAGGAGACGTGTGCGATCGCATCTATTTCGTCACAGAAGGCATTCTGCGTGCCACCTACATCGCAGACCAAAAAGAAATCACCCGCTGGTTTTGCTTTGAAGACCACTTTGCTACCAACTACTTTAGTCTGGTCTACCGTCAACCCAGCGAAGATACTATCAGCCTATTAACCGACGCCAAACTACTCTCTTTGAGCTATTGCAGCCTGCAGGCCCTCTCAAAAAAAGACAGCATCTGGGTAGATCTCAATCGTCGTTTGCTAGAGCACTACTACACAACGTTGCTCAGGCGGGTTCAATCTTTTCAGACCCTCTCTACCGCTCAAAGGTACCAAAAACTACTGGCCGATTATCCTGATATAGAAGAACAGGTGCCGCTTGGCTATC
>JBCBKQ010000163.1:0-13139 GCA_038521595.1 Cyanobacteria bacterium J06627_28 | reverse complement strand
GACAAAGAACCGAAAGCCCGTCTGGACAAACAACTGGGCAAAAGATTGGGCAGGCGATTAGAAAAAAAGATCATCGTAGGTCAATAGGCTAAACAGCTCAGATGAACAAGGTCTGTGCCTAATATGCTCAATTTCTCTCAAAACCACTCAAAAACTATTCAGCGTATATTTTCTCAATAGGACGTCTGTTTTAACGGCATGTTTTATTTGCTACATGAAAATTCCTAGAAAACCCACTGGCGCAGGCAGCATTTCTCCGCGAAAATCAAGCACCTGAACGAGGAGTAAGTACGCGATCGCGAGTAAAACGGACACCACGCCAGTGGCAATTGCGACAATTTTTGAGCGATCCATTGCTGACATCCTTTTTTTGAGCGGGTTTGCTGCTTATCTAGTTTACTAGAAGCGACTGTCTATTCCCTTTTGCCGTAGAGATATCCATTATGAGCGCGGTTCCCTCCTCCGAATCCACTGGCCCTGCTAGCCTGGCAACGTACACGTCTTCAGCGCTAGCTCAAAAGCCCGTCATTGTAGAAACGCACGATCTACGAAAAGTCTACCGCACAGGATTTTGGCTCAAAGCCGCGCCACCGTCGCTAAAGCAGTGCTCACTAGAAATATTCAAAGGCGAGACCTTTGGCCTGTTGGGGCCAAACGGCGCAGGAAAAACAACGCTGCTAAAGCTGCTGTTGGGCATCATCCGACCAACTGCTGGCGGTGCCCTGCTGATGGGTCAGCCCGCAGGCGATAGCGAAGTCAAAGAAAGTATTGGCTACCTGCCCGAAAACCCCTATTTTTATGACTACCTCACTGGCTGGGAATTTTTAAGCTACACAGCCGGACTGTTTGGCATTAAAGGGCAGGCCCGTAAGCAGCGAATTGCGGATTTGCTGGAGCTAGTCAAGCTAGATCGACAGTCGGCAACCAAAAAGCAAATGCGCCGATACTCCAAAGGAATGCTTCAGCGAGTAGGCATGGCGCAGGCGCTGATGAATGACCCAGAGATTGTATTTCTCGATGAGCCCATGTCGGGATTAGACCCAACAGGTCGCTATCAGGTACGAGAGATTATTTTGTCGCTCAAAGCAGCCGGGAAAACAATCTTTTTTAACAGTCATGTGCTGTCAGATGTGGAGCAAATTTGCGATCGCATTGCCATTCTCGATCAGGGCGAGATTGTCTGTGTCGGTGCCATCAAAGATTTGTTAGACACTCCCGATTACTACAACGTAAAAGGCAAAGGCGGCAGCCTAGACATTTTGGATCAGTGGCTAACCGACATCACCTTCAAAGACGGCTATTGGTTTGGCACTCTCCACCAAAATCCATTTGAGTTTATGTCTACGGCCAGGCTGATGAATGCCAGCATCGCCAAGCTAGAAGTGGCAAAACCGACGCTAGAAGAGTTCTTTATGACGCAGATCCATCATCGGCGGATGACGGCAGCCAAGGAGCGAAAAGCGTCTACGCCTCCAAAGCGGAAGCGAACTGCGGGTCGCCCAGTAGCGCAGTAGGAAAAAGCCAGCTGAGCTCGTTATCTCTCACATCCTTGGCGGACGTTCAAAGCGTCCGCTTCTTTTTTGTACCTTTTGAGAGAAATCACACTCCTTCGCAAGACACATGTTGCTCAATCTAGCGCGCGTGCTTGCGTAGTCAAAAGACAGATATCTCCCTAATCGTCAAAATCGTAACCGTTAGAGAATACCAATTCAGCGTAAACACTTAATACAGGAATAAATCTTTTTACACACATTATTCTTCCTGTGATGCACAACGTTGCTACGGCACTACCGCTATGTTTACGCTCAAAGATGTATTCTTCGCTTTTGTTTGGATTGCGCTGCTGATTTTGGCAGGTCGTATTATTAAACAAAAAGTAAGCTGGATTCAAAGACTCTATCTACCAGAATCGATTGTGGCTGGTGCGCTGGCCCTGCTGCTAGGCCCACAGGTATTGGGGGCTATTATGACTGCGATCGCAGGAGAAGGCGCGCTGCTTTCTGAAGGGCTATTTTCTGAACCCATTCGCGCAGCTTGGTCTCAGGCACCGGGCATTTTCATTAACATTGTTTTTGCTGCTTTGTTTTTGGGCGAGACCATTCCTAGCCCAAAGCAAATCTGGAGAAAGGCCGCACCCCAGGTTGTTTTTGGTCAGTCACTCGCCTGGGGTCAATATGTAGTGGGTATTTTGGTCACCCTATTGATCCTTGTTCCGCTATTTGATGCCAATCCGATCTCGGCGGCCCTAATTGAAATCGGATTTGAAGGGGGCCACGGCACCGCAGGTGGAATGGCTGGCACACTGGGAGAGCTTGGCTTTGAAGAAGGGGCTGACTTGGCCCTGGGGCTAGCTACCGTCGGCATTATCTCGGGTATTGTTACCGGGACGTTCTTGGCCGACTGGGCCCGCAAAAAGCAACACATTTCAGCCTCGAGATCGGCCAACGTTAAGCAAGAGGCTGACCTCCCCGAACTTACCCATACCGATACCAAAGAAAAAAGGGCCCGCCGTCGCCAGCTTACCCAGGGATTATTGATCGATCCACTCTCTCTTAACTTTGGGTTTGTCGGTATTGCGGTCGTCTTTGGCTGGCTCATTCAGCAGGGGCTTATTCTGTTAGAAACAATCACCTGGGGCCGCACAGGATTCACCATGATGGAGTACGTGCCACTGTTTCCAATGGCGCTCATTGGTGGCATTATCGTTCAGCTTTTGATGGTGCGCCTAAATTTAGATGCACTTATCATCTCACGCTTGACCAAAAACATTGCTGGGATGGCGCTAGATGTTGTTGTGGTGAGTGCGCTAGCTTCAATCTCTCTGCAGGTCATTGGTGGAAACTTAGGTATCTTTTTGATCTTGAGTGTGGCAGGTATTGCCTGGAACATAGCTTTCTTTTTGTGGTTTGCGCCGCGTATTTTTCCAGACTACTGGTTTGAGAAAGCGATTGGAGATTTGGGCCAGTCAATGGGCGTAACCGCCACGGGCATTTTGCTACTGCGCATGGTCGATCCCGAAAATGACTCCGGTGCGTTTGAGAGCTTTGCCTACAAGCAGCTCTTTTTTGAGCCGATTGTAGGGGGTGGGCTCTTTACCGCTGCCTCTCCGGCACTCATCGCTAGCTTTGGGTTGATTAAAACCCTAATGATTACAGGTGCATTACTGCTGTTTTGGATAGGGGTGGGCTTTGTGCTGATCAAGCAGCGATCGCGCACAGCAATCGCCAGCTAGGCAAATTTTCAGCTCAACTGCGCATCAAATACCGCTTTCAAATGCTTCTTCTGTGCAGTTCACGCAGGAGAAGCAAAATCTCATAGATCCAAGCACATACTGTCTAAGCACATACCCGTCTAGGCACATACCGGATGTTCATTTTACGGAGATGCTTCCGAAGAAAACTGAGAACAAACTACTTGCACAGGTTTCCAAGGTGAAAAGTAGTAGTGATCTTGTTTTACCAAGAGCTTTGAACCGCTGCTGGGCTCTCCTGCAGTCATATTTTTAACAGGTTCGATTTTAATTTTTACCAGCGCAATGTTGTTGATACCAATGACTTCTTTCCCCTCTTGAAACCAGCGAGATTTCCAGAACGTTAGCCATTCCAACAGAGATTTTTCTTTCAAAGTGCGTGGTGGCATCAGCGCTGAGAGACCCTTTTTTTGCACAGTATTTGCCCGCTGCCTGGGCAGCCATCGCATACGACACTGCCAGTCAGGCGCAGGCTGCCTCTCTGCAATATCTAACCTGCTCTGCTTTCTTCTCGGTGAAATTTCTGCCATGTCGGCAGGTGAGTGCCAGCCAATCCAATGACGAGGGCGCTCTGCAAGTAGCCAGTGCTTGAGACGAGTGTGCAATACTTGCGTCAGCAGCTCTTCGTTTTTCATAGCGCTCGACGTGAGCTGCACAAGTTCCTTTTGCTCCCCTGTTTTACATTCTTGATACGCGACATGAATCGCTGAGCTGTAGTGAATGTCTCCAGAGAGCACCACGACCTTCTCGCGATGTTGAAACAGCGTCGTTAGCAGCGTTGCCAGCGCTCGCTCATGAAAATTCCAGGAGTCGCCCACGTCGGCAGTAAAAACTTTCTTGCGATCCAAATGCCACTGCTGAATCCAATCAAGTACCCGCATCCCAAACACATTAGTTGGCGCAATCACAAACGTGCCATAGGCTTGCTGAGAAGAGCTTGTAGAAGCCTCGACATTGGGCGTAGCGAAAGAACTAACGGGCTTTTCAAGGAAAGGCGCAATTAGCTGCTGTGCAAAGGCAGTCGGGCTCAACAGCATAGGGGGTGCGATCGCATCATCATCCATGGGATAGCCGCGCCAGGTGCGAGTATCTAACACCAACACTTCATGGCAGGCGCTGCGAATAGTATAGTGCCAGGTAATAGATACCTTGGAGCGCTGAAATACCCACACGTTATTATCTTCAACAAAGTTTGGCAGGTCCGTATGAGGATCGGTTGAGGGCAGCCCGAGCAAGCGAGTAATACGTGCTTGGGCCACTGTATCTTTCCCTGCTGAGCGCGACCATTGCTGAGCTAACCGCAGCAGTTCAGCGCCAGCACCATTCTCTCTATTATTCTCTTCGAACTGTTCTGGCGTATTTCCCCACGCTTGAAAAATGGCATAGGCGAGCATTGCATTTTGCACGGTGCGGCGGCCTAGGGGCTGGCCCAGTATTTGCAGACACCAGGCCTGATTGAGATTCCAATCGTCACTCACGTCATGATCGTCAAAAATCGTGTAGGTAGGAATATTTGCCAGCACTCGCCGCACTTTCCAAAGCGAATATACAAACTGCTCCATATTGCGTTTGTCTTTATTCCACTGACGAATCTTTTTGCGGCCAGTCGTCACATCACGACCCACCGGCAGGGCTGCAGGCCAGCAGGCAGGAGAATACGCCAATAAATAAACCGCGCAATACTCACCGAAGCTAAACAAATGGCTGGTGGTACGCTCTTCTTTACCCGTGAGTCCAGCAGTTAGGCCAGCTTCTTTCGTGGCGATATGAGCCCGATTTCCGGCAGCGAGCTTTTTGGGTCGAACTTTTTTCAGCTGACTTTTGTTTGGCGAGGCTTGGCTAGAAAAAATGCTGGCATCTGTAATGCTGGCATCTGTAATGTTGGCATCTGCAATATTGGGATCTGCGCTGAGGGGCAGCTCTTCTTCCCAGCCTAAAATGGCATCGCCTAGGGGAGTTGCTAGCCACAACAACGGATCAGAAACATCGTCGCCATAGATTTGATCGCCAGTTAAAAACAGCTGATGGGGGCGATTGTGAGGGGTGTCTGCGTCAGCCGCGAGCAAGCCATCTAAAAGAGATAGGGCATCGTAACCTCGCCCATGGGGCTTGCGACACGAGCCGTGAACAATTTTGAGGTCGCTCAGCTGCTGAGGCGGCAGTGAAAAGGTTGGTTTTTGATGGTCAAAGTAGCTGATAGAGGTGGTATCAAACTTTTTTTGGGCGTGACCTTCAGAGATTTGCTGCGTGCTGTTTTTTTCTTGGTTTAGCGCAGCCGTTAGGGAGATCTTCTGATGATTGGGTGTGCCTGTATGAAAGCACAAATCGTAGGCGTAGATGCGATCGCACAGCAACACATCACCCTTCATGGCCCTAGCCGTCACCGCAACAACATGCAGATGCTGGCCAATGGCTGTCGTCATTCGGCTGCTTGCGAAAATGCACTGCTGCAGCTTTCTGCCGCCATCAGCCGTTTCAAAAACCGACAAATCGACCCGGCAAGGCGCTTTCAACGCAATCCAAACGGTCACGGCGTCAGGCTCTGTGCGCCGCAAAATAGGCCCGGCCAAAATAAGCGGCAGTCCGTTTAAGAGATCTTTTTTAGAAAGATATTCCATAGCCTCTACTTTAGTCGCATTCTCTAACAAAGAGAAATATAAAGAGAAATATCTATAGGCCGAAGGCAAGTCATGCTTTAGAAAGATGACCAGTGATGAAATCATCCATGATGATGATTGGCAGTACTCAATATAAGCAATAAGCAAGCCCTAATATGGCACTACTAATATGGCACTATCTGAGCAGACACAGAACAAAGTCGAGCGTTGGATAGAGATATACGCTCGCATTGGCTATGCTGCCAAAGGTCTCGTTTATGGCATCGTAGGTCTGCTGGCACTAATGGAGTCGTTTGATTTCGCTTCGGGTGAAACTGTAGGATCAGAAGGCGTACTCAAAAGAATTGTGCAGCAGCCCTTTGGGCGCACAGTCCTTTTTATTCTAGCGGTTAGTCTGGTTGGCTATGTGGTGTGGCGCTTTATTCAGGCCGCCCTTGACCCAGAGCATAACAACAGCACCGACAAAGCTGACCTGCTTCGACGATTCAGCTACGCCTGTAGCGGAGTAGCCTACATTGGTCTTGCCTATAGCGCCGTCAAAATCTTGCAGGTGTCTTCGTCTGAGGAAGGAAAAACAGCACAGGACTGGGCACTAGATACCATGCGTCAGCCACTTGGACGCTGTCTGGTGGGCGGGGTAGGGCTCGTTATTTTTGGGATAGGCTGCTACTACTTTTACAGAGCCATCAAGGCTGAATTTCGCAAAAAGCTAAAGCGGCACCACATGAGCGACGCTGCCAAAACCTGGTCTATGGTTGTAGGCAGAGCAGGAATTGCAGCACGCGGATTTGTCTATGCCGTTATCGGCTGCTACACCATGCGAGCCGCCTGGGAGTTTGATCCTTCGATGATAAAAACAACAGAAGATGCGCTGGCTGTTTTTAACGATAATCCAACGGATGAACTGATCTTAGCCGTGCTGGGCATTGGCTTTATTGCCTACGGTATTCATATGGGCTTTCAGGCTGCTTATCGCCGCATTGAGCCGCTCTAAAGATTTACTGAACACGGTGTTTGATTGAACGATGGCCATCAGCTAGCTGTTGTCTGTTAGTGAAGTCTTTACAACGGCGGCGCTGCTGTCATCGGTAGGTAGAGTGCTCTCTAGGAGAATCTCTATCTATAGTTGCAGAAAGAACAGCAATCAACAAACCGCTATGCCCAGCGGATGAAAATCACCTAATTGGTTTGGTCACTTTGGGTTGATCGACTCTTTCTATTGAGAGACGTTTAATCTTCTGTAAACAGGCTTAATAATACCAAGAACTACCTTAAAAGAGATAGTAAATTTATGGAACCCTTTAATGGCCTAGCGTGGGCCGCAAGTGCAAACGTACACACGCACATCAGTCCTTTACTTGCTCAGGCAACAGAAGAAGTCATTGCCGTTCCGGTGACGGTGCCTCAGCCTGTTCCCGTATATGGACCACAGTTTTTTGTCGCGCTTTTGTCCGGCGTTATTTTAGCCTTTGGTTTTCAGCTGCTGCTGACAAACCTTTCTATGGCAGCGGGCGTTTCTTATGTCGCTCACGCTAGCAACGGCAGCTCCGACAGCTCCAGCGATTCTAGCGGCACTGGCATCAAAACCATTGGCGTTGCCTTCGGCGTCTGGACGCTCGTCACTGTGAGTTTGGCTTTATTTTTCGCTTGCTGGTTAGCTATTCGGCTAACGGCCTACGGCAGTCCTTTCTTGGGTGCGGTTACAGGTCTGGTCATTTGGGCGACCTATTTCACAATGCTGATGTGGTTTAGCTCTACGGCGGTGGGCTCTCTTATTGGGTCTGTTGTTCGCTCTGCTACCAACAGCTTTCAAACTATCGTTGGCACCGCTACGGCAGCTATCGGAGCCAAAGGGGCCAGTGACCAAGTGGTGCAAACTGCTGAAGCGGCAGCAGCGGCGGTTCGCCGTGAGCTGACTGCGGGCGTTGACACCAGCGCACTACAGGACAGCTTGCAAGAGTACCTCACAAGCTTAAAGTCACCTGAGGTAGATGTTGAAGGCGTTGAAAAAGAGTTTGAAAGGCTCATTCGTGACTCTGAGCTATCGGGTGTAGATCGCGATGCCTTGCCAGAGGTTGATACTGAGCTATTCGCTAAATTGTTGAGTGATCGCACAAATCTATCGAAGGATGAAACAAATCGTCTTGCCAAGCGCCTGTATCGAAAGTGGAAAAACAACACTGGCAGCAGCCAAGGCCTGAGTGAACTCATGACCTTTGTCGCGTCGGCAACAGGCGGTCAGCTAGCCTCCGAGGGGCTTAGCTATCAGCTTAGTAAGCTGGTGGGTGAGATGCGTCAGCGCAACGCTGCTAGCAGCAAAAATAGCAGCAACGGTTCTAGCCCTGTGCAACAGGTCATGTCTCAGGGGCTCAGCTCTCTGATTGGCATGGTAATGGGCAAAGTAGATCTTTCAGATATAGACGCTAGCACTATCGTCAGCCAGATTAAAGCTGCGCAAAAGGAGCTAACCCAGCAGACCAGTGGCACACTTCCTAGCCAGATAAAATCAGCACTTCCTGGTGATGACAATATCGTCAAGGCAGATGTTGAAAACTATATTCAGCACGCCTACATCGGTGAGCTAAAGTCACCTGAGCTTGAAAACGCTTTTCGTAATGTTTTGTACGACACCGAAGCCAATGAAACCGAACTTCGTCAGCAGCTCTCCGGCTTTGGTCGTAAGACCTTTGTAGAAGGTTTATCTGCTCGCGGTATGCTCACCCAAGGGGAGATTAGAGACATCGCCACTCGGATGGAAATTACTCGCCAGGCCGTGCTCAAAGACGTTACCACCGCAGAAACTACTGGCGCAGAAAAGAGAATTCGCCAGCAGGTAGAAACCTTCTTTAAGTACACGCCCAATGGTGAACTATCGTCAGAGATGGGCGAGAAAGCCTTTCGGGCCATTATCGAAAATGAGCCTATGGATACGGCGCAAATGCGCGATCGCCTAGGTCAGCTACATGCCGACTACTTCCGTCAGTTCTTGGTGTCTCGCAATGATGTCGCCGCCCATGAAACCGCTGAGCGCTACGCTAGCTTGCTAGAGCGCATCATTGCGGATGAAGAAGGTCTAGACCAAGCTGCGCAGGTTCGTTTGCAGCAGCAGCAACAATCTCTCGAAGACTATCTGCGCAATACGCACAAGTCTGAGCTGAGTCCAGAAGGCATCAAACGTGATGTACAAACATTGCTAGACGAGCCCAATGAAGGCATTCGCCGCGTTCGAGGCCGCCTCTCTCAGTTTGATCGCAATACGTTTGTCGCTTTGCTGGCCCAGCGCCCAGAATTTTCTGAGCAGGAAATTGACCAGGTGCTTGATTCGGTAGAAGAGAGCTGGCAGTCCACGTTGCAGACACCTGAAAAGTTGACGCTTCGAGCACAGCAAAAGTACGACGAGGCAACCAGTGCGATCGCAGACTATCTGCGCAGTACCGGCAAGCCAGAACTCAACCCCACGGGCATTCAGCGAGATCTGCAAAAGCTCATGGACAATCCAAAAGTGGGTGCACAAGCGCTACGCTTCCGCCTGTCTAAGATGGATCGTGACACGCTTGTTCAGCTGCTGGCCCAGCGAGACGACCTTTCCGCTGATGAGATTAATCAGACTATCGACAGTCTGCTCTCTAGCATCCAGAGTCTCGTTCGCTCACCCCGTAGACTGGCTCGCCGAGCACAATCTACAACAAAGGCCAAAGCACTCTCTTTCCAGTCAGCCTTTGAAGATTACTTGAGCAACACCAACAAAGCAGAGTTAAATCCTACAGGCATCAAGCGAGATATGCAGCTGCTGCTGAACGATCCCAAGCTAGGTGCCAGCAGGCTGGGCGATCGCATCTCACAAATGGACGACTCTACCATGGTTGCGCTGCTCGCCCAGCGCCCAGACATGACCCAAGAGGAAGCTGCTGAAGTCGTTGGTCGCATCGCCGACGTCCGCCATCAGATCAAGGGCCAAATTCGCAGCGTGAAAAACAGCCTGCAGTCTGTGATTGACAGCATCTTTGCGAGCATTCGTGACTACCTGCAGTCGCTAGATCGCCCGGAGCTAGACTACTACAGCATCAAGCGCGACGTGCGTACCCTCATGGACGACCCACAGTCTGGCTTTGAGGCCATGCGCGATCGCCTCTCGCAGTTTGACCGCAATACCCTCGTGGCCCTAGTTAGCTCCCACAATCGTATTTCAGAGGGCGACGCCTACCGCGTCATTGACCAGATTGAGTCTGCTCGCGACAGCGTCTTGCACAAAGCAGAACGGATCGAGCAACAGTTCGAAAACCGCATTAGCGCCATCAAAGCGCAGACGCAAAAGCAGATGGAAGATACCAAAAAGGCCGCTGAAGCAGCAGCCTGGTGGCTCTTCGGTACTGCGTTACTCTCGGCAATTGTTGCAGCTGTTGGTGGCAGCCTTGCCGTAGCCGGTTAATCTCTCCGTTGTGATTACACATGCTGATCACATAAGCTGCTAGGCCTCCCTGTTGATTGATTATTGACTCAATCAGCAGGGAGGCTATTTCTTCTTTAAAGTCGCTGCATCTGGCAAATGGATCCAAAAATAATTCTATATATCGCCTTCGGGTTTGCTTTATTGGGCCTGACGTGGCTACCCAATCTGAAAAGCGCCCGTATTATTAACGTGCCGCTGCTGTACTTTTTGATGGCGCTATTCTTGTTTAGCCTGAGTACTAAGCTGCCCGTCATTAACCCCATCGACAACAAAACCCACACAGTTGTTGCAGAATACATTACCGAACTCATTGTCATTTTGTCTTTAGCGGGAGCAGGGCTGGCGATAGATCGCACATTTAGCCTGCGTAACTGGCGCGTCGCACTCCGGCTATTGTGCATATCCATGCCAATTTGCATCGCGGGTGCGGCTGCACTGGGCCACATTATCTTTGGGCTGCCCCTTGCCGATGCAATTCTTCTCGGTGCCTGTCTTGCTCCGACAGACCCGGTGATGGCGCACAGCGTACAGGTTGGCCCACCAAACAAAGGCGGTGAAGATCCGGTGCGCTTCGGCCTCACCACAGAGGCCGGACTAAATGACGGACTGGCCTTTCCGTTTGTGTATCTGGCTCTGGGCTTTGCAAAGCATGAGGGCACAATAGGCACCTGGCTAGGCGGATGGGCAGCCTACGACCTTGCTTACCGAGTCGTCACGGGTGTGGTTGTTGGCATTGCCGTTGGGTGGCTACTTGCACACTACGCTTTTCGTATATCTGATGAAGCCATTCGCGAAGATACTCGCGAAGGTTTATTCGTAGTTTCAGCTATTTTCTTATCTTACGGTATCTCAGAAGCTATCCATGGCTATGGTTTTTTAGCTGTTTTTGCCGCTGCTGTCTCTAGCCGACAAAATATAGAAAAGTATCACCACTACTACGCCAAGCCCTATCAGTTTGCAACGCAGCTAGAGCGTATTTTTGCAGGCCTATTGCTGATTGCGCTAGGCGGATTTGTCGCGACTGCCAATATTAACTTGTTTACTTGGCAAAATTTGTTATTTGCCGCGCTTTTTATGCTGCTAGTGCGGCCATTTTCTGGATTGCTCTCACTGTCTGGGTTAAATTTTTCAGGACTGGAGAAGCGTGCGATCGCATTTCTAGGCATCAGAGGCTTTGGCTCTTTCTACTACCTAGCCTACGCCCAAAACAACGCCACCTTTAATAATATGGGTTTGCTGTGGAGCATCGTCACCCTAACCGTCGTGTTTTCACTATTAATCCATGGCAATGCAGCGACCATTGCCATGGAAAAAATAGACTATCACCAGCACCATACAAAGCGGAACAAACCAACATAATGTCCAATATGGTTGGATCCAATAACGCTGAAGAACTCCCTACGCGCCTTCCAACGCGCTGGGTTTGTGAGCGGCCTTACTGCCCGTTTTATCACTTTCTACCAAATATTTTGGATCATCTTCTGATGCTTTCACATCAAAATCTTTAATAGAGGTCGGCTCGGTCAGCTTTTTCTTTACAGTACCTTTCGTCTTTCCCTGGGCTGTATTCCACTTCACCTTGTCACCCTCAGAAAATTCGTCAGAGCTACTAGAAGAGGAAGAAGACTTTTTGGCTGATAGCGTCTCCGGCTTATGCCCGGTAACGGTTCCCGTTTCATCATTTTTGACTAGATACCGTGGAGACTCCTTTGAGGCCTTTACCTGATTGCCTTCAACTGTTTTATCACTAGTGATTTTCTCTTTAACTGTCCCTTCAGATTCACCAGATCCCGAAGACCACGTGACCTTATCACCAGACTTAAACTCTTTTGACATACTGTTTTACCGCTTGTTTAACTTTTTGGGGAGCATTTCTCATATGTGTACACCCCGTGAATGCCTTCAGGATATTGAATATTGCTTTTTATAAACTCTTTCGTTTTACATAAAACAGGTCGCTAGTTCCCCTGTAACGATTGGCTAAAACCTTAATATCCAGAATATTTTCACTCAAAATATTTTCAAAAATATCTTGCCCTAGGGAGAAGACGAGCCTATTTTGCAGAGAGTACTTTTGGTCCATGTCATCGATTCAGCTATACAAAGACCCTATCCAATCGGCTAAGGTCGCTGGCCTACGCTATGTAACAGACGAGCAACCCGGCATTCGCCGTCAGCGGTGGGGCCGGGGATTTAGCTACATAGACATAGACGGTAGCCGTATTAAAGATAAAAAGAGGCGTGCACAGTTTAAGGCACTTGTCATTCCACCTAGCTGGCAAGACGTTTGGATTTGCTGTCAGCCAAATGGCCATCTTAGAGCCACAGGACGAGACCTCAAAAAGAGGAAGCAGTATCGCTACCATCCAGAGTGGATAGCCTTAAGAAAGCAGCTAAAGTTTGACCGATTGATTCCATTTGCAAAGGCACTTCCCACGCTACGCCAGCAAACAGCCGCCATCATTAAGAGCGCATCTGCCAGCAGCAATGAAGACGTTCATCGCGAAACCGTCATCGCAGCCATCATTCAGCTATTAGACAATACCTTCATCCGCATTGGCAACCAGCAATACTCGCAGCGAAACGACTCCTATGGCGCAACCACCCTACAAGACAACCATGCTAAAATTTGCGCTGGTAAAATCGAGCTAACCTTTGTAGGGAAAAGTGGCGTCTCTAGACAGCTCAATCTACAAGATAAAAAGCTTGCTAAAATCATAAAGCGCTGTCAGGAAATTCCAGGACAAACGCTTTTCCAATATTTCGACAAGGCAGGAAATCGTCAGGAAATAGAGTCTGGTGATATCAACGAATACCTACG
>JBCBKQ010000162.1:0-13176 GCA_038521595.1 Cyanobacteria bacterium J06627_28 | reverse complement strand
GTATTCTTTTTGTAAGGATTTTTTCTGGTTACAGACTGTGCAGATTTATCGGACATAAAGCGTACTGATAGCGTCGGCTTTTTTATCTTTAAAGGTCGACCTGTCTGTGAGGGCTGCTTAATTCAAATGACTCACGTCTCTCGTATTTACTTTGAGCTATGCACTTTAAGAAATGGGTTGTCCTAACTTAGAGCTGCTTTTCACAGTGAATTGTCGGTCGCTTAGGCCGTTAGCTATGGGACACAAGTCAGAGCTAACTCATGGCTGAATCTAATTTTTGGATTTTTGATGCGACATGACCGACTTTGAGGAGATCAATAACCGCTTGGCAGCCTAATAAATAGGCTAGCCAGCAGGTTGTCTTAAACAACCCTCAAATAGTCATTGTCCTGTAGTTGATTTTCTGGATAGTAAATTGCTAAATCCGTCTATCTCACCTGACGATCGTTCGCTTTGTGCTTCGGCCCGCTCTGTACCTGCTCAGGCCTTTGATGCTCATTGCTTTGAAGATACGGCAGTCCTGAAACTGCCAGACCTTAAGATGCCAGACCTTGAGATACCAGACCTTGAGATGCCAGGCCGTGTGCTAGTAGTTGATGATACGCCAACAAATCTGTTTGTGCTCTCTAAGCTACTCACGCGAAAAGGCTACATCGTAGATCAGGCTGATAACGGTGTCGATGCTATCTCACTGGCCAAAAATCATCGGCCAACGGTCATCTTGCTCGATATTATGATGCCTCACATGGATGGTTTTGAGGTGTGTAATGCGCTACGCATCTGCGAAGAAACTGCCCATATCCCGATTATTTTTCTGAGTGCTTTAGATGCGCCCTTTGATAAGGTGCAGGCCTTTAAGCAAGGGGCTGCTGACTATGTGACTAAGCCTTTTCAGCCCGAAGAGGTGCTGGCTAGGGTGCGTCATCAGACTCGCTTGCAGCTAGTGAAAAAGCAGCAAATGGTGATTCACAATGAGTTAGAGCACCGGGTAAAAGAGCGCACTCAGCTGTTAGAAATGGCCCATAACCAGCTGCTAGAAGTCGCGCTAAAGGATCGCCTGACGCGGCTGCCCAATCGTCTGTCTTTTGTAAAGCGCTTAAGTAAAATAATGGCTCAGCCCAGAGGGGCGACAGATCGTCATTTTGCAGTGATCTTTTTGGACTGCGATCGCTTTAAGCGGGTAAATGATTCTTTGGGCCACCGCATTGGGGACCAGCTGCTCAAGGGCGTTGCCCGTAGATTGCAGCAGCTGCAGATAGCCCATGCAAATATTGACACCGTTGCCCGATTTGGGGGCGATGAATTTGCGCTGTTGGCCTTCAATGTTCAAAGGCCGAGAGACGTCGTTGCGATCGCCGATGCGGTACTAGACAGTCTGGCCCAGCCCTTCTTGCTGGCGGATCACGAGCTTTTTATTAATGCCAGCCTAGGCTTGGTATGGGGAGATGCGAGCTATGTCGTTGCAGAGCATATGCTGCGCGACGCTGATGTGGCTATGTATCAGGCCAAAGACTGCCCACAATCGCGCTATCGCTGGTTTGAGTCAGATATGCACAGCAGCGCCGTGCGCCTGCTCGAACTAGAAACCGACATGCGCCTCGCCCTAGAGCGCCGTGAATTTAAGCTGCACTATCAGCCTATTGTCGATTTAGAACGGATGAAAATTGTCGGGTTTGAAGCGCTTGTACGCTGGCAGCATCCGACGAAGGGGCTAATTGCGCCCAATGAGTTTATTCGATTTGCTGAGGAAAGTGGCTTTATTTCAGCGCTGGGTACTCAGGTACTAGAAACCGCCTGCACCAGGCTTGCTAGCTGGGAGCGATCGGGGCTCATTGCGCCAGAAACGTTTGTCAGCGTGAATATGGCTGCTGAGCAGCTGCTGCAGCCAGATGTTCTCATGCAGGTAGAGCGTATTTTGACCCAAACGGGCGTCTCGCCTCAACGACTGCATCTAGAGCTGACGGAGCGCTCTATCATTGGCAATCATGCCCTCGTAGACAATGTTCTTCAAGCCTTCCAGCAAAAGGGCATTAAGCTCAGCATCGATGACTTTGGCACTGGCTATTCGGCGCTGAGCTATCTGCATACGCTGCCCGTTGGCTGCCTCAAGGTAGACCGCTCTTTTGTAAAGTCGATTACCCACGAGCCTAGTAGTCTAGGGATTGTTCCGCTAATCATTAGCATGGCCGAAACCATGAAAATGCAGGTCATTGCTGAAGGCATTGAAGATGTTACCCAGCTTAGACAGCTGCAAAATTTGGGCTGTAAGTACGGTCAGGGGTACTTATTTCAAAAAGCCCTTCCGGCTGAGCGTGCCGTTGCGCTGTTGAACCGTCCTTTTGGGGCTTGGATCAGTGAAGACTGGCCGGAGCCGGAGCAGATAAATACCAATTGGGTTGAGCCGGTTAGCGCTTGAAAACTCTTTTAGGGGGCATTTAACCTTAAGAGGCATTTAACTTTAGGAGACATTTAGCCTGAACGTTAGGCCTACGGCTTAAATACGAAGTCATAGCCCAGATATTCATCGGCTTCGTAGGAAAGGACTACCCATGCTTCTGGGTCAAAGGCGAGAGGATAAGCTGCTCGCTCGGTGGCAATGGCATTGTCTAGCTCAGCTTGGCCCGACTCCGCTGGTGTCTTTGCTTGACTGATTGCTTGACTAACTGGCAGCGTGCAATAGGGTTCGTTCACTACTTGCTGTACGGTGCTAGCCGCTGTCCCTGTGGGGATCTCTAGTAGCTGCAAGAGCTGACCTCTTGATATTTCTGCACCGGATTTGACGACGGTTTCGCAGCTAGAGTCGGGGATGGCCTGGGAGGAAACCTGAGTGGGTAAAACGATGGCTGTGGCGAGAAGTGCGATCGCGCCGCCTGCCAATACGACTTCTCGGTGCTGCGCTGACAAAAGGCTAAATCGTTTGCGGGTGGATTTCTGGCCACTGTGACTCACTTTGTCGCGGGTAGGTTTAAGCGCTTTTTTGGCATTAGGTCGCTTGGGTTTTGGGGGGGCTTTTCGCTGTTTGCGAGCTGTCGAACGAGATGCAGGGGGATATGACATCAGCTGTCTCCAAAGGTGTCAACAGGATTTAAGGCATCGCCAGATGCAGTCTGCGGTGGCTTCGGCGATGGCTATAGTACATTTGTATGACTATAGTACACAAAAATAGTACACAAAAACTACCTATGTAGATGCAATTAGCTCAAAAACTTTTTAAGCTATAGGCAAGACGTTGACTGCTGTTTATGAATCGCACCCTTGTCTGGTTTCGCCGAGACCTGCGAATTGCCGATCACGAGCCTCTCTATCGCGCCGCCAGACGGGGGGCGGTGATTCCTGTCTTCGTTTTTGACCGGGCGCTTTTGCTGCATCCTGAAACGGGCTCTGGCCGCGTTCGCTTTATGCTTAGCTGCTTGGCCGCGCTAGATAAAGATCTCAAGGCTTTGGGGGGGCGGCTAATTTTACGGGCGGGCGATCCGGTGCAGGTGCTGCCGCAGCTGATCAAGGAAACGAATGCAGACGGCATTTACAGTTATGTAGATTTTGAACGGATCTATGGGCGGGTGCGCGATGCTCGGTTAAATCAGGCGCTCAAGGCAGAGGGGTTAAAAATTCGCTGGTTTGAGCCGGCTGGGACGACCCCGGATTTGATGAGCTATCCGCAGTACCGGCAGCTGTGGTACGAGCAGATGCGATCGCCCCAAACTCCCACCCCTCAAACCATTGACGTTCCTCTTGATATTCACTCCGACCCGCTTCCCACCATCGAGCAGCTAGAGCACACCGCCAGCGACATGAAAATTCCACCTGGCGGCACCCAAGAAGCCCGCCGACTGCTCAATCTATTTTTTGATGGGGGCAAAGCAGAGCGTTACTATTGGCAGCTGTCTTACCCTGGCTCCAATGCGACGAGTGGCCTGAGCCCCTACATAAAATACGGGGCGATTTCGATTCGAGAATGTGCCCAGTTCGTATGGGAGCGCCAGCGCGAACCGCAGTGGGCAGACGATAAGCGGGTGCAGCGTAGTGCCCATCAGCTGATTTCTCGGCTGCGGTGGGGCAGTGGCTTTACCCAGCGGTTTCGGTATTTGCCTCAGCTAGAGGTGCGATCGCTCTACACCCCATTTGAAACCGGCCCCGCTGACAATAAATTCATCAGCCCCACCCTCCAAGAAACCCTAAAAAACGGCGGCTGGGACTACAACGAAGAGCACTATGAAGCTTGGAAAGCCGGTGAAACGGGCTACCCAATTGTGGATGCTGCCGCCCGCTGCCTACAGGAAACCGGCGGCTGGCTCGCCCTAAACTTTCGCGTCCGCGCCATCTACGCCAGCTTCTTATGCAACCTCATTGGCATGGACTGGCGCTACGGCGCACTCCATTTCATGCGCTACCTCATCGATGGCGACTGCCCTATCGACCACTACCAATGGGCCCAGCAAGCGGGCGTTACCCACTGCCTAAACAAAGCCTGGATTCGCATTTACAACCCTCAACAAGAAGCCATCGACCGCTGCGATCCACAGGGGCATTTCGTCCATCGGTGGCTGCCTAAACTCGCTCATCTACCCCCCGAAAAATTGGGCACACCGCCCAAAGTCAAAGGCTATCCAGCCCCTATATTGAACTACGAAGCCGCCCGCACCCGCAGAGCCAAACGTATCGACGATTTGCGCTATGACATCATTCACGCGCCAAATATTGAACCGCTGCTGACGCGCCTACCCGAGGATGTTATCCCTTTTGGCGCAGATTTATTTCCCAGTGATGTCAGCTGGGCGCAGCAACCCATCGAGGCCCTATATCCAACTGCTTTAGACCTAGATAGCTTAGAAAAAACAGAATTTCAGCAGCTACGCACGTGGTTTGTGGCCCACGGCAGCTGGCTAGAAAATCCTAAACGTCAGCAAATTGCCAAACAAAAAAATCGTAAAAAACGCAAAGCCGAACAAGATAACGGCCAGCTGAGTTTGCTAGGGTAAAAGCCAGAGCCGCAGTATAAGGGCATTGACCTTGCAAGAACGCTAGATTTTGATGATATCAAAGCTTTCTTTTTGATTAATGCGGTAAAAAAGGAAGTCTGAATCTAACGTCAAAATCTTTCGCTTATTTGTTCTTTCTGCTGCTAGTACTATGCTTGCATCAGCAAAATCCATAGGCCTATCTTGATATCGCTCCATTAGATCCAGCAATCGTTGATAGTCGCTTGGATGCACCTCAAACATATCGAACAGAGACCCTGCCAGAAGCTGTATAGCGAAGTAAGGATGCATTCTTACTTCGCTAGTCGAGTTAGCTGTTGATACTAAACGCTTTCAGCGATCACTAACGTCATAACTAACTCGACAGAAGCTGTAGAAGGATTTTTTGCCGAGTCCAGCCTCCGCCACGCTTGTAAATCAAATGTAGCGCCTCGGTCATGCATGGCCATGTCAACGTCAGAGGCTTATCTACAGCCTTCAGAACAGTGCTATATCGAGTTTTCTTAGAGCTACCTTCACCCAGCAAAGCAACTAAAAAGCTACTGTCACACAGTGTCATAGCTACGACCAACCCAGGTCTGTATCTTTGTATTTTTCCTGTAGATATTCAGTCATAAGGGCCTTTCTTTGTTGCTTAGTCATGCCTACCAACTCAGGTGCTTCGGGGAGCTGCTGAATTTCATCAAAGAACTGATCCCAAGTCGTAATGGGCTCAATAGAACTCTTATCATCAGCTACGATCTTTTCAGAAACATTGGGTGTAGATATCGTTTTCTGGTGATAGTCAATCAAATCATCCAAAATCGTTGACACCGTCTGAACCAATGCATCGGGCAATTTGTCTAGCTTTTTGATGATGGCTTGCTTTGCAGAAGATGGGTTCTGTATATTTGTCTGCATCGTTGACTCCTAGGAAGATGCCATTGCCGAGCGATCAGGTCGAGCAAAGATCATACGACCTGCGGAGGTTTGCAGGGCGCCTGTGACTACAACAACGAGCTTATCGCCAATAAATTCGTTGCCTTCTTCCACGACAACCATAGTGCCGTCGTTTAGATAGCCCACGCCTTGAGAGGGTTCTTTGCCTTCTTTAAGGACACGAATTTCAATGTCGTCACCGGGTAGGTAGGTGGGTCTGAGTGACTTGGCCAAGTCGTTGATATTGAGGACGCTAACGCGCTGAACGCTGGCAACCTTGTTGAGGTTGTAGTCGGTGGTGAGCAGGCCTGCTTTCATTTCCTGGGCGAGTCTGACGAGCTTGGCATCGACTGCGCCAATGTCGTCGTAGTCTGCGGGGTCAACGACGACGCGATCTGGATAGTCGCTGCGGATGCGATTGATAATGTCGAGGCCTCGCCGCCCGCGAGCTCGCTTTTGGTCGCTAGAAGAGTCTGCGACGCGCTGTAGCTCCTGGAGAATGAACTGCGGTAGGAGGAGCTGCCCCTCAATGAAGCCCGTTTTTAGCAGGTCTTCGATGCGGCCATCGATAATGCAGCTGGTGTCGAGCACTTTTGAGGTAGAAGGCTTAAGCGTGCCCTCGTTGATCAGCATGGTCTCGTAGCCGTTGGGATTGACGATGCGTAATAGGGCGCGGCCATTGGTCTCTGCTAGAGTCATGCCCGTAACGGCAAAGAGCAGGCTACCCATAACGGCGGTGACGGGCTTAATGAAGCCAAATTCTTTGGGGATAGGCAGCAAAAAGAGGGGGGCCAGCATCAGGTTGGCGATGAGCAACCCAATGACCAAACCAATAGCCCGCGACAGGAGTCTATCCGGGGCCATGTCTTTGATTTGCTGCTCTACTCGCCGGTAGCTAGTTTGTACAATTAGGCCGATAGCGACGCCGATGAGGGCGCCAAAGCCTGCGGTAACTGACTCTAATCCTTCTAGATTTGTAACGTTTTGAAGGGCAGAATCTGGTAAAAAATCGATACTAAAGAAGCCGACGGCTGCCCCGGTTAAGACGAATGAAAATACAATAAGTGCGTCGAGCATATAGATAATGGCTGTAGGCACTGCGACTCAAAACAAGTGGGAGCGCCGCCTGAAGATGAATGGTGAGTTATGGATGGGTTGGCGTGATCACAAGCAGGCTAGGCAACAGGTCAAACAACGAGCTGAAAAGCGCTGACGTGGTTAAGATTACGGCTATTATAGGGGCTGAATTCACAATCGCCAGCCTTATGGTTTTTTTTGTAATCTTGTGAGTTCTAATGCGATAAACCTGACGTGATAAAACTGGCGCGATAACCCCAGAGTGATAAACCCAGAGTGATAAACAAATGCCAACCTTTGTTAGTTTCTTGCTCAGCTCTATTGTGGGTGGTTCAGTCGTATCAGCGCTCAGTACGCTGTTGCTAGAGGTTTGGAAAGAACGAGCCACTGCGAAATTTGACCATCGGCTAGAGCAGCAGATGGCTGGATTTAACCACGAACTGACGAAACAGCTAACGCTATTTGAAACCCAAAGAAATTGGAAGGAGCAGGCGTTGGTCACGCTGTACGGCCCGCTGATTATGCAGTTTGATCGTACCCAGAGGGCGTTTCAGCGCTATCGGGCAAATGACTCGTACCTAGAGGCTGAGGTGATGAAGCGCAGCAATGAAGCGATTCGTGAGCTGCTGCTATCCAATGGTCATTTTTTGTCGGCAGATTTGTTGGATGCGGCGGGTCAGCTGATTGAGCATTACGATGTTTGGCTGGCGGAGTATGCGCGGGTTCGAAAGCCAGATTCGCCTGATAGCGATACTCAGTTTGTGTTTGCGGGGCCGCAGGGCTATGTTTTCCCAAAGGCGGCTGAGCGGGCTTTTCGCGATCGCTTTCAGGCGCTACAGGCCAATCTTTATCCAGGTCTTTAGCGATGGTGTCGTCTGCCTATGTGCATATTCCATTTTGTCGGCGGCGCTGCTTTTATTGTGACTTTGCCATTTCTGTGGTGGGCGATCGCAAACGCGGAGAGACCTCTGCCACCATGGTCCGTTACCTCGACACATTGATTCGCGAAATCAAAGCGACGCCCATTGTAGGGGAGATACCAACGCCGTTAAAGACAGTCTTTTTTGGCGGAGGAACGCCCTCGCTGCTAGCGGTCTCTCAAGTAGAAGCCATTTTGGCAGCGTTAGCAGAGCGCTTCGGCATTGAGCCAACGGCTGAAATTTCGATGGAAATGGATCCGGCCACTTTTGACCTTGGCCATGTAAAAGGGTACAAAGCGGCAGGTGTAAACCGGGTCAGCCTGGGCGCGCAGGCTTTTCAGGATGAGTTACTGAGCGCGTCTGGGCGATTTCATCGGCGGTCAGACATTCTACAGGCGGTGGCGCTGCTCAAAGCAGCGGGCATCGAGAATATTAGTTTGGATTTGATGTCTGGGCTGCCGCATCAGACGGTGGATCAGTGGGTGAATGCTTTGGAGCAAGCGATCGCACTCAACCCTACTCACCTCTCTATCTACGATCTAATCGTAGAACCCCAAACGGCCTTCTCGCGTTACTTTACGCCTGGTGAAGCGCCTTTACCCAGCGACGAAGCCACCGCTGAGATGTACAACATTGCCCAGCAGATGCTGACTGATGCAGGCTATGAGCACTATGAAATCTGTAACTATGCGCGGCCTGGCTATGACGCGCAGCACAATCTAACCTACTGGCGCTGCGAGCAGAACTATGGCTTTGGTATGGGCGCCACCAGCTATTTAGAGCATCAGCGGATAGATCGACCCCGGACGCAGAAGACTTATCAAGCTTGGGTAGAGGACTTTATCTACAGCGGCGGAGAGACAGACAATCCTCAGCTGCCAGAGACAGAGCAGGTGATGGAAACCATCATGATGGGGCTGCGGTTAGCACCAGGAATTTCACTGCGAGCGGTTGAGGCGGTTTATGGCAAGGCGGGTTTGAGATCGTTAGAACGTGCCTTAGGTCCTCACGTCCAGAATAAGTGGGTCGTCATTGAATCAGAAGGCTCCATTCAAGATGGCCTGTGCGGTGCTGATCGCATTCGCCTGAGCGATCCCGCTGGCTTCCTTATGTCCAACGTTGTCATCACCGATGCTTTCAACGCATTAGAGTCTGTAAATCTCTAGTGGTGTTTAGCCGTCTGTGCCTTTTCGAGCTACAAACTTTTTCGAGCTACAAAATAGTGGTTTTGACAGATACCCGATAGCAACCGAGACAAAGTGCTATCGGCAGCGTTGAAGCACTGAGTAACAAAAGCCTGATCGGGCAGTTTTCTAAAAACCAATCGAGGCAGCAATCCATATCTGTTGGTTTCTATTAGCTCTAGGTTGCTCTGCTGCAACAGCTGCCGGATGTCTTTACGGGTGTATTTGTAGGTGTGGCTGTACTTGCCTTCTATATGCTGTGAAATTGCCTCAATCCAAGAATACTTATTAGGGAAGTGATAGCAGATAAACACGCCGCCCGGTTTCAAGATGCGCCTAATTTCTTGCAGCGAAGCGACCTCACTGCCCCCCGGCTCTCTAACGTGCTCCAGCACCCCAATAGAGGTCACTACGTCAAACTCATTATCTTTAAAGCACAGTTCACTGATCGCATCGGGATCGCTCACCAATCGGTACTGATCTTTGAATCGGGTAGATAAATGCTTAGCCAGCTTACAAGTTGACTGAATGGTAAATCCCGTCGTTTTGAAACCTTGCTCTAATAGAAATAGAGAGAAATGGCCTTCTCCGCTCCCCCAATCCAAAACAGAAGCGCCTGGTTTCGCATGTTCCAATATCAGTCGGTACGCCAACAGATACTGCGATGCTGAAATATCACTACTAAATTGAATCGCATCAAGACTTTCCAGCTCATCGAAAAGGCCCGAAAACCGTTGAAAAGTAGTGTCTATGCTTGAAGTCATATCGCCTTGACGTTGTTTTCTATAGTGTTTTCTGTCAATAGATAATTATCACGAAAAGCGAGAGGACGTTCTACAGCGAGCTTTATCAGCGATTCGCAGTCACTTATTCTGATGATGGTTAGTCAGATACTCGCATAGGTTAGAGCCCCTCAATTGGATTAACATAGTCATACAGCATCATGAAGGCAGACCTAATTCTTTAGACGTGGTTTAGTTTATTTTCGGTTCAAGTTGACTCTGTAAAAGTTGGTGAAACATGCAGCTTCTTATCAATCCATTGGAAGTTACCGTAGATACTTCAATTACGCCTCGTAAGCCCGGCAGAGTAAAGCTTCAGGGAATCTATTACAACGCAGAGGTTATTGATGAGAGTTCTCTTCACCCCGGCCAGCGTGTATTCGTGACTGCTATCCGTGACAACATCGCATTAGTAACCTCTCGACCGACGCCAATACCTGTTGGAGAGATTAATCAGCAATCAATCATAAATTTTTACAAAATTAAGGACGCTTCTGAATCAGCGGAAATAATAAAAGTTTCCGGAGAGATTGATGCTACGTTGGCCAAGACCAAAGCTCATCAGCTTATCAGCAAGCAGCTGAGGGATGATACTCGTAATGCATTATCTGAATTGGGTAAGTCGGTTTCAGCCTTATGAGTTTGTCTGACATAGCGAGTTTCGGCAGAAAATTACTCTTCCTGTCAGAGCGAGTAGCTAAGAATGCTGAGGAGATTAAGGCGCTACGCCAGGATCTAAAAGCACTGACTGAGTTTACTCAAGATGTGGCTTATGCAGTAAGACGACACAAAGACAGTTCTGAAGCCAAGAGCATCATTCTAGTCAAAAGTTTAGAGACCAAGTTGCTTGAGCTTGAAAATAGGTTACTACGCTCAAACCAAATGCCAGGGCTGAATGATGAGAGTAGACCGTGTCCAGAAATAGAGCCATCGGACACATAAGGCATTAGTTTAGAACCGACAGCCTTCAGCTAACATGTATGATTTTATACGGCTAAATTTTGTGCTGCTACAGAGACCATAAGCTTCGGTTGAGCACCTGGTTCCGATTAATAAAGACAATTACAACCTTTACCAAGAGCCGCCCGCTTTGCAGTAACATGTGCCTCTGTATAAAGATCTGAACTCTTCTAGCCGCTCTATGCCAAAGGTACTCGTCTCCGATCCAATCGACCAAGCTGGCCTCGACATTCTCTCCCAAGTCGCCACTGTTGATGTCAAAGTAAAACTTCCCCTAGAAGAACTGATCTCCATCATCCCGGAATACGATGCCCTGATGATTCGCTCAGGCACCAAAGTTACCCAGGCGGTGATTGAAGCTGGTAAAAGCCTCAAAATCATCGGTCGTGCAGGCGTTGGGGTAGACAATGTTGACGTCCCAGCGGCGACCCGTCGCGGCATTGTGGTGGTGAACTCACCCGAAGGCAACACCATTGCAGCGGCTGAGCACGCCCTGGCGATGATGCTGTCTATGTCTCGCTACATTCCAGCGGCCAATAAGTCTATGAAGGCGGGCGACTGGAACCGCAAAGCCTTTACTGGCGTAGAAGTTTATAAAAAGACCCTTGGCGTTGTAGGCCTAGGCAAAATTGGCTCCCATGTGGCGACCGTTGCTCGCGCCATGGGAATGAACCTGCTCGCCTTTGATCCTTTTATTTCTAGTGAGCGAGCCGAAGAGCTGGGCTGCCGCCTAGTCGAAATGGACTTTCTGCTGAGTGAGGCTGACTACATTACGCTGCACATTCCTAAAACGCCTGAGACGGCCAACCTCATCAACACTGAGTCCTTGGCAAAAATGAAGCCCACTGCCCGCATCGTTAACTGTGCCCGTGGCGGCATTATTGACGAAGCTGCGCTGGCGCAGGCGCTGACCGATGGCGTCATTGCCGGTGCTGCGCTAGATGTTTACAGTGAGGAGCCCCTGGGCGATTCGCCCCTACGTTCTGTTGATAAATCGCTGGTGCTGACGCCTCACCTGGGCGCTTCTACCGCTGAAGCGCAGGTAAACGTTGCGGTGGATGTGGCTGAGCAAATTCGTGACGTGCTGCTAGAGCTACCTGCTCGCTCTGCGGTTAATATTCCTGGCCTGCGTCCAGATGTGCTCGAAAAGCTAAGGCCCTATTTGAACCTGGCCGAGACGCTGGGTAACTTTGTTGGGCAGCTAGCCGGTGGTCGTATTGAAGAGCTGAATATTCGCCTTCAGGGTGAGCTGGCTGAAAATGACACGAAGCCCATCGTAATTGCAGCCTTGAAAGGACTGCTTTCTAACGCATTGCAGGAACGGGTGAACTATGTGAACGCCTCCATCGAAGCCAAGGAGCGCGGCATTCGAGTGGTGGAAACGCGTGACACCACTGCCGAAGACTACACGGGTTCGCTGTACCTCTCAGCGAAAGGTTCGCTGGGTCAGCACTCTGTCACGGGTGTGCTGCTGGGCGGCACAGAAGTGCGCATCATTGACATGGATGATTTTCCAATTAATGTGCCACCGACGAAGTACATGCTCTTTACGCTGCACCGCGATATGCCAGGCATTATTGGCAAGATTGGCTCCCTGCTGGGTAGCTTCAATGTCAATATCGCCAGTATGCAGGTGGGTCGTAAGATTGTCCGTGGTGATGCTGTGATGGTGCTCAGCATTGACGATCCGCTGCCTGCAGGCATTTTAGAAGAGATCAAGAAAGAGCCTGGTATTCGCGATGCGTATACGGTGGCGCTTTGAGTTGGGTACGCACTCTCAATAGACATGAGTGATACAGCAAATCGTCCAGAATCAAAGCTTCAAAGTGCGAGCAGCCAGTGGTGGGAAGTTACCGTTATCTGTCCGCTCGCGCTAGAAGATAGTGTTTATTGGGAATTTGACAAGCTGGGCTGCAAAGGCACGGCTAGCCAAACGAAAGATGACCGTCGGATTGTGACGGCGTATTTTCCTCAGGGGCAGTTTTCGCCCGCAGATTTTGAAGGACTGAGTGCCGCGCTGTTAAACAGTGCGGCGAGTCAGGCAGAAACGCTGTTAAATAGCGCGGCTACTCAAGTTGGTGGGTTAACGACGCTGCCCTCCGTGGATGTGAGCTGGCAGCTGATGGATGAGGAAGACTGGGCAAAAAGCTGGAAAGCCCATTGGAAAGCTGAGGAGATTGGCGATCGCTTACTGATCAATCCAGCCTGGATGGAAGCACCTGCCACAGAGCGAACCTTGCTCACGCTAGACCCAGGTAGCGCCTTTGGCACAGGTGCTCACGCAACTACACAGCTTTGTTTAGAAGCGCTCGAAAAACAAGCTTTGCAGGATGCGACCATCGCCGATATTGGCTGC
>JBCBKQ010000161.1:0-13205 GCA_038521595.1 Cyanobacteria bacterium J06627_28 | reverse complement strand
TCACTGGTCTACTGGCACGAGTGATATGGCACCCATTGCTGGTATGCCTGCGATCGCACGCGTCACATTAAAAGAACGCGCCCCCATTGCCTTTGTCTTTCCATTTCTTGAATAGCGCTGCTAAAGGTATCAAATCGCAAGCACTAGAACGCTAAAACTAGAACGCTAAACAAACGTGAGCAAAGAAAGGAGCAACGTGGCCAAAATTAAAACACCCACCGTTTTACAAATGGAAGCCGTTGAGTGTGGTGCGGCTGCACTCAGCATGATTTTGGGCTACTACGGTCGCTACGTTCCCCTCGCGGAGCTGAGGCAGGGATGCGGCGTTTCAAGAGACGGCGTGACCGCTGCCAATGTTCTAAAGGCAGCTCGCAACTATGGCCTAGTCGGCAAAGGATTCAAAAAAAGCCTTGATTCGCTTCAACAGCTGCCTCCACCGTTTATTGTTTTTTGGAACTTCAACCACTTTTTAGTCGTAGATGAAATCAACGAACGCTACGTTCGACTAAACGATCCGGCACTGGGGCCTCGGAAAATCACCCCGGCTGATTTTGACGAAGGCTACACAGGCATCGTACTCACCTTTGAGCCTGGAGAAACCTTCCAGCGAGGCGGCAGTCGCCCTAGTGCACTCAAAGGTCTGAGACACAGGCTATCTAGCTCTATTGGGGCACTGGCGTTTTGCACACTAGCAGGATTTTTATTAGTATTGCCCACCTTAGCGCTACCTGCTTTTAGCCGCGTTTTTATTGACAATGTATTGCTTGCCAAAAGACTGGACTGGCTGCCCTACGTTCTGCTGGGCATGGGGATTACAGTATTGTTGCAGGCACTACTGACGGCGCTGCAGCTCAGGTATTTACGGGCGCTAAAAATTAAGCTGTCGGTGAGTATGACTAGCCGCTTTGTGTGGCATGTGCTGCGCTTACCCGTAGGGTTTTATGCACAGCGGTTTGCGGGAGAAATTAGCGATCGCATCGATCTTAATGACGACGTCGCCAGCGTTCTCTCGGGCCGTCTGATTACCACAGCCATCAGCATGGTGATGATTGTATTTTATGCGATCGCCATGCTCCAATACGACATTCCACTCACCATCATCGTCGTGGCGTTTGCGGCGGTAAACATTATTACCCTGCAGTGGGTTTCTCGCACTCGCAGCGACGCCAATCGCCGCCTAGCCCAAGAGTATGGCAAGGCCTCTGGTGTGAGTATTGCTGGGCTCCAAAGCATCGAAACACTCAAGGCCTCTGGCATTGAGTCAGACTTTTTTGCCCGCTGGGCAGGCTACTACACCAAAGCAACCAATGCCCAGCAAGAACTGGGGCTAACCAACAGAATATTAGGGCTGCTGCCTTCACTACTGACCACCTTAACCACCTTAGCCTTACTGATTGTAGGCGGTTGGCGAATGATCAACGGCAGCCTGTCTATCGGTATGCTCATTGCCTTTCAGCTATTGATGCAAAGCTTTCAGACTCCTGTCAGAAACCTCATCGGCTTTGCCAATACGCTTCAGGTGTTACAGGGCAGCTTAGAAAGACTGGATGACGTTCTAGAAAACGAGGTCGATATTGTCTTTTTGCAAGACAGCAAACAACAACAGCAACAACAAAAACAGTCCAAGCAAAAACAGTCCAAGCAAAAGCGACCTGATACCGTTCTCCCCTCATCTGCGGATAGCTTTCGCCTATCTGGGCAAATTGACATAAAAGAACTTGCCTTTGGATACAGCCCATTAGACGCGCCGCTAATAGAGAACTTTAATCTCTCCATTCAGCCTGGGCAGCGAATCGCTTTTGTTGGCGGTAGCGGCTCAGGCAAGTCCACACTTGTAAAGGTCATCGCCGGACTCTATCAGCCTAGTGCGGGAGAAATTTATTTTGACGGCACCCCTAAAGAAAACATCTCTAGAGCCAGGCTGACTAACTCCATCGCAATGGTGGAACAAGAGATTTTACTCTTCGCTGGCAGCGTCAAAGACAATCTCACCCTCTGGGATAGCACCGTCCCCGAAGAAAACATCCGCCAGGCCTGTCAAGATGCCGCTATAGAAGAGGCTATTTTAGCGATGCCCTACGGCTATGACGCTGAGCTTATAGAAGGTGGACAAAACCTGAGCGGCGGGCAACGTCAGCGTCTAGAGATTGCCAGAGCCCTAGTCAACAGTCCCTCGATTCTCATCATGGATGAAGCGACGAGTGCCCTAGATTCGGAAACCGAAAAAATTATCGATCACAACCTGCGGCGACGGGGCTGTAGCTGTCTGATTGTGGCACACCGACTCAGCACCATTCGCGACGCAGACGAAATCATTGTGCTAGAGAAAGGGCAGGTCGTACAGCGAGGAAGTCACGAAACGCTATGGCAGGCGGATGGCCATTATGCTCAACTAATTCGCCAGTCAGGAACGGCCTTGGCAACAGCAGCATAAGGACTCAACACCAGTGCGAGATACAAGCCAGCCATAAAACAGCAAGATAAAATAAAAGATAGAACAGCATTATGGTCTCTATTCAACAATTCTCTCCGAAAGATAGCGCCCTGCGAACGGCAGATAACTCAGCTATCCAGCGCCTCTCTGGGAATGAAACTTTTTTAATTAACGATCCACAAACTGCCTGGGAGGTTGAGTCCGGCTCCCTTGGCATTTTTGTTGTCTCCTGGGAGAAGGATGGGCCAACAGGGCCGCGCCGTTACCTTTTTACAGTTAATACCCATGAGCTACTGTTGGGCTGTAAGCCTAGAGACTATGGATTGATTGCGATCGCATTTGAACCCACTACCTTACGCCCTGTCCCTAAAACCTGCACTCAAGCCAACAGCACCATCTCTGCCTATCAATCTGACAAGCTAGCCGACTGGGTTAATCACTTTAGTGAAATCTCTGGATTTCTCCAGCCCGCAACCGCTACAACCGCCAACCAGGCAGAGTACATCTCACTTCAGGCCGGGCAAATCTATCTCACCGAAGAAAAGCTGACATGGGTGAAAATTAAAGAAAGCGACCGGCCCAGCACTGCCTGTTGGCTAGGTCGCCCCACAGCAGAGATTTCACCGCAGACAGGCTTTTTCCCAATGGGGAAGAGCAGTTGGCTACGCGCCAATGAAGCCCTGGAGCTACACAGCTTTTCAGTAGGGAACGATTCATCAGAGCGAGTAGACGGCACCGTTGATCCAGAGATCTTTGCTACAGAGACCTTTGATATAGAGACTTTTCATCTAGAGACTTTTCATCTAGAGACTTTTCATCTAGAGACTTTTCATCAATACGCGCTCGATCTCATTGAAGAAATCATTACCGAGCAAACTCAAACAGACTTTCAGCAGTTTCAACAACGGCAGCAGCTCAATCAACAAACCGCAACTAAGACCATTGAAGGGTTAATTTCTCTCATTAAGCCTAAAGACGAAAGTTACTTGGCTGCAGAGACGCCTTTACTCGTGGCAGCAGGCGCGGTGGGTCATGCCCTCGGTATAAAGATTTCCCCGCCCCAGTCGTCTGAAAACTTGCAGCAGGTCAAGGAGCCGCTAGAAGCGATCGCCCGAGCATCAAAGCTCCGCCTACGGCAGATCCTTCTACGGGGTGAATGGTGGAAACAAGACAGCGGCCCTATGCTGGCATACACCCAAGATGACCAACTGCCAATGGCGTTGCTCCCTGTCAAAGACAATCGCTATGAATGCTTTGATCCTGTTACGAAAACCAGAGAGCCGATTACAGAACAAATTGCCAACCGCTTTAATCCTAGAGCATTTGTCTTCTATCGGCCCCTGCCAGAGGGCAAGCTTAACGCCTGGACGCTCTTAAAGTTTGCCTTTCATGGACATGGGCGAGATATTTGGATGGTTGTCGGCACGGGTATTGTCATGAGCCTGCTGGGCATGGCCATTCCCCAGGCCACTGCTGTGCTAATTGACGATGCCATTCCCTATGGCAATCGCAGCCTGCTGATTCAAATTGGATTAGTTCTGCTCGCGGTTGCGTTTGGTCGCAGCTGTTTTCAGTTTGCTCAGGCGATCGCAGCCATGCGCCTAGAAACCAGCTCCGATATCACACTTCAGGCGGCTGTGTGGGACCGGCTGCTCAAGCTGCATCCTTCTTTTTTTAGAGACTTTTCCACTGGAGATTTGCAAGCTAGAGTCTCTAGCATTAACGCCATCCGCAGCAGGCTTAGCGGAACCGCTCTAGATGCCCTGCTCTCTGGTGCCTTTGCCCTGCTAAACCTTGGCCTGTTGTTTTATTACAGCAGCTCGCTCGCTATCCTGGCACTGTTTGTTGCCATTTTGGTCATGGGTGTCACGCTTATCTCAGGTGTGCTTTTGCTCAAAAAACAACGGCCCCTACTTGCCCTAGATGGAGAGATCTATGGCCTCATGGTGCAGCTCATAAACGGCGTTTCTAAGCTCAGAATGGCCGGAGCAGAACCCAGGGCCTTTGCCCAGTGGGGCCAAAAATATCAGCAGCAGCTCCGACTCGATGCCAGCACCCAAAAGCTAGAAGACGCTGTGGCTGTCTTCAACACAGCAATGCCCACACTCACCGCCATTGGACTCTTTGGCCTAGCAACAACGTTGGTAAACCTAGCGGGCATGAGTGGGCTATCGAGCGGTCAGTTTCTGGCCTTTAACGCAGCCTTTTCTATTTTCATTATTGGTGCAACTAGCCTGAGTCAAACGGCCATTGAGGTGTTGGGTGTGATTCCGCTTTGGATGCGATCGCAACCCATCCTCGCCGCCACCCCAGAAGTCGATACCCAAAAAGCAGACCCTGGCCGCCTCGCCGGTCGCATCTGCCTAGACCACGTCACCTTTCGCTACCGAGAAGATGGGCCGCTCATTTTAGATGACGTCACCATCGAAACCCATCCTGGTGAATTTATTGCCCTCGTTGGCCCCTCCGGCTCTGGCAAATCGACAGTGCTCCGCCTGCTGCTCGGTTTCGAATCCCCCCAGTCCGGCACCCTCTACTACGATAATCAAGACGTCTGTGGCCTAGACATCACCGCCGTTCGCCGGCAGCTGGGCGTCGTCTTACAAAACGGCCGCATCAACGCTGGCACCCTCTTTGAAAATATTTCTGGCGGTGCCCTCATCACCCTAGACGATGCCTGGAAAGCCGCAAGAATGGCAGGCTTCGCCGAAGACATCCAAAGCTTCCCCATGGAAATGCATACCGTCATCAGTGAAGGCGGCGGCAACCTCTCTGGCGGTCAACGGCAGCGCCTTATGATTGCTCGCGCACTCGCGCTGAATCCCAAAATTCTGTTGTTTGATGAAGCAACGAGTGCACTAGACAATCGCACCCAAGCCATTGTCAGCAAAAGTTTAGATCAGCTAAACGTCACTCGCATTGTCGTGGCCCATCGGCTCAGCACCATTCGCAGCGCAGATCGCATTTATGTCATTAAATCTGGGCGAGTCGTGCAGCAAGGCAGCTTTGATCAGCTAGCCGACCAAAAAGGTGTCTTTCAAGAACTCATAAAACGTCAAAGCGCGTGAGGGTTCAGAGACTGTAGAGGTTTCATTTTTTCGCTCATGGTAGAAAACACGGCTGGTGGCCGAAAATGTGTGTCTATAGGGCAGATTACCTCTGAGACTTAAAGTCAGCTCTCCTATTGGAGACTATATTGCGTTGAAGACAGCCGACAATAACGCTACACACGCTTTTGATCTCTGGCGTTGTCATCTCAAAATAGGAGGGCAAATTCAATCCCTGCTGCGAGATTTTATGGGCAACCGGGGTGGGGTGAATCGCCTCAGCCTTATACATTGGCATATCGGAAATGGGGTAAAAGTACGGACGTGTATCAATGCCATGCTTTGCTAAAGCAAGCATAAATTGGTCTCGATACTCCGAAGGTGTGACTATACCATCGCACCTCGTCCACCCGTCTACTTCCATGCACACTTGCCAGTACACATTCTCTGCCCATGGAGCAGTGCGATTGAGCTTAATGTCAGCATAGGGGGCAAGGTATCGCTGATATTGTGCAAAAATCTCTTTCTTTTTCTCGATAAACTCATCAATTCGCGTCATTTGAGCAAAGCCTAGGGCCGCCTGCAAATTTGTCATACGATAATTAAAGCCAATGTCGGTATGCCAATATCTCTGGGTCGGGCTCATCGCCTGAGAGCGCAGGTGCTTAGCGCGCTCGTACAGCACTGTGTCATTAGTTGTGATCATGCCCCCCTCCCCGCAGGTGACGATTTTGTTGCCATAAAAGCTAAACACACCGCAGTCCCCTAAAGCGCCCGTACGAATGCCGTTGATACTGGCACCGTGGGCTTCGGCCGCATCTTCAATCACAACAATGTTGTGGTGGCGTGCGATCGCCTTCAACGCTGGAATATTCGCCGGATGCCCATATAAATGAACAGCAATAATCGCCTTTGTTTTAGGTGTAATGGCCTGCGCCACTTTGGTAACATCCAAACAAAGCGTGTCACGATCAACATCGACAAAAACAGGCTTGGCCCCTGTATAAGTGACGGCATTAGCGGTCGCAATAAAAGTCATATCAGGAACAATCACCTCATCACCGGGCTCAATGCCATAGGCCAATAGGGCCAGATGAATAGCTGTCGTACCGCTAGAGGTCGTCAGTGCATGTTTGGTACCGCAGTAATCAGCGAAAGTCTCTTCGAAGCGATCAATATATTCACCTCGAGAAGATACCCAGCCAGACTCAACAGCGTCAGTAACGCAGGCGACTTCTAGGGCAGTAATGGAGGGCTGGGAGAGCGGAATACGATAGTTCATGGTGAGGTTGGGGGCATGGGTGGGCTGTTGACAAACAAAACAACACTTGACACAGCGTCGAGATAAAAATCAACATCAGGGGCGTAAGACAGAAGAAAAGATGCACGGTAAATGCGTCAAGGGAAATAGGAAGAGAACAGCTTGGCATTAATCTCTAAACTATGCTGGCAGTACCAGCTTCTGGCCTGGGTGGCAATTGATTGATACTGCTGCGCCGACCAGTCAGAAAGATGCATCCCGGCCAAGACGTAATGCTGATCGACAAAGATGCCATCGGGCTCAGATGGATTGTAAGTGGTGCAAATCGGCATCACACCATGGGCGCAGAACGCTGCAAACACAGATGACTTCCCAAGATCTCCAGGAAAACGAGAGTAATCGATGAGCCCAGCCATCGAATCCAACAGAAGTGATTGCACTGTTTCGGCTGGCTGAAACCCCATTTCAGTAAGCTTAATCGCACCCAAGGCCTCAGCATCTATTGCCTGCTTTGCACCGATATCGCAGATTTCTTGAATGCCCAGTGCCTGACAGGTTTTTCGCAGCTGGGGAATGTCGCGGTAGGCCCGAATGCGATCAGATCCGCCAAAAATCACCAGGCGAGGTTGTCTGAGTGCTAGCGGGCGAATCTCTTCTGGCGACGGCTCACCAATGGTAGAAAAATCGGGAATGCAGGTAACCGTTGAAGCAGTCCACTGTTCTAAATGGTCTTTAAAGTGATGGCTATCTGTGACTACCGCGCTCGCAAGCCGCGCCAACTGACGAGAGAGTCGGCTTTGTATAGGATTGAGGATTCTGATTTTTTTCCATTTGAGGGTAGGGAGTTCGTGAAACATGACGACGAGGGAAATGTTGCGATCGCGCATTAATGTCCTCAAAGCATCGACTAGCCAAAAAGGCGCGTCCAATTTGCCCTGTAAATAGGGATAGTTGCTGTAGTGCAAAATAACCCCATCGAGGTCTTTGGGTAACCGTGAGAGAAAGTATTCAGCAGACGGCTCAAACAAACGATGGGTGTAGAAGCCATCTATTGTGTCCGGCGTCTCGGTACCGGGGCGAAAAGACAGAAACTCAGTGACAATGTCACGCTCGGTAAATAGCTGTTTGGCTAGCAGTCTAGAATAGTCGCCAACGCCATCACTGTAGGGAGGCAGCCGTGGCACAATCTGCAACAGCTTGCGAGCTTTTGTGTCTGCAGGCGTCTCAGGTGCAAGGCTCAACAGCGTCTCTTTGACTGCCTGGGCAAGTAATGGGCCCGACTCTTGATTGAACAGATTGCCAAAGAGCCCAGGAATGTTAGTCACTTTGACAGCTCCGAGTGCGATATTTTGCCAGCCCATGCCGTGGCCATAGCGCCAGTCGAGGGATTGAACCTGTGCTCGAAAGAGTTGGATTTCGCCAGAGTAGGCGTTGGGCTGATAGGTGTTTAGTGCGATCGCACTTGCTTCATGGGCGCGGGTATAGCGAGCCTCGTAGGGAAGATAGTCACTTTGGCGAGCGGTAGAAACGTCACGACTAGCCGGGGTAGTCTCAGCAACAGTGTCTTCAACTCTAGATTTGGAAACAACAGACCTGAGACGAGACCAAACTTTCTGAGGTAGCTGTATGAGATGCTTGCCACCATGATAGTAGTAACTCTTGCGCAGCAAAAAGTACCCAATCTGTAGTTTCTCTTGCAGCCGTCCTATTGGCGACTGTGGCACCACATTTGGGCAGTAGGCATCTACCGCGATCAAGGGCAATATTGTTTCGCCCTGGGCCTGTAGCTGATGGGCAATTTCAAAAACAACCGCCCCCCCAAAACAGTGACCGCCCAGTAAATACGGCCCTTCTGGCTGTACCTGACGAATCTCTTCAATGCAGGCCGCCGCCAACGATACAATCGTCGTATGCACAACATCGCCGCCATCAAGATCAGGGCGTTGCAGAGCGTAGAAAGGTTGGTCAGCACCGAGCAAAAGAGCGAATCTGGCCCAGGTCAACGCATCGGCCGAGCCACCATGAAAGAACAGGGGACGGCGGCTACCGTGGGTTTGAATTGCAACGAGGCTTGCTCTCTTGAGGGAGATTGACGCGGCGGGGGTAGACTGTGACTGCTGCAAAAGAGCGGCAAATTGGCGAATGGTTGGGGCTTGAAACAGACTTGCCAATGGTAATGAACAGCCCAGCTGTTGCTGCATTTTGTTAAAGAGCTGCACAGCTAGCAGCGAATCGCCACCTAGATCAAAAAAGCTGGCATCAATGCTCAGAGGAAATACGCCTAAAACAGATTCCCAAATTTGGGTAAGCGCTAGCTCTAATCGGCTGCTAGGTAATGGACGATTTGCACTGGCTAACGCGGTAGAAGGTAAATCTTGGCCTGCAGTAGAAATGCTTGAGTCTACTGTTTTGATCTTAGAGGGCGCTAGGGCAATAGATGACACCGTCTCAGTCGGCTGTTTGATAATCTCAATCAGCAGCGCCTGAAGGTCATTGAGAATTTCTTGTAGACTTCCCTGATCTGCGTTTTGGCCTTCAGCGTAGAGCGTTAACACGTCACCCGGTTTGACAATGATGGTGAGGTCGTAGGTGCTGATAATGCCAGAACGAAGATTTCTGAGCTGTAGGGTGCGATGGCTCGCTTCATCTGCTATTGGATAATTTTCTATCACCAGCAAACTGTTGAATAGGCGGCGAGAGCACTCACTCCAAGACTGCACCTGCACAGGCGAAGCATAGGCATACTGGCTCGCCTCAGACTGCTGCATTTGGAGTGCCTGTAACCAGTCGATAATAGAGCGTTCTCTCTGTACATGCACCCGCACAGGCAATACATTAATCAACAAGCCAACAATAGACTCTACCCCAGCCAAATCGGCCTGACGGCCAGAGACCGTTACGCCAAAGAGAACATCGCAGGGAACGTCGCAGAGAACATCTCTCTGGTCGCTACGAAGCGATAAAAACAGCGCCCAGGTTGCTTGGATAAGGGTATTGAGCGTGAGTCGATGACCTTTTAAGAAAGCCTGTACTGAAGCTGTTTCCGCCGCTGAAAGCGCCAATGGCAAAGGCGATTTAACAGACTGTTGAGGTAGGTTGTCTGGCGCAGTAACCACAGGCACTGGTGTCGGCAAAGTAAAGCCTGCTAATGTCTTACGCCAAAAACTTTCAGCAGCTGCCATGTCTTGCTGGGCTAGCCAGCGAATGTAAGATTGATAGCTGGGCGCAGCGGAAAGAACAGGTGGCCGTTCTGTCTGTAAAGCCTCGTAGTGGGCCAGCACTTGATTGATAACCAGCGTGCCTGACCATCCGTCTAGCATGAGGTGATGGCAGCTCCAAATCATTTCATACTCAGTTTCGCCCAGCCGAATGAGCGTCAGACGCATGATGGGGGCTTGGGTAAAGTCGAAGCCTAAGGTGCGATCGCACACCAAAAACTCACCTAGCTTCTCTGTTATCTTTTCTTGTCCACGCCAGTCCAGCACCTGCAAAGGCAAAGCAATCTCCTTTACACTCATTTGCACAGGCGCTCTCACCCCTTCCCAATGGACAGACGAACGCAAGCCAGAATGCTGCTGAATCACAGCCTCCCAAGCTTGATGCCATCGGCCAACATCCAGCACGCCATGGAGCGTAGCGCGCATGTGCAAAAGTCCCTGTGCTGCAGAGGTCTGCAAACTATTCCACAAAAATGCCTGCTGTAGAGGAGCCAGCGGATACAGCGACTCGATGTTGTTGTCAGCAGTAGTCTTGTCAGCAGTAGTCTTGTCAGCAAGAAAGCTATCTAGCTCAGCTTGAGAAAACTGAACATCTGGAAAATCAGAGGGGGTAAAGCCGCCATGTTCAGCACTCAAACAGTGAGAAATGAGTGCATTTAGAGACGCTAAGTAGGTTTGGGCAACAGTCGCAATCGTCTGTGACCGATAGCGCTGAGTATCGTAAGTCCAGGCTACATGTAGCTGATCGCCTGACACCCAGGCATTGATTTCGAGTAGATATTGACGGCTATTGTCTGCATTTCTTAGCTCGCCGATGTCTATATCTTCTCGAATAGAGATTTGTTTATTTTCTTCAGAGTTAAGAGCGCTTACCTCACGCTGACCTAGATAGTTAAACAACACATCAGAAGGAGAAAAAGAGGCCAATGTCTTGCGGGTCTCGTCATCACCTAAGTAACGCAACAGGCCGTATCCAATGCCTTTATCAGGAATTTGTCTTAGCTGCTCTTTTACACTCTTGAGCGTAGCTCCAACGTCAGCTGTAGACGGCAGCTGTAAGCATACCGGATATACTGCGGTAAACCAGCCCACAGTACGAGAGAGATCTACATCGGCTACCAGCTGTTCTCGGCCATGGGACTCTACATCTAGGCGAATTCGATGGGTTACCGGACTAGCATTTTTGCTAGCAGCTTCGTCAATCCACTGCAAGAGTGTCTGGGAGAGCGCCGTTAGTAGGACATCGTTAATTCGAGTGTTGTAAACGGCAGGCACTTTCTGCAACAGAGCAAGGGTTTTTGAAGCCTCTAGTGAAACCTTCAGCGTGTTTGCAGTGCCTTCGGTTGAGAGCAAAACATCTGCCTTGTCCTGCGGTAGAGCTGGCTGAGTAGGGGCTAGCTGCTCTAACCAAAAGGCCATCTCAGGGCGACGAGCGACACTCTGAGCGACCAGAATATTTGCCCAATCCTTGAAAGCAGTTGTTTTTGCCGGTAGCTGAAGATTTTGGAGATCAGCCGCCGGATTCAACAAAGCGAGCAGATCTTCTTGGAGGATACGCCAAGAAATACCATCTACAACCAGGTGATGCAGACTGATCAACAGCCAGCTTGATTGATTTTCGCCTCGGGTAAAGTGAATAGCCTGCAACGCCTGCCCGTTTGCCAAATCAAGCGTAGAGTGAAGGGCATTCCCCTGAGTTTCAACTGCCTGATGTTGCTGAGCATCGGTCAGACCAGAGAGATCGATTTGTGTGGGCACCGGAGGGTTACCTACAGATGCATTTACCTGCTGCCAGCCGGTGTTGTCTTTAGTAAAGCGTAATCGGAGAGCATCGTGATGACGCCAAATGAGTGCGATCGCCTGTTGTACCCGAGCTATCCGCTGCGACAAACTCGTTGTCGGCGGCAAGTCTAACAGCAGCCCCTGATGCCAATGCTGGGGCGCAACCATTTCCTGCTCAAAAAACCAATGCTGAATCGGTGTCAACGGCACAGCACCAACCACCTCATCCTGAGTCGCCTTAACAGCTTCGGTCGTATTGACAACGGCAGCTAGCTCAGCAATAGTGGCATATTCAAACAGCTGATTGGGCGCTATGCGCAGGCCAGCTTCTCTCGCTTTAGAAACAATTTGAATGCTGAGAATAGAATCTCCTCCCAGCTCAAAAAAGTTATCGTGAATGCCCACGGCTGTTAGCTTGAGCGTTTGACGCCAAATATCTACCAAACGTGCTTCGATATCGTTTCGTGGCGCAATAGGCGTCTTCGATAAGGGCTGACTCTCCAGTGGCGCAGGCAGCGCACGCACGTCTATTTTGCCATTAGCCGTACGCGGAAAATCTGCTAGCGGCACAATAGCCGCAGGCAACATATAGCTAGGTAAGTTTTCTTTTAGTGCCGTTTTCAATACAGACGGCACTAAGCTATCTGCGACATTTTTCTGTGCTAGTGATTCAGACGCGTCTAAAGTGACATAGGCCACCAGACGTTTTGCCGGTGCTGACAGCACAGACAATCTTTCGCTTAGGGCTCTTCTCTGGCTAGGCGATAGCGCCGCGACTCGCTGATAGAGTTCTGATTTCATGATGCATTTGCCTCTACAGTAGGTTCGCTAGAAGGTCTAATAAGGGGCACTACCTTTTCGTATAGCCTGAAAATCATGGCTGACACGGGCCTAGGCAAAAGGGTGTAGTAGCGAATAAATTTTTGATTGGTTTGATTGCCCTGTCGTTTTGTCGGAATAGAGAGTCCCTGAGAGAACTCCTGAGAAAAGGCGTTTGACGGATAGCTTATGTAACTGAGAATGTTGCTAATCTCTGTAGGAAAGTTAGCAACAAGATCTTCATAAGCAATCTCGTAGTGAGGGAGCTGATAGGTAGAAAAGAACTGCTGCCATAATTGATATTGCGATCGCAGTGCCTGATCCCATTCATAAATTCGCCAGGGCTGAAACTTGATTGGGGTTGTAGACGCTGGCTCAGGGCGATGAGTCGGTTTCTCCCAACGGCCTGTTTGGGTTGCGATCGCAGCAGAAACCGCCTGCGCTATTACATCCCGCCGCCACAAATAAATGAACGTTACCTTCGGAAAAAGCGCATTGATAATCTCCAAATCTGAACAGTGGGAGAGTTCAGAAGATTGTCGAGCCAATCGTAAACAATCCAACAGCTGATGCCAATGCATTTTCATACCAAAAGCACTTTGAGAAAGAGCACTCTCTTGAACAATCTCTTGGCAATAGCTCAG
>JBCBKQ010000160.1:0-13248 GCA_038521595.1 Cyanobacteria bacterium J06627_28 | reverse complement strand
CTATCGAGCCGCTCCTTGTGGCGTAGCTCGATAGAGAGCTAGAGCTGGGCGCAGAGATTCAGGCGCAGCTATTGCCTCGCCAGTGCCCCACTATTGAAGGTGTGGATTTGGCTGCCCGCTGCCAAACGGCCAACAAGGTAGGCGGCGACTATTACGACTTTATTCCGACGAGCTACGAGCAGCTGCGGCATCCTGATGCGATCGCCTCCCAAGAAATGCCCTGGAACTTTGCCATCGGCGACGTAATGGGCAAAGGCGTCCCCGCTGGCCTCATGATGACTATGCTCAGAGGGATGCTCCGCGCAGAGATTCTCAACAGCCATTCCCCTGGCCATTTGCTCCAGCACTTAAACTGGGTCATGCGCACAGATCTAGAAAGCTCTAACCGCTTTGTCACACTCTTTTGTGCCCAGTACGACCCACGCACTCAAGTGCTCTCCTACGGCAACGCCGCACACAATCCTCCCTTGCTGTGGCAGGCCGCAACTAGCCAAGTTGTTCGCCTAGATGCCGACGGGATGCTCCTTGGCCTAGACATGGACACCCACTATCAAGAAAACCAAGTGCAGCTACAGCCCGGTGATACAGTCATCTACTACACCGATGGATTTACAGAAGCCTCTGATAGAGCCGGACAGCGCTTTGACGAAGACAATCTGATCGACGCCTTTAGCTGGGCCTGCCGCAATTTATCTAGCTCCGAAGAAATCCGCGATTATCTTTTTGATATGCTCCAGCGATTTGTAGGTACCAATCGCGAGGCAGAAGACGATACCACCCTGGTTGTTATGCGCATCACGCAGCCTGCCGAGTTTAGACAGCTTTCTACAGCGGCTGTTTACTCGTAATTTTTGCTGAGAATCATCCAGAATCAATCCACTGAACTTGTTAAGGACAGCTGCTGTGCTGGGTACTGTGAAGGGTGAATAATTGCTCTTACACACCTGTTTACACAGCGATAGGCGTTCTACAGCTTATGGAATCTTCTGCGGTTTACTTTGCTCAGTTTGAAAGCGTTGACACAATCGGAACGCCCATCATCGCGCAGCACTTTGATCAAGATTTGATAGGAGATACTGGCACCCTGCTCAAAGGGTTTTATGAATCGGGCCAGCTGTGGGCGCTGCTGATTGGTGTCGTTTTGGGCTATGGATTTAAATCTTTTTCGTCTTATGGCTAAAGCGCAAGCTCAAAGTGTCTAGGCAAAGTGCATAGGGTTGCGGCTCGTGGCTGCTACTCTTATGAGTGGCAACACCCCATCAACATCACTGTATATGTCTGACTCATCGAATCCCGCCCCTCAGCAAACGTGGAGCGATCGCTTTGAATCTGCCCTGCATCCAGCTGTTGCCCGGTTCAATGCCAGCATCGGCTTCGACATCGCCCTACTAGAGTGTGACCTGACCGGCTCGGTGGCCCATGCGAAGATGCTTGCAAAAGTCGGCATCTTGAGCGAGCGCGAATGTGAGGAAATCGTCACCGGATTAGAGACGATTCGCACAGAATATCGCGAGGGTCAATTCAACCCAGGCATCGAAGATGAAGACGTGCACTTTGCCGTCGAAAATCGCCTCATCGAGCTGATTGGAGATGGTGGGAAAAAGCTACATACGGCGCGATCGCGCAATGACCAGGTAGGCACAGACATTCGCCTGTATTTGCGCAGCGAAATTGAGCAAATACAAAAGCAGCTCAAGACTTTTCAGCAGGCGCTGTTTGATCTGGCAAGTGAGCATGTAGAAACGCTGATTCCTGGCTACACCCATTTACAAAGAGCGCAGCCGTTGAGCCTAGCCCATCATTTGCTGGCCTATTTTGAAATGGCTCAGCGCGACCATGAACGGCTAAGCGACGTGCTTAAGCGGGTAAATATTTCGCCTTTGGGCTGCGGCGCACTAGCGGGCACTACTTTCCCGATTGATCAGGCTTACTCTGCGGAGCTGCTGGGCTTCGATGATATTTATCACAACAGTTTGGACGGGGTGAGCGATCGCGACTTTGCCATCGAGTTTGCCACTGCATCCAGCATCATCATGGTGCACCTCTCTCGTCTCTCCGAAGAAATCATTCTGTGGGCATCGAAAGAGTTTGGCTTTGTCACCCTGGGCGATAGCTGCTCAACGGGCTCTAGCATCATGCCCCAAAAGAAAAACCCTGACATCCCAGAGTTAGTACGCGGCAAAACAGGTCGCACCTTTGGCCATCTGCAAGGCCTATTAGTCATGATGAAAGGTCTCCCACTGGCCTACAACAAAGATCTGCAAGAGGACAAAGAAGCCCTCTTTGACACCGTTGCCACTGTCTCCGGCTGTCTAGAAGCGATGACGATTCTCTTTCAAGAAGGGCTCACCTTCCGCACTGAGCGCCTTGGTCAGGCCGTGGATGAAGACTTCTCGAATGCAACAGATGTGGCAGATTACCTAGCGGCAAAGGGGGTTCCTTTCCGTGAGGCCTACAACCTGGTAGGGAAAGTCGTAAAAACGTCTTTGGCTGCTGGCAAGCTGTTAAAAGAACTGAGTTTGGAAGAATGGCAGGCGCTGCATCCTAAGTTTGAGGCAGATATTTATGATGCGATCGCACCGGCTCAAGTCGTTTCTGCTCGTAACAGTGCAGGCGGCACTGGCTTTGAACAAGTCCGCTCAGCATTGGACAGAGCTAAAACTTTACTTGCCCAATAGAAGTTGAAGTAGTCGAAGCCGCATCAGGCTCCTTTACTCACAATTTGATTAATAGGAATCGATAAATTTGGAAACGCTAGCGGCGTTACGGTACCGCTAGTGTAGGTATTTCGAGCGGTATATTTCCCTGCTTGTGGGTCTTGAAAAACGATGAGCGATCGCACCTTTAGATCAATGACCCAATACTCTGGAATTCCAACTTCTGCATAAACGGCACTCTTAATTTCTAAATCTTTCGTCAGGGTCGCATCAGAATATTCCATCACCCAAAAGATATCTTCCGGGTAAGGATGGTGCTCTAAGTACTCCAGCCCCAGCGGTTTAACAATGGCCACATCGGGCTCGGGTTCAGATCCATTAGGTAGCGTAATAGGATGAGCCTGACGAACAGTGGCAAGCTCTCCTAACGCCCTGACAAGGTAGCTACCAGATACCGTACTAAAGTATGCATGCGGCTTGCCCTCTGGTGCCATTTCAACGATTTCTCCTCTAATCAGCTCCACCCGCCTGTCGTCCAGCACGCCAGAGGCAATCATCTGGTGGTATTCTTCCAAGGTCCACTTTGCCGCTACAACCGTCATCGCTCGCTCTCCACTGTGCGGGCTTTTTAGTATTCACAATTGTAGCAGTGCTCTTTAGTCCAGGAAGCTGTATCGATGGCCACCCTTAGCCTCTGCATGATCGTAAAAGACGAGGCAGAAAACTTGCCCCGCTGCTTGGCAAGTGTGCAAGGCCTCGCTGACGAAATCGTCGTTGTCGATACTGGCTCAGGTGATGCCACGCCAACCATCGCTGAAGCCGCTGGGGCAAAAGTGCACTTTTTCACGTGGAATGATGATTTTTCGGCGGCTCGAAATGCCTCACTCGATCAGGCGACGAAAGATTGGATTTTGGTCCTAGATGCCGACGAGACCTTGACGCCAGAAGGCGCAGGCTTCATTCGCTCTCTCAAGGCTGACCAGCCCATGGGTGAGTTGCAGGCAAAAGATCTGCTGCTGGTGACAATGATGCGTCGAGAGATTGGGGCCAACCAGTCACCCTACACTCAGGTAGCGCGGCTGTTTCGCAATTCGATGGCGGTAAAGTACATTCGCCCTTATCACGAAGGCGTAGAAGATAGTGTGCAGGCGCTGATGGCAGCTGAAGAACGCTGGCAGATTGCGCAGCTGGGCGTAGTGGGAATTGACCATACAGGTTATGGAGTTGATGCGATCGCATCTAAAGACAAATTCAGCCGCGCCCAGCGCATCATGGAAAAGCATCTGGCCAACTACCCCGAAGATGCCTACATTGCGAATAAACTCGGCGCACTCTACACCCAAAGCACACCGACGCTACAAAACGAAACCAATAGCGATCGCTACGAACATGCCCTAGCGCTGCTCAATACGGCCTTGCGTTCTGGCAACTTTGACCCCATGACGGAGTACGAGCTGCACTATCACCGAGGTATTGCCTATCGTCATCTGGAAGGGAAACTAGACGAGGCCGAGGCCGCCTATAGAAAGGCGATTGCAATTCCAATTGCTGGATTGTTGAAGTTGAGTGCGCATCTTAATTTGGGGACGTTGCTGAAGCTCAAAGGGGATTTGGAGGGTGCGATCGCACAATACGAAATCGCTGGACGCATCGACCCCAAGCAGCCCGTCACCTTTTTCAATCTCGGCGTCACCCACAGGGCTCGCGGCTACCTAGAACCCGCTCAACGAGCATACGAATACGCCCTTTCTTTAGACCCAAACTACGCCGCCGCCCACCAAAACCTAGCCGTCGTCCTTTTCAAGCTTGGCAAACTACCCGAGTGCAAAGCCGCCTTTGAAAAAGCCATTCAGCTCACCCAAAGCACAAACCCCGCCGCAGCTGAACGCCTTCGACAGGGTTTAAAGGGATTAAAAATCGACGAGGCACTGGCTAAAGCAGCAAAACCGACAGAATAGGTTACTGCTGATAGCGAGGGTCAGACCAAGAGTTATTTTCTTGAATTTCGGCCGTCGCTCGGATTCCCATTTGCCGCTGCAACGTAGCCCGAGTCTTTTCCCAGGGCTCTGAACCACCGTGGGTACCAGGCTGCCAAAAGGCTCTGTGTTCTGACTCTTCTTTTAGCGGCGGCCGATCTGGATGATTGCGGGGCAGCAGCAGTCGCTTGCACTTGTACAAAATGTCATCCCACCCGAGTTCAGGCTGATTGAGCATGTTGCGAAAGGTGGTAAGCACCGCCTCTGACTCATCTGTTTGCTTTACAGATAGCGGCTGAGAGGCCCGCAACGGATCTACTTGAACGGCTGCAATGCCTTGGCGAACAGCCTTAGAAACAGCGTCAGCATGGGTTTTACCTGCTTTTTCGTACTGCATTTGCCAACCCTTTTCGCTAGAGGCGTAGAGTGCAGGCAGGCGATTTAGCGCGTAGGTTTCTACTTCAACGGTCTTGATGTATTCACGAAGTTTTGGAGGCAATTTAGCCTTTTGGCGTTCAACTTCTTCCGCAACCAACCGTTCCATAACGTTGGTATAGGCTCTGTCGTCCTGTAGGGAAGCGCTCATAATGATCTGAAACCGAGTGACGATGGATGAGCAGCTGCTGCTGGATGCATTCAGTAGCAGCTGAGCGATTTGCTTTCTTTTAACAAAGGCGTAACTTCATAGAAAGATACGACAAGCAAAGCGCAGTAGTTGTAAACGCCGCTGATGGTAGGGCCTTTTACTTAAGTTACCCAGAGAGAATCGTCCGGAGAACAAGTAAACACGTAAGTGGCGTAGATACGTACAAGTATTTACCGTCAATTCATTCGACCTGATCGAGCCATTAAAGCGCTAGTATCCATGACGGTAGCCTTACGCTTTCATTGCCATCGACAAAAACATTGACAAAAACATAGTTTTAGATAAAATCTTTGGTGGCTCATTTCGACAGATCTTCAAGTGCATTGCGATGCTTGCGAGCCACGTGGCGATAGGCTTCCATTTCTGCTGCAAATTCTGGATTGTAAGGCGTCAGTTCAAATCCTTGCTCGGTTCTAAGGAGATGAAGCTCATCACCTTCTTTTACATTTAGTTCTGTCATAAGCTCCTTTGGAAAAGTAACTCCTAAAGAATTACCGACTTTGCAAACTCTAATGCTAGTCATTTTTTCAGCCCCAAGTTACTACTTAATTAATAACTTAGAGACGTGTAAGCCATCACAAAAAGAGTTCTGAGTAGGCATATACTCAGAACTCTTTTCTCTACACATGCGCCTGGCTATTTCAAACTTCGCTATTCCAGACTAACTTATGCGGTCACCAACTCAGCAGGCAGTCGTTTGAAGGCGAGGCGTTCGTTTTCTACGTCGGCGAAGATGGTGTCGCCGGGGAGAAATTCGCTGCGGAGGATGGCTTTAGCGAGGGTGGTTTCGACTTCGCGTTGGATGGCTCGCTTGAGAGGGCGGGCGCCGTAGGTGGGGTCGTAGCCAACGTCGGCTACGAAGTCTAGAGCGGCGTCAGAGAGTTTGAGGGTGAGCTTTTTCTCTGCCAGGCGTTGCTCCAATCGTTTGATTTGAATTTTGACGATGTCGCGTAGCTGGGACTTCATCAGGGCGTGGAAGATGATGATTTCGTCGATGCGGTTGAGAAACTCGGGGCGGAATTGGCCGCGTAGGGCTTCTGTGACGCGCGATCGCATTTCATCATATTTAGTATCATCCCCAGCAATATCCAAAATATACTGCGAGCCAATATTGCTAGTCATGATGATGATGGAATTGCGAAAATCCACCGTGCGGCCTTGAGAATCGGTAATGCGACCATCATCCAACACCTGCAAGAGGATGTTGAACACATCGGGATGCGCTTTCTCAATTTCGTCAAAGAGGATGACGGAGAAAGGACGACGACGAACGGCTTCGGTGAGCTGGCCGCCTTCGTCATAGCCAACGTAGCCAGGAGGGGCACCCACTAAGCGAGAGACGGAATGTTTCTCCATATATTCGGACATGTCGATGCGAACCATGGCATCGCTGGTGTCAAATAGGTAGCTGGCGAGGGCTTTAGCAAGCTCTGTTTTACCGACGCCTGTAGGGCCAAGGAAAATGAAGCTGGCCATGGGGCGATCTGGGTCTGCCAATCCCGCGCGCGATCGCTGAATAGAGTCAGCCACTGCTGTCACCGCCTCGTCCTGCCCAATCACCCGCTGATGCAGCTCATCTTCCAGGTTCAGCAGCTTCTCCATTTCAGATTCGACCAGTTTGCTGAGCGGAATGCCTGTCCACTTAGAAATGATTTCGGCAATGTCGGCTTCGGTGACTTCTTCGCGCAGCAGCGTTTTCCCTGAGGTTTGGCTCTCACTGATTTCAATCTCTGCCGCTGCCAATCGTTTTTGCAGTTCGGGCAATTTGCCAAACTTTAGCTCTGCGCCTCGGTTGTGGTCATAATTGCGCTCGGCCTGCTCAATTTCGACATTGACGCGATCAATTTCTTCTTTGATAGTTTGCACTTGACCAATGGTGTCTTTTTCAGACTGCCAGCGTGCACTCAGCTCGTTCTGTTCTTCCTTGAGGTCGGCCAGCTCTTTTTCTAGCTTTTCTAAACGATCAACAGACGCTGGATCGCTTTCCTTTTGCAAAGAGAGACGCTCCATTTCCATCTGCAAGATTTTGCGATCAATCTCATCTAGCTCTTCGGGCTTAGAGGTGATTTCCATTTTGAGCTTGGCAGCGGCTTCGTCGACAAGATCGATGGCCTTGTCTGGTAAGAAGCGATCGCTAATGTAGCGAGTAGAGAGCGCAGCAGCTGCAACCAGAGCACTATCCGAAATTTGCACACCGTGGTGAACTTCATAGCGTTCCTTTAGGCCACGCAAAATAGAAACCGTGTCTTCCACAGAGGGCTGGTCAACATACACCTGCTGAAATCGGCGCTCTAGGGCAGCGTCTTTTTCGATGTGCTGACGGTACTCATCGAGCGTTGTCGCGCCAATGCAGCGCAGCTCGCCCCTTGCGAGCATAGGCTTGAGCAAGTTACCGGCATCCATCGCGCCCTGAGAAGCACCTGCACCCACCACAGTATGAATCTCATCGATGAAGAGAACAATTTGACCGCTGGAGTCAGTGACTTCTTTGAGCACAGCCTTGAGGCGTTCTTCAAATTCGCCTCGGTATTTTGCACCGGCAATCAACGCGCCCATGTCAAGAGAGATGAGGGTGCGATCTTGCAATGACTGGGGTACATCGCCGCGCACTATTCGCTGGGCTAAGCCTTCAGCAATGGCCGTTTTACCGACGCCGGGCTCACCTATTAGCACGGGATTATTTTTTGTCCGTCGTGACAAAATTTGAATCGTGCGGCGAATTTCGTCATCGCGGCCAATCACCGGATCGAGCTTGCCTTCACGGGCGTAGGCAGTGAGATCACGGCCATATTTCTCAAGGGATTCGTATTTATCTTCGGGGGTTTGGTCAGTCACTTTATGGTTGCCTCTTATCTGCGTAATTGCTTGCTGAAGATTTTGCTCGGTAATGCCAAAGTCTTTGAGGAGAGGTTGGCCGAAGCGCTGGTCTTTGGCGTAGCCGAGCACTAAATGCTCAATGGAAATGTAGTCATCTTCGAAGGCCTGGCGATAGACGTCGGCTCGCTCTAGTAGGGCGTTGGCCGCGCTGCTGATATAGATAGACTCGCTACTGCCTTTGATTTTGGGCTGTTTATCCATAAAAGCCGTCGTGCGGTTGCGCAAGTCGCCTATAGAAAGGCCCACCTTTTCAAAAATCCGAGAGGCAAGCCCTTCTTGGTTGAGTAGCGCCAGCATCAGGTGTTCGGGCTCTAGCTGCTGCTGACTAGATTGGTTGACAATTTCTAAGGTGCTGTTGAAAGCACTGCGGACTTTCTCGGTGAATTTATTGGGATCGTTGATATTCATAAATGGGTCTTCTTATTCATAGAACCAAGCGTTCATCGAATAAAGCACCAAAAGACTTACTCACAAACGCCCTGTATATTACAGCCATTGTAAAAAACGCAAAGCTATTTCCAGATTCGGTGTTTACGGCTTAATCAGGTAGGTATTTCCGCCCTTTTAGTACTGTAGTAGCAGTAATTTGCTGGCAGTAATTTGCTGGCAGTCACAAGACACCTGGGACAGAGCCTTACTAATTTGTTTCGTCCACAGCGGTCATTCACAGTTTTCGTAGGGACTTACTTGGAACTGAACGGTTCCCCCTGCCGTCCTAGAAAACAGATCGGTCTTGCCAAAATCTGTGGGAACTGATCGTTTTTAAAGGGTCGTAAAGCAGTGAGTGCAATCTCCCAATGGTGCTAGGCGAGGTCATTAAACCCATAGCAGAAGTAGCCCCTGGCCGTCGCCAAAGGCGTTGGCTATCGGGCTATGTTCAGAAAAGTTTGGCGCCTATGTTGGCCTTTACGGCGGCTTTTATTGTTGGCGTTGGCTTACTGGGTCAAATTATTCCAAGTCCGGCGATTCCTTCTAATGTCGTTTTTATTGGGCCCAAGCACGATTATTACCAGGCCCATAGAGATGACTACAACGCTATCTTTTTTGGATCGAGTCGGGTCTTTAATCAGATAGTGCCAGACATTTTTGATGCGGCAGCCAGTCTGAATAAAACGAGTGCTGGCCAGTCAAACAGCGTCAATAGCTATAACTTCGGCGTGCCTGCCATGCGAGCCATCGACAGCCTTGTGCTTTTGGAAGAGGTGCTGTCTGACCCGCCAGAAAACTTACAGTGGGTCTTTTTTGAATCCGTTTTGGATAGGGGCTACGAACCCATCGAAAATGCCCGCACGTATCGCTCGATGTACTGGCATACCTGGAAAAATACTCGGCTTGCGGCTGACTACATCTGGGCCTCGGAGGCCTCTTTCCCGAGCAAGCTATTGTTTACCTTTAGCCATGTTCTACCTGCGCTATACCGCCAGCTAAATGTAGGGCGGTTGTTTAATCAGGTGCTGCCGAGTGAGTTTTCGGCGAAGCATCAGTCTACCGTTGCTGAGTTTACAAAAGATGAGGGTTACTTTGCGCTCACAGATGAAGACTCACCCAGGAGACAGGCTTTTTTGGCAAATGAGGCGGCCTATCTTGAGAAGGTGGAGCGGCTAAAGGCGATCGCACGCAATGAACAGAATCTACCCCGGGCCGTGACCCTGCAGGGTAGCCAGCAAAAAAGCGGAGCCATGCTGCCCAAAAATAAGCGGCAGCTGCTACAACGGGTGACTCGCATCGTTCGGGCGGCAGGCGCAGAGCCTATTTTTATTGAGCCGCCCTCACTCGAACAAGATAGCGACTTTAAAATCGCTGAGCGGCTGGGTGACATTGAGACTTTACTGGCCTACAAAGACCCTGAAAAATTCCCCCAGTTTTATGCCTTTGACCAGCGCTATGACGCAGATCATTTGAGCGAAGCGGCCTCTCAAGCATTTTCTAAAACCCTGGGAGAAGACTTTAGGCGCGTCATTCTCAAGGGACGCAATGTTGCCCTCAAAGGCAGCTAGCCGACGCATCAATACCGGCTCCATATCAATACCGGCTCCATATCAATACTGGCTCTACCAACCGCCACCATGATTTTTACAGAGTTTAGATTCTTTCTATTTTTTGCCGTTGTCTTTGGACTGTATTGGACGCTGCAGAGCCATCGCTGGCGCAAGGCCTGGATTTTGCTCTGTAGCTACGCTTTTTACGGTGCTTGGGACTGGCGATTTCTATCGTTGATTATTGGCTCTACGCTGATTGATTACATTGTGGGGCTCAACTTGGCCAGCCCCGGAGCCAGTCAAAAGGCCCGCAAAAGTTTGCTGCTGCTGAGCCTGAGCGTGAACTTAGGCGCACTGGCTTTCTTTAAATATGCAAATTTCTTTGCGGACTCGGCAGTCGGTTTCTTCGGATGGCTGGGACTGCCTGCTAATGAAGTGACGCTAGGCATTGTTCTACCTGTGGGCATTAGCTTTTATACGTTTCAGACCCTGAGCTACTCCATAGACATTTATAACGGGCGGCTAAAGCCGAGGGAAAGTCTGCTAGATTTGGCGACTTTTGTGGCGTTTTTTCCGCAGCTGGTGGCGGGGCCAATTGTGCGGGCGGCTGACTTTTTGCCCCAGCTAGAAACGCCTCGCCTGCTCAGTCAGGTCAATGTGAAAGCCTGCCTGATGCTGTTTATGGTTGGTTTTTTTAAGAAGGCCTGCGTGTCGGACAATTTGGCACCGATTGTAGATCGCTATTTTGCCGATCCTGGCTCGTTTGATGCGGTGAGTAGCTGGATTGGGGTGCTGAGCTACACCACTCAAATCTACTGTGACTTTTCTGGATATTCGGACATGGCGATCGCCTGCGCGGGGCTGCTGGGCTACGAGCTATGTGAGAACTTTAACTTTCCATACTTTGCGAGCAGTATTACTGACTTCTGGCGGCGTTGGCACATTAGCCTATCGACCTGGCTAAAGGACTACCTATATATCCCGCTAGGGGGCAATCGCGGTGGTCAGTGGTTTACCTATCGCAACCTGATGCTGACGATGGTGCTGGGTGGTCTGTGGCACGGGGCGGCCTGGACGTTTGTAGTGTGGGGCGCGCTGCATGGGGGCGCGCTGATTGTTCATAAGGAGTGGAGCAAGATTGCTCGGCGAGTGCCTATGCTGGCGAGTCCTTCGCTGTGGCTACAGCTGGCTAGCGTATTGCTAACGTTTTACTGGGTGTGTATTACCTGGATATTTTTTAGGGCAGATAGCTTTGCCTCAGCGGTGACAGTGCTGCGCTCGTTTGTGCTGTTTAGCTCACCTGGGGTGGAGCAGTTTAGCCTGCAGCTGCTGGGCGTAATTTTTGTGTTGGGCTGTGTGCACTGGCTGACGTCGCGGCGGGTTTGGGAGCAGGCGATCGCACCGTTACCCAAGCAGCTATTTGCCGTTGGCTATGGCTTTGCAGCTGCCATCATTTTGACCCTGGTGCCCGTCAGCTACACCGCCTTCATTTACTTTCAGTTTTAGTCAGCCGAGAAAACAAATCCCCGACTGCTGTATACGGTTAAAATCATGGCTAGTCACTAAGTTTTGAAGGAACAGGTCCGCTTGTGTCTTCTCGCCCCCGCGACATTTCTAAGAAAATATCGGCAACTTATCGCCAGCAAAGGCCTCTCCGACGTCTTTGGCATACGCTATCTCCGATCGCCTTCTTCCGATTTTTGTGCCATATCAATCTGCGGGTTGCCAAGCGGGTTATTCGAGATACCTTTCGGCAGCGGCTGCCTAGCCTGGCGTCAGAAATGGCGTACAACTTTATGCTGGGTTTGTTTCCAGCAATTTTGGCTTTTTTAACGGCCATCGGTCTATTTAGTCCGTTAAAGGAAACTTTCGCTACTCTGACGCAGCAGCTGAGTGAGGTGGCACCTGTAGGCGTCCCCGAGTTGCTCTATGGCTTCGAGTCAGTGGTCACTGAAAATCAAAGCCGTGGGTTGTTTTCGGTGAGTTTTGCCTTTGCGCTGTGGGCCTCGGCAGGGGCGATGAGTGCAGCGATGCGATCGCTTGATCAAACCCATCAGATCCCGGTGCGAAAGCGGCGTCCCTTTTGGAAAGCCAGACTCGTCTCTATTGCACTGACGCTAGGGACTATTGCGCTGCTGATTACCTCGTCTAGCCTAGTTTTTATCAGCGACTGGGTGGTGGCTCAGCTGGTGGATCGTAGCGGAGAGGTTGGCCCGTGGGTAAAGCAAGCCTGGGCACTCTTTCGCTGGCCGCTAGCACTGGGGATCATGTCGGCGGCGTTTGCGTTTATCTATCGGTTTGGCCCGAGTCGGTGGAGCGCTGGCAAGCCATTGATACCTGGAGCTGTGCTGGCCGCGCTATCGTGGGCGGTCATTTCTGGGCTGTTTCGGCTGTATGTGACTCACTTTGGCAACTTTGTGTACAGCGCCGTGGCAACGGTGATTGTGCTGCTGCTGTGGCTATGGATTACGTCTTTGGTGATGCTAATTGGTGACTTGCTAAATCTAAGCGTGGGCCGAGAAATGCAGCTGCGTCGCCGTGAGCGAACCCTATCGAATAGACTGCAGACTATTGAAAATGAAGACGCCTAAGCAGGCTAAAACCAGCAGCCAGAGCACAATGCCAGGGAGAAAGGAAAGCAGCGTTAGCCCTCGTAGAATCCAGACCCCTAAGGTAAAGCAAATTAGAAAAAGTAAAAGCTGAGAACCAGGTCTCAGGCGGAACCGTTTTGGCATGACAGAAATGGTATTGATACAAACGAAAGCTGCAGATTGTAAGCATCTGCGCCGATTTTAATAACTACACACTGCGTTGGGCTAAATACGCCTCCTTTAGATACGCTGTCAAAGATGCAAAATCAGCGAGTGAAGTGGGTAGCTTACAGCCTATAAGACTAAAGGTGCTGAGCTTAATAGCCTGCACCGAGAACATTTTTCACTTTGGTATTAGTCCACACTTTTTCGGAAGTTGATGTGTTTTCTGGTGAGAAAATAAAAACGCCTTATCCCTTAGGCTTTTATCAAAGTGCGTAGTCTAGTGAAGGCTAAAGGGATAAGGCGTTTTTATTTTCTCACCAGAAAACACATCAACTTCCGAAAAAGTACGCACAAATG